>JBHLPI010000025.1:0-25163 GCA_048939595.1 Promethearchaeota archaeon | reverse complement strand
ATTAAAGGGTTTGCGATTACTAAAAACGACGCTGAATGGATTCAAATAGGAACTTTTGCTGAATATTCTGCCAGTGGTGTGTCTTGGTTGCTCGTAGATGAAGATATCACAAGCCTTGGCACATTGACGAGTTGTAATGAATCTCGCATGATAATTCTTAATCAAACTCATAATGCACATTTTAGATGGACCTGTATATCTAAAATGGAAACAGAAGTTATTCTTAACATTTCCCTACAATTTCCACCCCCCATTGATAATTTATGCGCAGAATTGCTTGTTAACCGAATCTTTAGAAATATGACGCTGAACAATCATGAATTAGGAAGAGTTCCTTTCTGGGTGTCAACTTCACCTGAGGAGGGAAGGATATTTCAGATCGGGATTTCCTCAGGAACCTTATTGATAACTGTAGGAGAAACAGGAAGTGTTACCCAAACTATTCACTTCTTACTATTAGTCATATTTATCCGACAAAAGTGTTAATGGGTAAATCCAGATTCTAATAGACCAAAAAGGCGTTCTTTTCTCTCCACGGGTTTATAGAATTCAAAGGTTCCCTTCTCCCAATCCGATCCTTCACCCAGAGATGCAACCAGTAAACCATTATTCAAAGCCACATATCGAACGGGAAATCGCTGACTGATATCACTGAAGAACGGGTTATGAATTATGGAAGTGTACGTTCCAAGGTTTGAAAACACACGGCGAATAGTTTGAGCAGACAATCGTTGAAGAGCCGTTTTGTATTTTTGATAATCTTCAACTACCGGCCCTTCCTTAGCGTCAAATCGGTATGAGAGCCGAAACACATGTTCATATTCAACCCCCAGATTCAATTTAATTGTCACCGACTCGTTGGGAACAACAATCCAGCCATTTTGGAGATTGAGAAATGACACGGGATTGTTCAAATATCGGTACTTCGTGGGATCGGGGTTTCCAAACAGCGTTTCGCAGGTAATCTCAATAACCTCTTGGGAGAAATTCAGGAGTTTCATGACCTCTTCTAGAGTACGGATTTGGTTACCCTTATGTTCAGCTGGCATGCGTAACAGCTCATTCTGGATAAACCGATCAAATTCCTTTGCTCGACTCATGAAGGTGCGTTTCTTTAAAACCCCATAATCGGGTTTGTAAGGTACAATATCAATGGAAGCGTCTAAATCGGGAAGCTGAAGCGAATACTGAAACCCTTCCGGATCATATGCATGATCAAATCGCAGGAGTAGCCGATGGTTTCCAATAAGAATTGTTACGTCAAGATCATCAGTCCGGTTCACGAAATCAAAGAGACTTACTAGAAAAGCGTTTTCAGGAAAAGTGATGCGGGTCGCCCATTTAGGTTGCCATCGCTTTGCCCAAGCAACTACATCCGCTGGTTTACTTGGTGGTCGTTCGTCCCGCATAATCGCTACTCACCATATTATCTTATAGTGTGAGGAAAGGTACTGCTACACTGACCCTTTGAAAGATACCAAAAAAACCTTTGGGCGAAACCCCGTCTTAGCCAAAAATCTTTATGGAGTATTCGGTTAGTCAAGCCGGGATTAACTGCCATGAGTTCCCTTGAACCACTTAGACGAATCATCGCACTCACTCGAAAAGAAATTCAAACCATCATCAAAGATCGCACTGCTATGCTCTTAGTTTTTCTTTTACCAGTTTTAACCATTGGTACTCTCGCGTTAGCAATTCAGCAAAATGATATTCAAACGGAGACAGTGCCGATGGTGTTTGGAGTGGTGGATTTGGATACAACAGATACATATCCAGGGCTGGATTTATCCGAGAATTTTACGGCGACCCTAGCAAGTCTAGATGGGGTGACAGTGCTTGTGTATGCAAACTCATCGGAAGCATACATTGCGTTGTTTCTCAATGAGGTGGATGCGTATATTGTGATTCCTGATGGTTTTGAGCATGCACTGGCGATGAATTTGCCAACCTTTGTTGATGTGCACACGAGTAACACCCAGTTGCGAGGTCAAGGAGAAGCTATTGTTTCGGTAACGACGGCGTCTTTGCTATTTCGGGAGAGACTAGGGTGGATTCGGAGCGATATTCTCACCATTCCTCAGGTGGAATTTGTGCCAGAAGGTGATGTTCTGGCCATACAGGTGGGGGCGTTTTTGGTCGTCTTTTGTATCTTTATGGCAATCGCGTTGATTTCTTGTCAATCAATTGTGGGTGATATCCCGCTTCGGCGGATGCTACTGACACCAACGAGCAAGGTGGAAGTGGTTTTGGGAAAGATTGTGGCATATACGATTATTGGAATGATTCAGGGGTTGTTGCTTCTAATCCTTTGGATTGTTGGATTCCAGCTGAATCTCCGAACGGATCTGTTGACTTTGGGAATCATTGTAAGTTTGATGGCACTAGCAGGGGCTGTATCTGGTGTAGTAATCTCTTCATTTTCTACTTCACGGCTTCAGGCAAACCAGGGATTTCTCTTCTTGCTGTTAGGCATGATGATTCTCAGCGGGATGTTCATTGACGTGGGAATCATCTCAGATTTTCTTCCAATGAATCTGGGGATGCGCCTAATTCAGGAAACAGCCTTCAAGGGACTTCCCTTGATTGCAGGTGGGGAGGAGCTTGTCCGCATTCTCATCTATATTCTCGGTGGTACTGTGATTGCTATTCTCGTCTTATGGAGGAAGCGAACCCTTGCATAAATCTGAGGGGGGTGATCAGGATGGAACAGTTAACTGATATACCGGTTTTCGTGGAAAAGAATTACTTCGCAGGTTCCCGATTTGATGATGCATTGGATTGGATTGAGGAACGGAGTGACCGAGAAATCCACACCCAAGTCAAAGGTCAGGTTCGGCTCACCAACCAAGCGATTATTGTTGAAGGACGAGTCCTGAACATTGTACGCCGAGGTCGGCGACGACGGATTGCCCTCCTTGTGAATTCCGTTCAGGAGGGACCAGAAGAGCTAGTTGGAACAGTTTTAACAGTGGGTTCAGATAGAACGGAAAGTGAGGAAATTGCAGCTAAACAATTAGTCCTCATGAATTGGCTTCGTCGAAATATCCATGATGACTTCTACTATGATGGTGAGGAAATTGATCATGCAGTAAAACGCGTTCAAGATTTGCTTGATTACACTGAAGTAGATGCAAAAATCTGGGGGATTGGTAAGGATGAATCTGAGGTTTTTATCGAAGGCACAGTAACCAATGCCCGAATGGAACGACTGCGTGTTGGACTCCTTGAACTCCGCACCACACTCCCTTCAAGTGCTGCAGGGAGATCAGCCCAAGTGTATACTATCGGGGGGCGAGAAACCGCCCCAGAAATCATGCGGGAGTTAATTAGTATTGTACCTGATGTACTTGCACGGAAGATGTTGTTTACTCCTGCATATGCCCGAACCCGTGGGAAGGTAGAAAACGTCATTGTAGCAGAGGAGCTAACGGTTACGGTTGACAACAACTTCGATATCATTCGTGATGTCACGTTCAAACTTCCCAGCGGAAAAATCATGGGAATAATTGGTGAATCAGGGTCGGGGAAATCAACTACTATCCGTGCGCTTATTGGTGATATTACCCCCTCGCGGGGTCAAGTCTTAATTGGCGGGATAAAGTCAACTCAACGCAAACAGGTGAAACCTATCTTTGGCTTTGTCCCCCAAGACCTAGGATATATGTATCAAAATTTTACACCGCTGGAGAACATCGTGGAATTCGGTAAACAATATGGAATTCCAGAACAAGAACTTGTTCGGAGAGGAAAAGTTCTCCTACGGGAAATGGGCATTTTCGAAAAGGGAAATCAAAGCGTCCGAACTTTATCCGGAGGAGAAAAGCGTCGCGCTTCTATTTCGATTGCGATGGTTCATCGTCCACAGCTGTTGATCCTCGATGAACCTACCTCAGGATTAGATCCTGATATGCGGAGTGAGTTATGGGATTATCTTGATTATCTCAACCAAGAATATGGCACTAGCATGATCGTAGTTACACATTATCCAGGAGAAGCGGAATATTGTGACACTGTAGCTGTATTCATGCGGGAACGCAGCTTGGTTGCGTATGGAAGCCCTGCGGAACTCAAAGCATCGCTTCCTGGAAAAGGATATGCTGTAGGCATCATTCTTCAACAGCCACGACCCGGAATCGCAGCTTTACTCAAAGACGTAAAGGATATTATCCATGTCTTAGAGCGGGGGGAACTCATCAAAGTATTTTCTGAGATTCCCCTAATCGAAATGTCTGAACGCGTTGTCCGCGCACTACAAATCCAAAACGTCCAAATCAAGAGTGTCAAACCAAAAATGGGTGTCGATATGACGGATTACTTCATTCTCATCACGGGACGCCAAATGGAGGTGTGACCTCGCGTGCAACGTGTAAAACATCAGAAGCAGCGGATTTTTAGAAACCATTCAAGTGTCCCTATCATTTCGATGTGCTTAGTGACCATTCTGTTTTCTGCATACCAGCTATCCTTTTCGAATATTCAATCCCTTTCTGATGCTTTACCAATTGAATCCAAACTGTCCGAATCGCTGGTTAGACTTCTTTCTTCTTCTGAAGACCCCAATTTCGCTATAGATGCAATTGCCCAATTAACCGAAGAATCTGATTGGAAAACCGCGCAGCAAGCAATTTTACAAATTGCATCCAAATCAAGAATCAAAGCCTACCACCAATTAATCCATGCAATATCATTTCAAACGACTGTTGGCGAATTGGAAAACATCGCTGGTTTGCCTTACATTCAAAAAATCTGGACAGATATCCAAGTCCAATTAGACCTCCCCCAAACCACCCTCCCAGCAACCCTCCAACCGCCAAATGGTTATACCCACCCCAAAGACGCAATTAGTGCAAACCGCCTATACGACCTAGGTTTTAATGGATCAAATACCGTTGTTGCGATTTTAGATACAGGAATTGACACCACACATCCGGATCTTGACGATATGGACGATAATGAAACTACAAACGATCCCAAAGTAGTGGCACAAATCGCATTTACAGAAGGCGACCCCTTTCCGTTTGATTTGAATGGCCACGGCACGTATTGTGCAGGACTTGTCGCCGGAACCGGATTTGCGTCAGGGGGAAACTATTCGGGTATTGCACCAGGAGCCCAGCTAATGAGTGCAAAAGTCCTTCTGGGTGATGGAACAGGCTATTCTTCATGGATTATTCGTGGAATTGAGTGGAGCATTACAAATGGGGCCGACATCATCTTATTACCCTTCTCAACTTTAGGTTTACCTGGAGATCCCTTATCAGAAGCTGTGAGAACAGCGACATCGCAAGGTATTCTTGTGGTCTGTGCAGCAGGAGACCAAGGCCCAAATCATCTAACCATTATGTCTCCTGGTGAAGTCCTATCCGCCCTCACAGTCGGTGCTTATGACACCCAGACAGGAGCAGTGCCAGACTTTAGTAGTCGGGGCCCCACCTTTGATTTTCGCACTAAACCAGATTTTATTGCACCCGGTGTTGATATTATTTCGTCATCATTATACAATATTTTTCCAACTGAAATTGGTAACTTTTCAATTGACCTCACTCCTGAGGATTTGGAGTTCCTTGGAGGTGGAAGCTTTGGGATCCCAATCAACGAGAACTACACCCAGGCAAGTACAACTGCTGCCTCTGCATCAATTACCGCAGGAGCAGCTTGTCTTCTCCTTGAAGGAAACCGATTCGCCACTCCTGAAGCTGTCGGGATAAGTATTAGGAAAGGCACTAAAGCGCTGGGGCTGGGCCCAAATATCGAAGGAACTGGATTACTTAACACCTCCAAAGCATATGATGAATTAGCAGTTCTACACAATCCCTTTCCTACAGATTTTCGTCCACGAAGTGTTGGTATTGGACTTCCCTATTATGGGATGCTTATCAGTGAAGCGCCTGGTGAAAATGTGACCCTTCTTCTGAGTGGATATTCAACAGCTATTGGAGCACTTGTGCTGAGTACAATTACGAACATGTCACTGTTCCATATGCTCTTCGGATTGTTCCATCTGGCTATAGCTGACAGCGATCCGATCCCCTTCACTTTTCTGGATGTCGAACAGGAATTTCACTGGACAGATCTTCCTTATGGAAATTATGTCCGTGCTACAGGGATCCTCTCATATAACGACTTGCTTATCATTCCTCGAATTGAAACTTGGCAGATCGCATCTAGCCCGTCAGCCAATGCATTTCGTTTTTCCTTTTTCCTACTTAACATCGGATCGAAAAATGTCACCAATATTCGGTTATACAGCGAATGGAACTTTGATCTTTTCAGTGGAGCAAACAACACCTCCATTCAACAGGGCTTCTACAATACAACCTCTCATCTATTCCATATCTATGGTGACGTTTTACCTGAGAATGAGACCACACGAGTTGACCAATATATTGGCATTAATGCATCAACGCCCTTCACTGGTTTTCAAGTTGGTTCCTTCGACGAAGTCGGTGATAATGTTCAAAACGAAACGCTCTCAGGAGCAACAACGCATGTCAGCGATGAAGGCATAGGCTTTGGTTCTCAATGGCGTCTTGGTAACCTTTCCGCAGGTGCTTCCGCTTTGAATGTTTCAATGACCCTTGGCTTTGGTCGAAATTTCACTGCCTTAGTCCATGGGATTAATCACACAGAGAACTCGACGGTACTCTCCCAATTAACAGACCTTTGCATGATTCGTCCTACGATTCCCAGAGCAGGAACCACAAATTCCACCTATCAAACTTCCGTCACGGTTCTCAATATCGGGGATACAGGAGTTGATTCACTAGCTGCGTATTTTACTAACCGATCGCAGCCACAGGGTGGAGCCATATTTGCTCGATATTTTCAACTCGGGATATTCATGCCTTTTCAATTCCAAGCACTCGAAGTGGAATGGAACCCCGAAGTGACAGACATTTATTTTGCTGGTTGGATTGTTTCACCCTCAATTGATTTTGATTTGATCACCCCAACCATCCCTACAGATCGGTATCCACTAGATAACCTCCTTTACCGTGATGTCTTCATTAGTTCTCCTCCACGTTTACGGATGTTCCTCCCTACCAATCTTCCCTTTGGTCCAATGACTTTGAATTTCCCGAATGATTATGCTATCTACAATTTTACGTTACTGACGACCACGCCGATTGACGCCCTCTCCATTAGCATTGAAGCCTTGTATGATAGTTCTTTTAATTTTCCCATTGACCGCAATATCAGTAATTGGGAGACTCATCCAGAGATTTATCCGAATGAGATAACAGATATCGTAGGAGGTACTCAATTCCAGTTTACAATTTTTATACCTACCTTCATTGAAGCAGGTCCGTATTTCGGAAACATTGTTTTGAGTGCTTCTGACGGCTGGCAATTCATTTTACCCTTTGTAATAAATGTGACCTATCCCAAAGCGGTTATTCTGTTTGATTCAATACACAATCAAGGATTGGACTTTGCCAACCTTGAGGATTTTGATTTAACAGATATTGACTTTGATGAACTCTTATCCTTGTTCAACGAAATCGGAGATAGCCTCATCACGGGTTATTCTCGTTTACGTGAGTTGTTTTCAGCGGCCCAACTGAACCTTGTTGATATTCCACTTATCTCTGAAATCAATTCAACCGTCCTGCAACTATTTGATGGACTCGTCATCTGTGATCCCGAGAAAGGATTTACACCTAACGAAACCTTGGCAATTTCTGAATTTATCGAATCAGGTTTCAAAGTCCTCGTTTTAGTGGATCACCCTGGATCTTCAAACCACACTGCACTCAATCAATTGCTTTACAACCAAAGTATTCAAGTGGGAGGCATTGTTACAGGGTCGAATACAACAGAACTGCTTCCTTCCCATCCATTTACTGTTGGTGTAAATAGCATCACTACTATTGACGGAACAGTACTAACAGCAACAGGAAGTGCACAGCCTTTTGCCTGGGTCAATGGCACACCCTTTGGCACTTATCTGAATGAGGATAGTAAAGAACTCTTAGTGATTGGTTGTTCGGCGATTTTTGGAAACACACATCTTTACCGACTTGATAACCTACGATTTGTCAACCAGACGATTCATCATCTCTTTCGACGGACACTTACGCTTACTATTCGGATTACAGGTGGTACAAATGATTCCTTCTACATTGGCAATGATGCAGGCTTCATCATTGATGCACATAACGTCACTGGAGGTGGCGTAGAAGGATTAGACATGTTCGTTGTCTATGTTCTCCCAAATCGAACTCAAACCTTTTTCATCGCTTTTGAAGTGAAGGAGGGGCGATATGGCTCCTTCCTTTTTGCCAATTGGACAGGACTCGAAGAGACCGAGACCAAACCACAGACTTTCTCAATCATAGTTTTCACCACTCCCGGAAGATATGCAAGTTCGTCGATATTCATGCATTTCTACTACATTCCCCCACTAGAAGAACCGCCACCACCACTTGAACCCGATTATCTATACTTTATGACAATCCAAATTTTTCTCATTACTCTGCTAGCAATTCTCGTCATAGGCGGATACTTTACAAATCAGCACCGACGACGTCGACGAATGCGGACACCAACTTTAGATGAACAGATAATCCAAAATATCGACAATACGCTGAACACCACCCATGCCTTAATTCGTGAAATCGAATGGACTCTTACTAATCGCCGCATGGATCGAATTGAGAAACTTCGAGTAACATCAGGTGAACCAGTCAATAGACTAGAAACGATGATCAAGAGGCTTCGAGAGTTGGCGAAGGAAACGGGGGTTAAATGATGAACACTCAAGAAAAAGCACCAAAAATAATCGAGTTTGACCATACCTCCGTTCGAATTGGGAGAACCAGCATTCTCCAAGATGTAACCTTCTACACAAGAGAAAACGAAATTCTGGGTGTTATTGGTGCATCAGGCTCAGGGAAAACTACGTGTCTGCGCGTCATGACAGCACAACTTAAACCGTATCGAGGTGCTGCTCGAATTGCAGGATATGATGTGAAAAAAGAAGCCGCGGCCATCCATTACGCAACAGGATATGTCCCCCAGCATGAGGACCAAAGCTTATATTTCCCCTTTTCTGCGCTAGAAAACGCTCATTTCTTTGGTCGAATGTATGCACTTGAAGGAAGAGAGATTAAACGACGAGCCATTGAGCTTTTAGACATCCTTGGATTCGACGAAGATTTAATGCATAAACCTGTCAAATTCTTAAGTGGTGGTGAACGAAAACGCGTTTCTATCTGTGTAGGCCTCATTCACCAACCTCCAATCCTTTTGCTTGATGAACCCACCACAGGGCTTGATGCACATCTCCGCCACGAACTCCTAAATTATTTAAAACAACTCAATTATCACTTTGGTACTTCGATGGTTCTCATATCCCATGACTTAGAAGTTGTCGAATATTGTAGTCGTGTTGTGCTATTAGAAAAGGGTCAGATTTCACTTCAAGGGCATCCAGATGAACTGATTCAATCACTCACTGGGCGGGGCGAAGCTATTGAAATCACCTTCAGCCGCCTCTCAGAAGATGCTATTCGCCAAGTCAAAGAAGTTCCCTTCATAGAAACTGCAATTCGATCTGGACGCGGGAGCCTTAAAGTCTTCGTTGAAGACCCACATGAACGGATACCTGATTTGATACAGGCATTGCGTGAACGAAATCTAACTCCTATTGAACTGACAGTTGTTGAAGCAAGTTTTTATGATTTCTTTAGGACAAAAAGCTGGAAAGTGGACTTAGCTCAGGAGGAGTCATTAAATTGATCTAATATAGAGCCAAGATCCTTTTTAGCATCCAGTAATCCTTTAGAGAAGATTTGAAAGATTGTCTGTTACTACTAATTTAATAAGAAAGAGTATATCGTACAATTAGCGTTGGGTGTAGTAAAAATGGGCAAGCAGCCTTATTACGAGTTCAAGATACTTCTTGTTGGTGACCCAGCCGTAGGCAAAACCAGTATTATTCTAAAATATGTTGAAAACCGGTTTGAACGCGAATACAAGGCATCAATTGGTGTCGACTTTGCTTACAAAATCATCGAATTAGAGGAGAAGGTCGCTCGACTCATCATCTGGGATATTGCAAGCCAGGAACGATTTGCGCCTTATCGTTCAAGTTTCTACAAACAAACCGATGGCGCGATGCTGGTTTTTGACCTAACACGACCAGAGACATTAGAATCAATCGAAGAGTGGATGCGAGAAATTCGAGAACACGCCGGTGATGTTGAAATTCTACTTATTGGTAACAAATCCGACTTGAAAAAGAAACGTGCAATAAAGCAACCAGACATTGACGAGTGGATTGAGCGCTATGGATGCGCTTTCATTGAGACCAGCGCCATGAGTGGAGATAAAGTTGAAGACGCTTTTCGTATTCTTACTGAACAGATAATTGAAAAGCTTGAACAATAATCCCCCTTTTTGAACCACCCTAGTGTAGAAAAGCCATAAGGATACAGTACTGAAGAGCATCCTTCAAGAATGAGCGTGAATTGTGTATGAGTAAGGAGCCTTATGATTTCGCCACTTGGACTTCATTTATCCCTGAATCTGAAATTCGTCGATTGCTCAAGTATAATGTCCCATACTATTTTGGGGGTGGGAAGCCTGGCGCCTTGCCTATCAAAACATTAGCAGAAATCCTCATCAATCTGGGAAATGAGCAGCTCTCAGAGATTAAGGCAGGAAATGAAGAACGCGTGATAGACGACTTCAATTATGGACCGACCAGTGGCAAACCTTTTCTCCGGAAAACTCTAGCCCAACGGCTTGTCAAAAAAGATGGTATCACATTACCTAGTGAAAAACCAGAAGACAACATCGTCATAACTACTGGTTCACAACAAGCCTTGTATGCCATGATTGACACGTGCATTGATCGAGGTGACATAATTCTAACCACCAGTCCTGCCTACCTAGGGTTTCTGGTTCCGGCAGTGAAGCTTGGCGCACAAATAGTGACTGTGCCGACCGATTTGCAGGGTGCTATTCCTGAATATTTTGAGGAAGCCATTAAGTGCTGTAAGAAGGAACTTGGGAAAAAGCCTGAGATGATTTACCTGGTGCCGGATTCGGATAACCCTAAGGGTACAACCATTCCTCAAAAACGACGAGAAGCCTTGTTCAACCTCGCCATGGAACATCACACCATTATCGTTGAAGATGGAGCTTATCGTGAAATTCAATTCCGAGAACCCCGACATAAGCCTATCAAAGCCTTAGATACTGAGAATAAGTATGTCGCGTATCTACGAACTAGTAGTAAGGAAGCTGCGGTTCTCCGAATTGGATATAGTGTGTTCCCACCTAAAGTTCAGGAGCAGATCAATAAGGACAAAGGCTTTCTAGATCTCTGCAGCCCTACGATAGTTCAACGCATGCTTGATGTGTATTACCGTAAGTACATTGATGATGTACTGCCAAAAGCGCTAGAAACGTACAAGCACCGCGCTGATGCCATGCGGAAAGCTATTGATGATACTTTCCCTGCTGGAAACCGTACAGATCCCACAGGGGGATTCTTCATTTGGTGGGAAAGTGAAGACAAGACTTTTGATGCAAAAGAGTTTCTCGAACAGGTTGCACTCCCGAATGATATCATCTATGTTCCAGGAGTTGCTTTTTACCCACTAATGGGACTTAGTTACCTTCCCGAGCATGGTCAACTCGCGCCTGTAGAACGAGCCTTGAACACAATGCGTATCAGCTACTCCTATAATACTTCGGAAGTAATTGATACCGGGATACGAAAACTAGGTGAATTACTAAGTAAGTCATTGGCATAATCCCATTTTGTAAATTTAACGTCCTCTTCGACGCCATTGGAGAAATAGCACTCCAAATGAAGCAAGCAGAAAATATGCAACAAAGACTGCAGAAGCACCTACCGCTAGACCTTGTATGAAGAGGATGATAAAGTCTAAGGTTAATAATATTGGACCAAAACGGGCAATGAGGAGAAATGCGCCATAAAAGGAATATAAAGGCCAAGCCACTAAGCCCCCAATTATAAGGAAAAGGACAGAAACGAGACCGATTCGGCTTTGGACGGGATCAAGAAAGCGGTGAGGGAGATTCGAAGTCATATCGTATTCGAAGTAGTAGCTTAGAAGGACAGGTGTGGGTTCAAATCGTAAAAGACTCCAAATTTGTACACCTGCCTGTATTGGTAAAATGAGGAGAGTTAGAACCCAAGAATAGAGGAGGAGGATTGCGAGTAACCAGGCATATGGTGGGATGACTTCAAGCAGAATTATCTGGAAGGCAATTCCCACATTCGCAACGCCATACATGGCTAGGAAAGTAAGTATTCCAGAAATGAGATGCGCTACAAGAAACACTCCAATCCGAGAAATGCGTCCTGGCACTAAAATCCACCAGTATGCACAGAGTTACATACTGTGTTTTAATCCTTCCCTACTATCAAGAGAAATCTGAGCCGAAAATTAGCAAACGCATTCGCAAAGTGGTAAGCGAAAAAAAAGAAGAGAAAAGGGGGTGTGAACCCCCTTGTTGAGTTTTACTTGGCAGCTGTTTGTCGTCGTTTGAGGAGACATGTGACCAACAAGATGATGACCACAATGACAATCACAGCGATGACAACATAGAGCTCGTATGGTGGTGGCGCGATGATAATCTCTGGTAGTACAGTGAAGTCCGCAGAGGAGATACGGCTTACGGTGAACATACCGTCTGTACAGTTCACACGGACACGCCACATTTCGCTGGCGCCAAGACCGTAGTAGGCACTATTGGGATCGTAGGTGATGCTGTTCAAAGTTGTTCCATAGGTGACGACCTTCCATGTGAGTCCAGAGTCGTTGCTGACTTCAACGGAAAAGCCGAGAGTTTCACCAAGTGATGGTGAATCACCTGGATCCGCGTTTGGATCTGAGGCCGTCCAGGAAATGGTGAACGGTTCAGGACCGAGTGTTTCGCCTCCATCAGGATCGAGTGAATTAATGCTGGGGGCAAAGAAGTTCTCGACACCAACATTGAGTACAAGTACAGAAGCATCGAAGCCTGAGGTTGTACCCCAGTCTAGTGAAGTGCCTGTGATGAAACTGGATTGGACAGCATACCTTGCATTGGTCATGGTCATCGAAGAATCTAGAGAAGCACTTCGCCCTTGGCTTGTAATACCACTCGCTTGATATGCGAAGACATCGGTCCTCCACGCCATTGGAACAGCGCCATCATAGTAGTCGAGACCAATCGTGTAGGTTCCCGAAACAGGAGCCACAAACATTCCTTCTTCGGGATTAGCTCCAGTTGCCGTTGTTGCACCTGTAAGACTATTCGCATAGGTATGAGCAACACCAGGAGCCCAGACAAAGACGTCAATGTCACCTTGATGGGCTATTGGCGTTAATTCACCCGGATCTCCTACCCAGTCACCAAACTCCACCGATAACTCCACTGTCTGTCCAGCTAGCAAGTCGACATAGTCGTAGTCTTCCCTCGGATTCAAATCAGGATGCCAACCAGGAATGACGGGTTCCTCGATGGTACCATATCCAATATGAGACACGGTTGAAAGGAGCTCAAGCCGGGTCTGTTGGATTTGAATCGTTGGGAATTCCGCGTTGCTAAGTACTGACCAGTTCGTGAGGAAGGTTACAGCAGGACCAGTCCAATTGCTATTATCAGTGAGAGGAGCGCCGCTGAGATGTGCGCTGTCAGTAGCATTCATCCAGGCGTATGGTAGATCCCAAGCCTCGATTCCGTAGCTTACAGTAACCCAGAAGTCTTCTTTACCACCGGTTGAACCTCCAAATGTGGATGTTCGCAAGGCGATACCAACAAGGCCTTCTTGGGTGAGATCAAGACCATACCATCCTTGACTCACATCATAGAGAAGGATATTCTGTCTTGGCCACGTAGATGTACCAACCCACTTCAAGTCTTCCCAGACGTTGTCAGATTCCATCATGTTAGCGCCTGTGGCACTGGAGTAGAGTAACACATCGAGTCGTGTGTTAGGATCTGTCCAGGTCACATTGACCATAACATAAGTGGTGTCATTCACAGGGTCCATAGCGTCTACGAAGTAGAAGCGCCAATCACCCACCTGTTGACGGTACCCATACTGAATGTTACCATAGCTTGCACCGTTGTCGTAGGGAGTTCCTTGTGATCCACCCCAACTGACAGCCCCGGCTGGACCGGGAGCAGTCATCGCTGCATCAACACGGATGCTAAGGGGCATCAAGGAGAACCCGGTTCCAACGCTGGCATTTAGATAACCTTCGTAGAAACCTGGTGTCGCACCAGCAGGTACATCAATGGTGACATTCCATTCCAAGGGTTCATCTGGGTGTACACCACCAGTATATTGATTGGTGGAAACCCAAGTCCATGGAATACGATCAAAGAAGTACATGGTGACGTTCACGTTGAGTTCTCGCCAAAGGAAGAGTTCAACACCTACGTCATGGTAGTAGATTGCCGGTTCAAACATGAAGTGATTCGCTGGGAAGCCAAGGTTGATAGTATGACTGTTACTATAGGCGGTGTCTGAAGCGATACGTCGTACTTCACCAGCTGTGCTTGCAGTTTCAAAATCGATCAGCCCGTTCTCGTTAGTGTCGTTCCAGTCATGGAGGAAGACATAGTTAGCTTGACTCGACAGATCATACACTGCATCCAAGTTGGCTTGAGGATAGACCAGGGAGATTACAATGTAATCTGCATCATAGAAGTTGGTCATCTCCGATGGAGTGAAGTAATCGGATAGCTGCCAGGTCGTATAGGTTGAAGTTGATCGGAGTGTCGCTGTTGCTGAACCTGTTTGCGTATAAGTGTACGCTTCGACATCTGACACTGGATTCATATCAGGAGTATAAGCTGAGACGTTCCACCAAGCTGAATCACCACGGTAAATCGGATAGGGGAAGAATCCACCATCCACCATATAATTACCGGCGGGGTTGCCACTGGTATAGTCCCAGGGTAAGCCCTGGAAGGCGTTTCCGAGGTACATGTTTACGAACCATGCCCAGCCTGGATCTTGGCGCGTATCCCAGTATTGATAATACCAGGTGTCGTAGGTGTCGATTTGCACAAGATCAGTGGTGCCATTAAGAGTCGCACTGTCGAGGGCCATGTAAACGCTGTTGTACGCGTTAACACGTCCTGAACCCTGTCGATAGATGTCATAGCCGAGGTCGTCAGCGCCATTCATCACGATAGCACGTAATTCATCAGCGCCTAGTGTAGGATCAGCTTGCTTCACAATGGCGGCTACACCAGCTGCATGTGGACAAGCTTGGCTGGTTCCACCAAAGGTGGTCCAGGCATCCGTACCATCTCCGCTTTGAATGGGAGTGACATCAAAGGCGTATGCACCGACAGCAAGAACGTCAGGGCTGCTGAAGCCTTGTGGTGCGGGACCAGTACTGCTGAAGTCAGCGACGGTATCATAACCTTGGCTGAAATTACTGTAGTATCCTTGCCAAACATGTGAAGTTGTACTGGCGCCAACCATTAGGGCTAATGTTGATGCAGGTGCACCACCTGTACCATAGCCAGGACCGGTGTTACCAGTCGAGACGCAGAAGAGCGTGTCAGAATCCATGGTTAAAAAGTCCATAGCCATGCTATGCCAGTCATAGCTCCATGCTTGATCCCATGCAGTGAAACTCCAAGTTGACCATCCCCAGCTGTTGCTAAGAATGTCAGCCTTATCGCCTGAACTACTTTGCCAGTAGCTGAAGACATCGTAGGGCCAGTCTGGTCCCCAAATGGGTCGATAACCACAACCCCAGAACCAGGTGTGAGCATCATCTGCAAGGGTGAAGGTCTTCAAGGCCATAATCGTGGCACCAGGAGCGGCACCCGGAACCTTGTAGAGTGTGCCATTTCCGTACACATCGAAGTCTGTAATACCACGACCTGCAGCAGAACCTGCACAGCTGGTACCGTGACCACCATTGTCAAACATGAAGGCGAATCCACGACCTTGAGGATCAATACCAGAAACCAGGTCACCGGAAATTTGTCCAGTGAGGTCAAATGTGTTGCTAAGACTGCCCATACTATAGTCGTTAACCATATCAGAGTCAAAGTCAGCGGTCATAATGGGATTACTGTCAAACATGTGTGGGGCGTCGTTGGTGAAGTCCCACTCCGCGCTTACACCATGAGCGTCAGCGCCGTTATAGTCAGCAGTGATTGCCCAAGAGGTTTCAAAGTCGACATAGACGGTATCATAAACGAAGGGAGTTGTTGAGTCAACTAAAAGGAAGACAAAGAACAACCGTGGATAGGTTGCGCCAATTTGGACGCTCATACCCACCTTGTACATTCCACTCATACTAGTGATTCCACCATAACCACCTACGTACATATTCTCAGCGTAGATGCCATAGGTGGAGTTTGACCACCATAGAGCGCCGTCATCACGGAACATTCGGAAATCAAGTCCCTCCGTAAGGAGATAGCCGCCAACTACAGGTAGTGAATAACTAGTTATTGCTATGCCTGATCCACCGGGATCGTAGCTTGTTGGTTGACCGAAACTGTCAAGGTCAATGGCATCATAGAGATCTGTAACACCAAAGTCCACACCAGTATCAACGATACCGATTGTAACACCGTTACCGTTGTAACCGGGGAAATCAACCAATACATCTTCGATGCCCATGATTTCTCGGGCTCTGAATTGATCCGTAACTTTTTCTGAATCATAGGGACGCTCATTGAGTACCTTGTACTCGTTACCCATAATTGAGCCAATACCAGGCAGTCCAGCGATTGTGTAAATGTTCTTTGGAGCTGAAATCGATCCTTGAATGATGTAACCATAGCCAAGTTCGAAGACATTAATAATCTTCATATAATTCATTAATTCGGCAAAATCAACATCACTTCCGGCTGTGAGGAGAACTTCTATTGCTCCTTGGAGACTCCTGATTTCATCGGGAACAACCCCAGTTTCTATCCAAGATTTCATATTTGGATGTACATTCTGGAGTGGATTTTCCTTTGAGTCTAGAGCGTTAGTTGTTGGAAAGAAGGTGTCCAAGCCGTTGGGAACAACTGTTTCGCTGGAACTCGGAGCGTTGGCTGCGGCAAAAGGTAAGGCCGTAATACCGATGAACATTGAAAAGACTAGAATTGCTAGAGCTGTTAGAGACGCTAGTTGTCGCTTATTTAAAGGCAATGCCTTTTTCATGTTAAATTCCATCCGTTGTCCTACTTTACAGTAGGTTCCCGAATAGTGAGGTACAAGGGCTTTTTATAGGTTAATGTGTCTTTCACGCCCCTGCCTTTGCGCTTTATAAAGAAAGCACGAAAATGTGATAAAAAATTCGACTAATGACGTTGCAGGATTCGAAACGCTTTTAATTATCGAGCTCTGAAAACTAATTGGGTGGCAATGTGAAGTGGTTTAGGAGTCATAGGGAACCTCCCAGTGCCTCAAAAATCGTCCGCGTCATTGAATCTAAAGGCCCAATGACAAGCAAGGAGATAGTACAAACTACCAATCTAGCCCCACGTACGGTTCGATACGCCCTAAAACGCCTTGTCGCGGAAGGGGTGGTCGCACGCGTCCCTAACCTTACCGATCTCCGACAGACCCTATTCATGCTTCATGTAGAACGCCGCATGAACCGGTAGCTATTTCTATTCACAACCGCCAACTCCACCCATCACCCTATACCAAAGTGAGTTAAGATGCCGTTTTTTTATCGTCGTAAACCTAAGCCTCCTTCTTCAACGATTTTCGTTCCGCTCCTGAAACTCTTCAAAACAACTCACCACAGAGATCTGCGAGAGGAAACAGAGATATCCCAAACGATTCCCCTTGATACAGGAAGCCCCTTTCTGTTGAGTGGCCCAAAAAGCCAATACGGTCTTGGTATCAGCCTTCACTTTATCCTTATTCCACAAGCCCAGCAGATAAATTATAAGATAATCTGGCGATTCGCACGGGAGGAAATGCGTAATGCCCTCATTCTAGAAGGACTCGATCAATCGGAAGCTGAAATGTATGCGCTTCGTCTCATTGACCCTCTAATCCCACCACCAGAAATCCGAGTCGAATTTCCTCAAGACGACCGCTTTATTTTGGAAAATTTCCAACTTCTCATCACTTATCAACTTCTTCGAGGGAAGCAGTATTCCGCGACATTAGAATCAATTCGAACAATATACAAAGACCTTGCTGACACATTCATCAGCCTCACAAATAATCAACCCCCTGCCAATGAAGAAGCCGCTGCATTATTTGAAGATGTAACATTTCGTAATATTGAAGCAGCAATCTACCAAGAGGATATTGAGAAAAAGACGATAATTGACCTTATAGGCAAACTTAAGGAAATTACAAAATTTTTTGAGTTATTCGCGCAGGATAGATATCTCAAACGAAGCACTCCGCAAGCTCCTAAAATCATCCAGTGCCTCTATCCATAATTGTCGGACTTGTAGTTTGTATTTAATCTAGAAAATGTAGTTATGAAAAAGAAAAGGGAAATAGGAGTTCCACCAAATGGTGAAATCCTATTTTTCGTTATCCCATTGGGCAGGATCAAACCAGTGCCAGCAAGCGGCATAATGGTCTTTTTCTACTTCCTTAAATGGTGGTTCTTCGAGCCGACATTTCTCATCTGCCATTGGACACCGAGTGTGGAACCGACATCCGGAAGGGGGATTGATCGGTGAAGGAACTTCCCCAATCGGGGCACGCCTTGTATGTGTCAAGGTTGGATCAGGAATCGGCACCGCCGAGACCAGAATTGCAGTATATTGGTGCTTTGGATTGTCAATTACTTGACCAACTGGTCCATACTCGACGATTTTGCCAAGGTACATGATGCCAATTCGGTCACCAATATACCGTGCTGAAGCTAAATCGTGAGTGATATAACAATAGGTCAAATCGTATTTTTTGATAAGCTCTTTGAGGAGGCTAAGTATTTCAGCACGAATCGAAGCATCGAGCATCGAAACGGGCTCATCAGCGACAATGAATTCGGGTTGTGTTACAATGGCCCGGCTGATGACGACACGTTGGCGTTGGCCACCACTTAGCATGTGGGGGTAACGGTAAAGAAAGTCTTCGGGAGGAATGAGCCGAACATCTTCCATTGCCATTTTAACTCGTTCGAGGAGTTCTTCACGGCTTCCTGCTAAGCGGTTAACTTGAAGTCCTTCAGCGATACTGTCGTGGATACTGAGTCGTGGATTGAGGGATTCATATGGATCTTGGAAAATGATCTGCAGTTTTGGTCGAAGGGCTTTCATTTCCTGTTTGCTGATTTGGGTGAGGTCTATGCCTCCATAAGTTATGGTACCTTCAGTTGGTTCCGTGAGGTTGAGTAGAGTGCGTCCGGTGGTGGTCTTGCCACATCCGGATTCACCAGCGAGGACAAAGACTTCGTTTTTATAAATGTCGAAGCTGACGTCATCGACGGCTTTGACCCAGATTTTTTCGCGGCTGAAGAGTTGGGCAATCAGACCTCGTCGGACTGGAAAGTACTTCTTGAGGTTTCTTACTACGAATAAGGGTTCTTCTGTGGTCATTGGATCACTTCCAGACGTTCTTCCCCCAGAGTTGATCAGCATGGTGACATGCAACAAAATGCTTCTCTCGGATTTCGCGAAACACTGGTTCCTGTTGAACACAAATTTCTGTGGCGATAGGACACCGAGGGTGGAACCGGCATCCAGATGGGGGATTAATAAGCCCAGGCGGCGCTCCCGGAATGTGGACGAGATATTTTGAACCTAAGAGACTGGGAACAGACCGAATAAGTCCTTCCGTATAGGGGTGGAGTCGTTCCTTGAAAATGGTGACAACATCAGCGAATTCGATGATTTGCCCCGCGTACATGATAGCGACTCGATCACAGGCTTCCGCAATGGTAGCAAGGTCGTGTGTAATGAGAATCACTGAGAGATGGAATTTCTGTTGAAGGCTTTTCAGGAGTTTCAAAACTTGTGCTTCAACGGTTACATCAAGGGCAGTGGTTGGTTCGTCAGCAATGAGGACTTTGGGTTCTGTTACCAAAGCCATTGCGATCATTACGCGCTGCTTCATTCCTCCACTGAATTCGTGGGGGTAGTTCGTAGCTCGGGTGGGATCAACGCCAACCACTTCGAGGATGTCTTCCATTTTCTTAAAGGCATCATCGGTGGAGATATCTTCGTGGAGCATGATTGCTTCGACAATTTGGTCACTTATCCGAAGGACCGGATTCAGAGCATTCATTGCGCCTTGGAAAACCATGGAAATTTCTTTCCATCGGATTTCCTGCATTTCAGCCTTGGATTTTTGGACGAGGTTTTCCCCATCAAGGATGATTTCTCCGTCCACAATCCTTCCAGGATATGGGAGCAGGTTGAGAAGAGCGTAGGCAGTGGTCGATTTTCCACACCCAGATTCGCCGGCGAGACCTAAGGTCTCGCCACGTTCTAAGGCGAAGGTTATGTTATCGACAGCGCGGACTGCACCTCTTTCTACAAAGAAGTAGGCTTTCAGATTTCTAACATCTAATACAGCCATTTAGGTTTCCTCCTTTATGATTACTCCCTCCGGATTCGGAGTCGTGGATTGAGAATTTCATCGACCGCGTAGCCAACTAGAGTGAATGAGAGGGCTAACAAGACAATGCATAATCCGGGGAAGAAGACGTACCACCAAGCTCCTTCAGAATAGGCGCCAGCCCCTGAAGCTTGGAAGAGCATTCGACCCCAGCTTACATCGTAGGGGTGTGTTAGCCCCAAGAAACTGAGACCTGCTTCTGAAAGAATTGCACCAGCCACACCTAGGGTGATTTGGGCAAAGAGCAGCGGGGTTACGTTTGGTAGGACATGTCGGAATATGATATAGAGATCACTTGCCCCAATAGCTCGAGCAGCTTCAACGTAGGCTCGTTGTCGTTCAGCGAGGACCTGCGCTCTTACTAGTCGTGCGGTTCCTGTCCACCCCACCAGTGCAATTACCAGGACTATGTTCCACCAATGTGGGGAGAGGATTGCGGCTAATACAATCATCAGGGGGAGTCCGGGTATAATGAGGAAGAAGTCAGTGACACGCATCAACACTTCATCCACTAAGCCACCAAAGTAGCCAGAAATCAGACCAACGATAAGACCAACGAAGGTTGAGATGAATGCCGCCGTGAGCCCAACGACAAGAGCGATACGGGATCCCCAAAGGAGTTGCGCCCAGAGGTCTTCACCATATTGTCCAGCTCCGAGTTGTCCATAATATCCCCCAAGAATCTCAAAGTTACAATCATCGAAGTTGATGCGGATATCTGGCATATCTTCGGGAGTCGGATCTGTTATTTCCACCCGAATGATGATCCACATCTTCCCTCGTTTTTCGAAGGTGTTGGTTATCATAAATGCGTCCCAGACCTTCTCGGGCGAGGAGGTCCAAGGGATATCTTGAATGATATTATCTCCGCGAAAGATAAGTTCGGTAGTATCGTTGACTTCAACGTAACATTCCTGAATGATATTTACAAAGGCATCGCCCCATCCACCAGGATCGTTGTTTTCAATTGTGTAAGTGTAGCGGATATAAGCTTCCTTTGGTCGACGAAAATAGTCCCAAGTAAAATCAGTTTGAATTGACGCTGTTGAGCCAAGATAATACTCAAGAGGATCTGGATCAGTGTAAGTGAAGAGAAAACTACCAGGCCCTGAAACGTTACTTCCGATACTTCCGTCCCATGAGCCTGACATTAAGTGATTATTTGTTGTTTCACTGTATAGGGCTTCGATGCGGCATTGAAGGTCATCAAGGCGAACCACCATTTTCGGAGTGTCTTTGGCAATTGGATTTCGAAATTCGATATGGAAGCCCAGTGTCATTATGTCAGTCGTTGCAAAGGTCTTTGTAATGTTTACTTGGTCCATTTCACGAACTCGAGAGGACCAACCAAGCCCTCCAGGACTACGGTATCGACGATTATAAATGTCAATAGCTATTCCACTGGAATTAGATATTTCGACATGGAAAATGGCATCAGCGTCTCCAAGCGTGGTTAGGGTGTTGTCAATGATGAATTCAATGCTGTAAGAGACCGATACTCGGGAGGGATACTGGGTAGTAAACCCGACTGGAAATAGGCTGGCGTTAAACAGGAAATCATACTCGAGGAAGACATCGGTTATTCCATACCCTGCTAAATCGCTAGTATCGTTATATTGAATTTCATAACAACCTGGTCCACTTCCCACAGGAGTGGTAGAGCCAACATTGAGATTAGTAAAATTCGAAATGATAGTCTGACCGGGTCCAAACGGTTCGAATACCCAACCATTTGCATCAGTATCAAATCGAGAATTTTGTACGGTAATGAAACCTTCTCCACGGAGTTGTTCATCGTAAATCCAGCCATCCGCGTTATTATCAAAATCCGTGTTATTTATTGGATAGATGGCTTGAAAACCGAAAGGGTCAATAGGTAATAACCAAGTTGGGGCAGATAACCGCGGTGCTTGGTTAACGAGAATCGGTGCTGGCCATGGTTGAACCACGGGGGCAAGGAGTGCCATTCCCAGAAAAAAGAGAATAATGGCTAATCCGGCGATTCCCATCTTGCTTCTTCGGTATTGTCTCCAAAATCCCATGAAGCGGTGATAATATTCGTCCCATCTTACCATATGCAATCACCATAGTTTCAATCGTATCTGACCCGAGGATCGAGGAATCCATAGAGGATATCGGCAATGAAGTTGGCTATGATTACTGTCAAAGCCATTATGTAGAAGATTGCCTGAAGCACTGGGTAATTTTGTTGCATCACTGAGTCGAATATCAACCGACCCAAGCCATACCAGTTAAACACCGTTTCTGTCAGCGTTGCACCAGTTATGAGAAAACCGAAAGTCAACGCGATCATTGTAACCAGGGGTAGAATTGCGTTTCGCAGAGCGTGCTTATACAACACTGTGCGTTCATCTACACCTTTTGCCCGTGCCGTAACGATATAGTCCTCCGTCAAGACATCGATGAGGGTATTTCGCATGACAAGCATGTACCCCCCGTATGAGACTAAGGCCAAGGTTAATGAGGGTAGTACAAGATGCCATGCGACATCCATTGCGTAGGCAAGTGGATCTTCAGGAACAGGCACTGAGACGGTTCCACCATAGGGGAAGAGTGGGAGGTAGAAGCCGAACATGAGGATGAACATCATCCCTAGCCAAAACGTCGGAATCGAGTAAAAGGTTAGAGCAGTGACGACCATGCCCATGTCAAAGGATCCTCCTCGCCTTGAGGCAGCAGCGATGCCAGTGATAACGCCGAGAATAATCGTGATTATTGCGGCAGTACCCATGAGGAGAAGAGTATTTGGAAGCCGGGCAGCGATGGATTCAATCACAGGTCGATAGCCCTCCGTGAAGGAATGCCCAAAGTTAAAAGTGAACATATTCACTAGATAAGTCACGAATTGGAATGGAAGGGGTTGATCTAGCCCCCACATTGCACGGAGAGCAGCAGCGAGCTCTTGCTGGTTTGCTTGTAAGTTACCACTGATTAATATCCTGACCGGATCACCGGGCATAAGCCGAAAAACGAAGAAGTTGAAGGTGATAGCCCCTAAGATGAGGATAAAACTATTAATTATACGTCGTACGACGAACTCGCGTAGGCCCACAAGCTTTGCCTCCAGCTTTTTCTAAAGCTCGTTGCCCAATGCTGTAAGGACTTTTATAAGCTTTGCTTATGGTGCAAGGTAATCTCTCCTTAAAAGGCGAGAATTCATTCTCAAACTGCAGGGAGAGGAAAACTTTTAGAATAAAGTCCCTTTGTGCCAAATAACTGGTGCCCCATTATGATGCGATTGAAACAGACACTCTATAGGCCATCATATCGAAACCTAGTTACAGTGGTTTTCTTTGTAACTACAATTGCCCTCGGAATTGGTAGCATCATTTTATCAATGGAATACTTTGCGGTTTATGACACGGCTAACCAATTTCGACCAATAGTTACGAGTGTTGAAAAGTCCACACCAAGTGCTAATGAACGGCTTATCATTGTTGATATTCAGGTGCAAAACAATGGCACTAGGCTGGTGCATATTTGGGGCTACACGGTGTCCCTAGAGTTGAATGGCGAATATGTCAGTCAAGTTGATATCTTCCAAGACATTTTCTTGCAACCTGGTCAACAGACCACAATCGTCGTCCGGATTTTGGTGACTGGGTTATTTGTCAACACCATCATTGACGCCGAGTCAAGCGGTCAATGGAACTGGTACATCCGCTATCCAATGCGTGTCTACATCGGTGGTTGGCTGTACATTGCCATGGCATATCTTTCCACTCATTATAATGGGATTACAGAGGTTATCTAAAAATGAGAATTTCAGTAAAACAGAAAGAGCGTATTAACAGCATTATCCGATTCTTTGTCTCAGCTATCTGCGGTGGCGTTATGATTACTTTTGCCAACTTCACTATTCTCGTCGGACTTACAGATGGGGCAGTTTTCACAATCATGATGGTGATTATTGGGATACTTGTCGGAATGTTCAGCCAAGAAATTCATTACGCAATTCTTGCAGGATTATTAAGTATCTTTGTAGCTTTTCTCATCTTTTATGGGGTAATCATTCTCCCAATTTTCATTTTCGCTACCTGGGAGTTGTTTGAGATACTAGTGCTTTTCGGCATCTTCCATATAGTGCGAGTAATCATGCTTCAACTGGTCGGCATTATGCTTGGCGTGGTTGTAGGCCGCTGGATTGGTCCCGCCTGGGAGGATATAAGAACGCCCAAACACACACTTCGCATTGGCATCAATGGTGAAATTACATCGGATTCAGAGGCTGAATAGGAGCTTACCGAACCGGCATCCGAACGATCGTCATGACCCAGAGTCCGAGAATAATTGCCACAAACATACCGATCGTGAAGATAATTTGACCCAAAAGTATGATTTGTAAATTCCAGGGTTGATAAAACGCAGTAAGTCCCCAAATCAGCCCTCCAATTACCATCATAATGATGGGAATTAGAAAGACACGATAATCAATTAGCCTTAAAGGAGAGGGGCTCTTACGCACCGGGGTTAAACCATTGAATTGGTTCCTCTGTTCCTTTTGCGGAATAGGTCTTTGAGTCATGGGCATTGCCATAATTGAAGAAGGGAGTTGGAAAAGAAAAAGGCTCCTGTTATTACAAGTTCTCCGATGAAGCCGAATTGGTTAATT
>JBHLPI010000094.1:0-7709 GCA_048939595.1 Promethearchaeota archaeon | reverse complement strand
TCTGTCTTGTTGGTCGGAATTGTGGGTAAACCCTCATCCGGAAAAAGCACCTTCTTGAATGCAGCTTGCCGGACCGCAGCGAAGGTCGGTGCCTATCCCTTTACTACCATTGAACCTAATCCTGGTACCGCTTATGTACGCGTAGACTGTCTGTGTCAAGAATTCGGAGTCACATGTAATCCCAAGAATTCTGTGTGTCGAGAAGGTGTACGGCTTATCCCTATCGATATGCTAGATGTTGCGGGACTCGTTCCTGATGCCTATCTTGGCCGTGGTCGAGGGAACGAGTTCTTGAATGAGCTAAGCCGGGCAGATGCCTTCATACATGTCGTAGATACTTCAGGATCACTGGATGCAGAAGGTCGTGATGTGGAACCCGGTAGCTGGGACCCGCAGCAAGATGTTGTATTTCTCGAACGAGAAATCAATATGTGGCTCGTACAAATCCTACAACGAGACTGGCGGCGTCTTTCACGACGAGCCGAAACTGAGAAACTAAAAATCAGCACCCTCCTAGGAGAGAAACTATCTGGATTACAAATCACCGAACCTGCAATTAAAGCAGCCATCAAAGATGCGGAATTATCTACCACGAATCCAACGACATGGGCTGAGAAGGATTTGGAACAGTTTATCCAGTATCTTCGGCGCCGCGCAAAACCCATGATTATCGCCGCTAATAAGATTGACCGCGAGCATGCAGCCGAGTATTTGGGTTCCTTACAAAAGATGACTGAAGAGATTGTTATTCCATGTAGTGCCGAAGCTGAGTTTGTGTTACGAAACTTGAGTGAAAAAGGAGTAATTGCGTACCAACCTGGGGCACCTCGTTTCGACATCCTGACTCCTGAGGTTTTGGGTGAAAAAGAACAATCCCAGTTACAACGCTTACAGATAGAAATCTTGGACAAGTATGGATCAACTGGTGTGCAACAAGTATTGAATACCGTTGTGTTTGATGTTTTAGAGCTCATACCAGTGTATCCTGTGGAAGATGCTGGAAAACTCGCAGATCACGATGGAAACGTGCTTCCAGACGTCTACTTGGTTCCCAAGGGCACTACTGCACGGCAGTTGGCGTATAAAATTCATACAGAGTTAGGTGATACCTTTATTCATGCTGTTGATGCACGAACCAAGAAACGGTTAGCGGAGAATTATGAGCTTCAACGTGATGATGTGATTCGGATTGTCGCGGCAGGAGCCACTCACTAGTTATGTGCCTTCCCGTTCGTAATGGCCCCAAGATTTCTTGGTTCCGAAGCTGCTAAGACCTCGATTCTGTAATTGCTTTCGCAGTTCTTTTGCGTGGTTTGCATTGATTTCTCCACGCGTCTCTAGGAATGAAATAATTTCTAATGCCTCCTCATTGGTGGCACAACGTCGAAGAAAATCAATCACATCCGGGGAATAGCCTGAAAAGCGGTCTTCGCTCTTTCGAACGGGCTGACGAGTGCGATCTGTTTCTTCCCATCGCACACCATCAATTTGGACCTCTGCATCCGAGGATTGGACTTCGCTAGCTAGATTCGGAAGATGCTCAAGGATTCGTTCGGTCAAGTCTTTACACTCAGGATCAGTAGCGTTTTCCACTTCTTTTTCTAGTTCAGGTGGAATCTGAGAAGGTTTTCTCTTGGATGGCTTATGTTTCGAATCCATCATTCTGTTCTCCGCTAGCTTTTGAATATTTACTGGTCAAGCTTGGCAAACCGTCGCAATAAAATATTACGATTTACCCCCACGTCAATGCGATCCCATGCAAATGTGGTATCAGAGGAGTAATCTGCAGTAGCAAGGGTTTCTAGATTCATCCCAAGCCGCTTTGCCCTCTGGAACCACGCCCCAGCTGTACTCTTTCCGTTCATTGCTACATCTGAGATTAGCTTTGCTAAATCACTTGATCCTCGCGAAAGAACAGCTTGCACAACACTCCACCGAGGATTCGGCAGATCTAGTTGAATCCGCCCGTATCGGCGCAGGTTCGTAAGAAGCTTAAGGCGGTTCTTCAGTGTTTTGAGGGGAGTAAGACCGATCCATTGGTAAGGCGTGTGTGGCTTAGGAATGAAGGGCGCGACACTAACATGGATACGATGACTTTTACCAGTGAGTGTTAGAAACCGAACACAAAAGTCATGAATCGCTTGAATGTCTTCATCGGACTCGTTGGGCAGTCCAATCATGAAATAGAGTTTGAATTGAGAAAAGCCCACATCAATGGCGGATTGGAATGTCTGAAGAAAGGTATCATCAGAAATGGATTTTCCAATTAGACTTCGAAGTTGTTCTGAACCTGCTTCAGGTGCAAAAGTGAGGGTACGTTGTCCCCCTTGGAAAATTAAGGGAAGAATGTCAGAATTTTGTAAATCAGCACGGAGAGAAGGAACCGAAAGCTGATGCCCACGATTTATTATCTGGGTCAATAAGGCAACTAGCTCGGAATGATCAGTGAAGCCTGAAGCTAAGAGCGCAACCTTCTCCACCTGCGAACATCGAGTGCCAGCATCAATTATATTCTTGAGAATGTCCACTGAACGTTCTCGGCGGCGACTACATTGGTATGTTGTCATGCAGAAATTACACCGTTGATCACATCCTCGTGAAATTTCCACTAGCAGACTCTGACCAAAAGTGGGCTCAAGTTCCGAGGGATAAGGAGGTTCAGGAAGAATCTGGCAAGTTGGGTGAAAAGCAGAATCTAAATTGGACACAAGGGCTCGTGAAACAGCATCTCTTTCAGTGAATAAGAAATGAGTATCTAATTTTTCTTCTAATTCCGTCCGGGTTTGAGCTACAAGCAGGCCGTCAAGAAGTTGAGAAAAGACTGGTTCAATATCCCCGATCAGGGCGAAGTCAAGGAAAGGTAAAAGTGGAAATGGATTCGATGTTGCACAAGGCCCCCCAGCGATTACCCATGGTTTTTGCCGATTAGCCGCTAAAGGCGGAATACCGGATTGAATCAGCATTTCAATGACATGGACGTAATCAGTTTCAAATTGAAGCGAGAAGGCAACAACATCAAATTTGGAAAGTGGTTGTCCTGATTCTAGCGACTGGGGAACCTCACCAGGAACATAGAACACCCGTTCACAAGTCACCTCTGGACGCGAGTTGAACAGTGCGTATAGCAGGTGTATTGCAAGGCTCGTCATTCCGACCCGGTAAGCATTGGGATAA
Organism: Promethearchaeota archaeon; assembly: GCA_048939595.1. GTDB lineage: Archaea > Asgardarchaeota > Hermodarchaeia > Hermodarchaeales > Hermodarchaeaceae > Hermodarchaeum. The sequence continues at coordinate 4,535 of JBHLPI010000094.1, read as the reverse complement.
CACAATGCTATACGAAGCTGGACTTTTCGCCAGTCTTTTTGTATCACATTGCGCTCCCGAAATTGTGTGGGCATCAGAATCACGTAATTGTTAATTGACTCGGAACAAATGGCAAGGAGTCATTCTCCTGCATAGCCCACTATCCGCGTTACAAAAGCTTTCTGACTAACTCAGAGTATGAAGATGGTGACCCCGTCTTGGGTAAAGATCGATGTAAAGAATTGTAAGGGGCGCTTAATCGCTGGAGAGTTGGACAAGTGAATGAAGAGAGGGAGACTCCACTGCAATTCGGCCTTTCATCGCTTCGAGTTCTGCAAGAAAGGTTCTGAGGGCCTTCGCTCGTTTGAAGACCCGGACAATGCCTAACTCGGTGATGCGGAGAACCGCGACGCGATTCATGACTTCAACATAGATTCCGCCGAGATACAAATCATGCTTTAAGAAAATTCGGCGCCCCGATTCATTCTCTACGTTTCGAGCTTTCCAAAAACCCTGCCGCTGGAGTGTTCGAGCAAACATACTAGCCAGACCCTCGCTAGTACGCGCTTCTATTGCTAATAAGCCTTACCGGTTCGCTTTTGTAGAAAACCGTTTTAAGTCGGTTTAATTTCCAAAGTCTAACCCCAGCTTAACCCCAGCTTTTAAACCCCATACTTAAACACAATTACTGAAACCGAGGTTCTATAAAAACCCACTATTATCTCCATAACATGCGCGCGCTTAAGGGGAGTAATATCACCTCAGAAGCGTCGCCTAGAATATCAAAGTAGAGAAAAGTGGTGATGCCAGCTTTAGCTTGCAGCGACGGCTGGTTGGGTAAGAAGCTTGCTTTTCCGGATCTCGCTCTTCCGTAATGGGAAGATGGTTTTAGCCTTGTTGTAGATGTCACTGCCGATTTTGCCAAGAACACATTCCTGTATGAAGGCATCGAAGTTGAGTTGTTTAGCACGTTTGGTGATGATTTTTTGCATAACTTCACGAATCGCTGCTTGCTGGGTGGTTTTAGCGCGGCGGACTGGGAAGGCGATGGCGTAGATGCGGATTTCGTAGCCGTCTTTTGTCGTCACATCAAAAATACCGTCGATTCGACTGCTTCCTCGGCGGACTAGGCTTCGAAGATAATCCCGGGTAAAATCATGACCTGCAAAGTGGGTGTAGGCTTTGTCACCTTTCACTTCGTTGATTTGAAAAAACAGTTTGATGTGGATTTGATTAAAATCTCCTGAGATGGCGTAGAGAGTGGTTTCAACTCGTCTACCGACCAACACCTTAGCATTGGCTGCGGGGGTTTCTCCAATTTCCACGTTTCCGAAGGAGGAAGGAGCAACCATCATATACCAGCGCTTTTCACGCCATTTGTCACGAACTCGAGATTGACGACTCATAATTAGTTACCTTTCAGATTCTAGTCTTTTTTGGGAAGCGTGAAGGGCAAAACCTGCCGCGGCTATTTAATTGTTTCCTCATTCGCATTCTCATTAGGTTGTACACAGACCTCTTTCATCCGACCCAACTGTTTTCGAAGAATCCGCTCAATTATTTTGAGAAATCGTTCTTCTTGACCACGAGGAATGGTGGCACCGGCGGCGATGTTGTGGCCGCCTCCTTCTGAGCCACTCCCGATTTCCTCAGTTGCCTGTTTCATTGCTTGCCCAAGATCTGCCCCCGCTTCCACAATCCGTCGTGTCGTTCGTCCTGAAACTTTAACCCGGCCATCTCGTGAATATACAAACGCAATAACGGGCTTGGACCAGTCAAGAATACGCGAGTTTAGGGCCATTCCTGCGATGGACCCGACAATTGTATCAGGGACACGGTTTTTGGCATGAAATGTTTGTATCAGTTGCATCTTTGTTACTGCGTCAGCATCACCCGTTAGCCATTGGAGGCCTAAAGCCAGTTGTTCGCGGTATTCTTTGAGAATGGTTTCAGCCTTACGTAGAAGATTTTGTCGGTCACCCATACAGATAGCGACACCAATCCCTCCTTGGTTAGAACGTCCCGTTGCGTTGAGGAGTGTTGAAAACATCCGCGCATCTCGGAGATAGCTTCCCTTTTCTTCACAGGTGAGTGTAAAGACAACACCGATAAGCGATTGAGCTTCCCGTGGAGGTATATTCTGTTTGAGCATATATGTGACAAGTTCAGAGTTGAGTTTTCGTTTTTCTTCCTTTGAGAGGGAGGCGATGGTTCGCCATTCTTCACCATCTCGCAGGTCAATGTCGAGGTCAGCAAGAAAATTTAGAGCCCCTTCTGGGTCGTTGCTAATACCGGGAATATAGGGATCGCTACTATATTGGAGGGCTATATGAATGGGGCGAGTTTCGCGTCCGAAAATGCGCATATCGATGGAGTGGTCGAGGACTCCACTTGCGATGGCATCTTCAACGATGATTTCTCGGTTCAGCCCTACAAGATCATGCTGTTTCCCACGATCTTGAATATCGCCTAGTGCTCCAACGACAGCTAGTCCAGCTAAGTCTTCATTTGAGCCACCCAGATGTCGGGCTACGAGATAGGCTACACCTGCCCCTGATATCTCAAATGTCGCATCAAACCCCCATTCATGTGGGTTGACTTGACGGATATTAGAGGCTAGTTTCTGTTTGTGAGGAGGATGATGATCTAAGATAGTTATCTCTGCATCACTCAATGACTCTTCAATTAGTGGTAGCTGTCCGCTGCCTATATCACAGAAAATGAGATGTTGTCGACCACCAGTACCTAATTCTGACAAAAAGAGTTGGTCAAGCTGACGGGTAATCCGAAGTTGAAATGCTGCATTTCGACGATTCAGAGCTGAGCCGATGATGCCAGCCGCAGAAAGCCCATCAGCATCAAGGTGGGATGTGACAAATATGGGTTCGCTCGCTTCAATCCAGTCATTGATTTGACCAGCAGCCGAATCCGCAGCTTCTAAAAGGCGGTCTAAATCTTTTGTCAAGGAAATCAGCCAACAATCCTCTACGCCTAGCGAATGAGGAGCGCGGCCTGCTCTGGTGTGTATTTCCAGTCTTGAGGAAGAATACCTCGTCGACGGTAATATTTCACTAGGCGTCGAATTTTACTTTCAATTAGCCGAAGCCCATATCGAGAGTGTAGGTCCTTTTTCGACTCTTCCAGATGTCGTCGAAGAGTAATGGCCCGACTTATGAGGTGAAAGAGATCTTCAGGAACTCGAAGCGCTTGCTCATTCTCATTGAGAATCTGGGTGATGGTTTTTCCCGTAATTGCCTTGGTAAGCGGGATACCATACTGGTCCCGAAGTTTAAGCCCAATCATGGAGGGTTGGTGGCCTTCCTTAGCTAGTTTCACCACTAGCTCTTCGACTTCTTCCGGTGTCCGTTGACACCAATCGGGAGTTTCCAGTCGAATTGGACGTTTAGAATGAGACCTGCCCTTTCGGGGCGAATGCATTCGAGCCATTCAATACACCAATTTGATGATTATCCTATATGAACAGGACGTTTAGGTGCAGAGCACCGGAGAGCAGAAATAGACAACGCTATTTAATTCTATCCGTCCCCCGATTCCTCTAGAGGTCATTTGAACTCCTACTCGGTTCCTACATCATTGATGGCATTGCCCGAAGGCTGTCATCTTCCATCTTTAAATAGGCATTTATCGTCTCCGTGGGACTCGCGGCGACTAGTTCTAAATTTTAACTTGCATTGAAATCACGATCAATTTCTAATCCGCCGTTTTTGCACTGATAAATTCTTGTTGACAAGGCGAGTTTCTTTTTAATCAAGCCTCAATGTGAACATCTTTGGGATGGATAAAACCTAGGTACTAAATTGAGTCCACCCCGTTTTCTCGATTTAAATTTTGGAAACGCCGGTTTCTCACCCCTTTGAATACGTTGAAAAAAGTGCTTAAATGCCTTGTCAAGATTTCGTAGCGCTTCTTGGGGAGGTCATTTTGAAACTTCATACATCCACTTGTAATGCGTTTTCTTAAGTTGATTCAGCTCTTTGTGAAGATCAATCGCACTAATCTGAGACCCGGTTTCTTTGTCCTCGGTAATTTTTCTAAGTAATCCCCAATTGTATGCAAACCGAGCACAACCTGCATGTCTTCTGCATAACCTTTTTTGCCTTTCATTCAGCTTTAGCTCAGTCTTTACTCCTTATGAATATTCATTTCAGCATAATTCGTTTCATTAAAATAGCGTTAAAAATACGCGAAGAAAATCCCCGTTATGTGGTCTTTGGACCGTATTTCAGGTACCATTGGACAAACTTGGCTAAGGATTTGGCTCGATGAGAGATGCGGTTTTTCATGTCATTAGGCATCTCGGCATATGTGGATCCATCCCCTTCATCGGGGATAAAAATCGGGTCAAACCCCCATTCGGTTCCACGAAGTCGATGGGAAATGGTGCCTCGAGTTTCTCCTTCGAACAGCTGGATTTCACGACCAGGTTCGCCATAAGCAATCACGCTGCGAAATACCGCGACGCGATTCTTCTCGCCCTCCATGAGTTTGAGGAGTCCGGAGTTGTTAACCGTTTTCAAAACATAGGAGGAATATGG
>JBHLPI010000093.1:0-7903 GCA_048939595.1 Promethearchaeota archaeon | reverse complement strand
TTCCCAACTCGTCAATATTTTCGTGGATATGAGAATTTAAATCGTTGCTTAATTCCTGATATTATTCCAAAAGTAATAAAGGGCGCAATTTGTAGCAGTCACGTTGAATACTTCACGGAGAGAACCGTAATGCCTAAGAAATGCGCCCGATGTGGAGCAACACTTAAACAATCCGCAAAATTCTGCACAGTCTGCGGTAACCCAGTCACAAGTACCCAAACCGCTCCCACACCTCCATCTCCAACAGAGAAATTAAAATGTACCAATTGTGGTAACCCCCTCAAATCAGGGGCCAAGTTCTGTACCAAATGTGGCGCCGCGGTTGAAGCGCCCACTATTCCAACCCCCACAACTTCTGACACAAATGCCTGCCCACATTGTGGGTTCGGAAATAACCCCGCGTCGTCAAACTTCTGCATTAATTGCGGACAAGCTCTCTCGACAGAGGCTCCGGCTCCAGTAGAATCTGCATCTGTAGAATCAACTCCCATTTTAAAAGCTTCAGCACTAACTTGCACATCTTGTGGTCGTGAGGCTAAGCCCGGTTCAAAGTTCTGTATATTTTGTGGTGGCCCTCTTGCAGGGGCGCCTGAAACAGCAGAACCATCACCAATAGAAGCAGCCTCGCCCAGAAAGACGGCTGTACCTGATATTGAACCTATAACGGTACCTGCAAAAATCCTAGCCAGCCTCATGGCTCGTGGCCGCCAGCTCGCACTTGAAGATGAACTGGTGAAAAATGGTGTTGAATCAGATGAGCTCTTGGATGAATTGAGTCAGGCTGCAGGAGATAGTGATTTCGAATTAGAGGAACTCATCGATTCCTACATCAATGAACGGGGTGAACTAGAACGCCTTGAAGTTCTCCACAAGAAAGGGGAAGTTAGTGAACGAGTCTATGACCGTCTCGCACAAGAATATGACGAAAAACTAACCCGCATGGATGAACAAATCAAAGAGGGAATCACGCAGCTTCAAGGATACCACGCCCAACTCCAACAGGATCATGTCGAAGTCAAAGAGGAGTTGGAAACCCTAAACGCACGCCTACTGATAGGAGACGATGAAACAAAAGACACAGCGAACAAGGAGACACTTACGGGCAAAGCCGAGCGACTCAACTATGCCCTCCTCGCTTGCGACCATATTCTCAAAAAAGAATCCGCCATGCGAAATGGTCCGATAACCCGTTTTGAAGTCACTGAAACTACGGTCCCAGACTCAAAGGTTACCAACTCAGATTCAGAAGATGCCGAAGTCATCGCATCAAAAGCCAAGACTGAGAAACCTGAACCCTCCAGTCCAAAACCATCGACTCCACACACGGATGCTGAAGCTGGTAAAATCTGTCCACAATGTGGCCGCGTGACCGCCGCCGATGCTAAGTTCTGCATTCATTGCGCCGCCCCTCTGTAGCCTACCCCTTTTATTCTGAGGAAATTTCCAAAGCGTCAAGTTGGGCAAAGAACGCATCCGTCATCAGTGCTCTATATTCAAAACCACCTAATCCCGAAGCTAACATCAGTGGTCGAACAACAGTGAGGAGTTCTTGACGTGACCGAAGTTGGACATCAGAAATTTCTCTGAGATCCTTTGCACCTAGGCTTCCTCCAACAACATGGGCAAGGAAGACGTAGGAAACCCAGAGGATAGCTGGATGATTTGCACAAAGTAAGCGTACATGAGATTCCAAGACAAATCTGTCAATCTCAACATCAAACCCTGTTTCTTCACTAGCTTCTCGCTGAGCTGCCATAATCAGGCTTTCTGAAGGTTGCGCTCCACCGGACGGCGCTCGAACAATCCCTGTCTTCGCATATGCATGTTTTTCGATGACCACAAATTTTCCCTGATGTTGAATGAAAATAGTTACATCGTGTCGTCGACCCCGTTCCTTTGAACGTTGGACTAAGGCGAATTCATTAAGACGCATCTCAACCTCAAAGTCAACCCGTTTAGGAACACCATAATGTTGACGCAATAAGTCGAGTTCAACTGCAAAGTCCTCATGCGCCACAGAGTAGAACCTCAAAATGCACAAAGAAAATTCTACCTAAAAGGGTGCTGGAAGCATTAAGGGAATGTAATTTCAAGAAAAGAAAAATAATGGGGAAGGACGGGTCTGGCTACCCGTCCTCTCGACCTCACGCCGTCTGTTCGGTCGATTCCCCGGAGGCTTTGGGCTCTTCATCTGGTTTTGTGGATCTTAGCTGCAATTCTACAATTCCATTACGAAATTGGAGCGAGGTAAGCGTAACAGGAATCGGTAGTTCCAATTCCCGGAAAATCCGTCCCTGCACCCAAAGCTTCAACTGTTGGCCCTTGACATCGACTTGAACATCATACTCACTTGTTGCTGGTGTATCAAAGATAGCTGTGTAACCATCTGCAGTGTCGATTATATCGATTAGATATTCATCGGTGTCAAGTTTGAATTCTGGTTGTGGGCCAGGGAAAGGTCGGTCAGGAGTGAGTGGATCTGGGATAGGTGATGGATCTCGTTCTAGTGGTGGTGGAGGAAATCGGAAGGGGGCACGTTGTGTGCGCATCCTTGCTTCGAGTTCCTTACGAGCTTCGGGAGGAATATTACCCCATTCTTGGGTGTGCATTTTACCATCAGGACCTAGATACGTAGTCCGTCCATACACAAAGGGTCCAAACCGCTGCGTACGAATACCATCGCGATTATTGAATTCGGAACCCTTAGCGGGAGTGGATTGTTGCAGGCTGTTAAACATACGACGAATTGCCTGCATTTGGCGTTTAAAGAGTTCATCAAAATCATCTGTTTCATCAAAGAAGCTCATTGTGTTTTCCTCCGTGGGTTACTCACATTTATTTACTCACATATTGTGACTAACAAATTGTGTGTAATACTCCCTTTTAAACATTTCCACAGAACCACAACACTAAATACTCGCAAAATGTCACTAACATCTAGTGAGTAACTTAAGCCCACGAGTGTAATCTTCATGTCCCAACGCGATTCCCATGATGAGTCTGTCCATTTATTTTGGTTACTAGGTAATCCCACACGATTCGAAATCTTACGGCGACTTTCCCAAGAGCCGATGTTCCTCGGACAACTCAGTCGCGAACTCTCCGTTCACCAGCAGGCCATCTTACGACATTTACAGGAACTTATCGAGAGAGGCTTTTTAGAGACCTATGAAGATGAAAGCATTCGAGGTCCCCCTCGGAAATATTATCGTTTAGCTAAAACAGTCCGAGTGTCTGTGCAAATTACGCCACAGGGAATCCGAGTGGTCCGTGTTGTACCAACCATGCAAAAACCGCGAACCATTGAAGGCGTCATTAAGCGAAGTTATCCAGAAATCTACCAACTCATTTCCTTAATTCAACGGTTACGGAATATTCCCAATGAGTTAGATCGGAAGCGTGCCGCAATTGATTTAATACAACAGTTAGAGGTCAAAGCGAAAGAGGCACAAGAAGTCAGCAAGTTTCTAGATTCTGTGATTTCCTCACTCAAAAAGGAGTATTTGTAGTCTCGGTAAAAACACCTTTTTAGACGGTTAAAAACTTTGAATGATATAGGGAAATCGAAGCTGGTGATCGCGACCTGGCGTATCGAATGCGATTAGCCCGTGCGGGGCGAATCAGTATGTATCTATTGGGGATTCGGACCCAGTTAGTGAAGATGGGACATCCAATTCCCGATAAATGGGGTGCGATTTCAATTCTACGATAAAGGTTTCGAGAATGTTCAAATAATTGGGAGGGGCTACCGAAATGCTTTTTATCCGAATTCCAAAAGTCTTTCAATTACTCGGTATAACACCCAGATGTGCTTCCTCGGCAGGCCATACGGCATCTCTCACTCCTCGGCGATCATTTCAAAGACCAACTAGTCACCGCTGAAAGCTAAGGCTAGTTCTGTTTTTTTCATCTTTGTACTCCAAGGAGTGGAAAGACCATATCTTGGACTCGTGAGACGCTTTCAGAAACAATGCGTCCAATCCGATCATGATCTATTTGGGGAAGAGTTGGTACCTTCTTATCATGAAGGAAACGTGGTGGTTGTAGACCAGTTATCTCCTTGAACCTTAATTGCCAACTTTCAGGAATGGCATCAGGAAGATTTAGACCTACCAGCTGTCCTAAAATCACGGTCCAGCAACGTGGAACCGAATAATAGGAATAGCCACCGCCACCAACCGCAACTAGCTTTCCTTTGACATATTGATGGGCGAGTTCATGCACTCGTTGACTTATTTTGGCAAAGGTATGGGTAGTTAGGATTAGATTGCCTAATTCGTCCTGAAAATGAGTGTCAACTCCATTTTGCATTACGATAACCTGGGGCCTATACGTTTCTATAATGGGAGGAACAATGGCTTCGAAAGCGTGGAGGTATTGGTCGTCTTGCGTGTATGGTGGTAACGGAAGATTAACAGTATATCCTCGCCCCTCCCCGTCACCAACATCATGGGGATATCCAGTTCCAGGAAAAAGGGTTCGACCTGTTTGGTGGATAGATAAAGTCAGAACTTCAGGATCTCGAACAAATTGTTCTTCGACTCCGTCTGCATGGTGAACGTCGATATCTAGGTATAATATACGTTTTTGTTGATACTTGTGTTTCAGGTAATGGCAGGCAATGGCTACGTCGTTGAAGATACAAAATCCTGCTGCTCGGTTGGAATGAGCATGGTGCAACCCACCTCCAGGATTCCAAGCATGATCCGTTTTTCCTTGCATAACACTATCTACACCCGCAAGGGTGGCACCAACCATGAGGCGGGTAATATCGTATGCTCCGGGAAAAGCAACAGTATCACCCATATCTAATGTCGAGTATCCCCTTTCTTGGCTTAATGCGCGGATCTCGTCGATATACTCCTGAGTATGCACAAATCGTAATTGATCATCGCTAGCGGGTTCAAAATTTGGTTCACTGACTCCTTTAGCTGACAGGATACCGAGAGCTTTGCTTAATTCGTAGTGAAGGAGAATGCGGTCTTGATGAAGGGGATGGTGTGGTCCCAAATCGTACTTGATGAATCGTTCATCATAGAATATTGCAACCGAATCTGTCACTAAGCCTTTCCACACCCGACATTAGTTTCACTTCTTATCCATTCTTATAGCCTAAAGTAGTTGCGAAAAATCCAACAAAACATTGTGATGGGTCGAAGAACTGGGAGAGTATAAAAATCGGCTCTCCTGTAATTGACCTGAAAGGTGTGGCAACCCCTCGTAGAGTGAGTGTGCCACAATTGGCTCCTGGCTGGTGTACACACTGGCAACTCATGACCAAGTTAATGGTAGAACTGAGACAGTCCTTGAAACGCCTGTAATCAAACCTAAGACACCTATTTTCAAAGTAATTGTTGCTGGTGAAGGAGGAGTGGGGAAGACCAGTATAATCCAACGCTATATCTACGAATACAGCACGACACCCACGATGACCGTTGGATCTGAGTTTGCCTATCAAGAACTCGAAGTTAAAAACCAAAAAGTTGGCCTATCAATCTGGGATTTCGGTGGCGAAGAACGTTTTCGTGAACTTATGCCCGTTTTTTGCCTTGGAGCTCATGGAGCAATTGTGGTTTTTGATCTTAGTCGCTTTTCCACCTTTCTCCAGTTGGAATACTGGTTAGAAGTAATCCGCGGGAGTACAAACGGGATTCCAGTAGTGCTAGTTGGCGCTAAGTCGGATCTCGATGCTGGTCCTTCAAATGAAGAAATCCGACGATTCTGTGAAAATAACGACATCCTAGCTTTCATACCTGTGTGTGCTCGAACAGGAGAGAACATCAATCAACTCTTTGAGTTTTTGGCTGAAAAGATGTTGATAGCCACAGATGAAGGACGCATCAAACCTGCTTACTCATTCAGAATCTAAAATTAGATTTTAGTAAGTCTGAAGCTTCTATTCTTTTATAGGACACCTTCAATAAGGAACGACACGCTCCACTAAGCTGATTCCTCGTGAACACCTATGTATGCCGGTAAGCGTGTCTGCGTCGTCATCCCAGCCTGGAATGAAGAAGAGCCCATTGCTTACACCATCAAAGATTTCATGACTCCTGAAGTCGACGATGTAATCGTCATTGATAACAACTCAACTGATAACACCGCTCAGGTCGCCAAAACAGCTGGGGCAACAGTAATTCCAGAACCTATCCAAGGATATGGAGCCGCAATAAGACGCGGATTGCGTGAAGCCTTGGAACGCGGATATGATCTCATCATCATTACCGAAGCTGATCAGACATTTCGTGGTATTGATGTACCCAGACTTCTTACTGAAGTGCGAAACCACCACTTTGTTGTCGGAACAAGAACCGCCACCCCCTACCTCGAAGAAGGAGCGAACATGGGGCTTTTTCTTGTAGTGGGCAATATAGCGGTAGCAAAATTATTGGGTATACTCCATGGCTACCTTCCCTTAACCGATGTTGGGTGCACACTTCGAGTGATTCGACGTGAAATGCTTGAAGCGATTCTTCCAAAACTTAATGCTGAGGGAGCTGCTTTATCACCACAAATGATTGTCAAAGCACTTGAACATGGAGGAAAAATCAAAGAAATCCCTGTCTATTATTTGACTCGGGTAGGCAAAGCCAAAATCACAACATCAAAAGCCAAAGCGTTTCGAAATGGTCTCCAAATGATCAAGGTGATTTTAAATCTATAAAATCGAATCCTTATCTTGGCTGAGCAGCTTTTCAGCTTTAACAATATCTTCCGGATATGTCACATTGAGATATTGACCCCCTAAGAAATATCCATAGACATCATTTCCGAGTTCTCGAATTGTGTTGAGTGTATCAGTAATCTCGATTTCATTCTTTTTGGAACGTGGAGTACGTCGTATGGCTTCGAAGACGGTTTCATCAAAGATGTAGGAGCCACACCCAAGAATATTATTTGTTAACTCGACTGGTTTTTCAACGAGGTGTCGGATTATCTGGGTTTCAGGATCAATTTCTACGGAGTAGTTTTTACGGATTAGCTCCTCGTCATCAACTCGGATGAGTCCTATAGAGGCTGCACAGCCTGTGGCATCGAAAGAATGGATGAACCCTCGATGGTCAGAATTGATGTACAACTCGTCCCCAAGATATACAGCAAAGGGTGTTTTAATGGTACCTTCGGTTAGCCCCACAGCATGTCCAATACCTTCGGGTCTTGGTTGACCCACATATTCGATGGAAACATCAAATGCACTACCATCTTGGAAATAATTCTTCACTGCATCCGATTTCGGGTTAACAATAATAATGATTTTCTGTATACTTGCATTTTTGCACCTGTTGATTACATGGGTGAGAATGGGTTGTTCAAACACCTGAATCATTGGTTTAGGAACCTTCTCCGAATAGGGGTGGATACGTCTTCCTTTACCAGCAGCAGGGATTACAGCGTACTCAGGTGGCATATGAGGAAGTCATCCGAATAAGTGCTAAAAAAGGTTGCTAGATGTTTGATTCGCTTTTCCTTTGCTGGGATAACTATTTAGGGTAGAATAAGAGGAGATTGGAAGCTAGCCTCCCCTTGAAGAGCTGTCATCAATGCGCCAACGTTGGTACTATCTGATTGCCGGAATCAGCCTGGTTCTAATTGTCCTCTGGCTTCACATCGCTTTAATCATAAATGGTGAAGGCGGCATTTTTGCTCTCATTGGAACTCTTGCGACTGCGAACTTGTTCTGGATGCTTCCTGCCTTTGGCCTTTTTGTCATAGCATATGTTCTGCGCGCGATTCGTTGGTGGGTTCTGCTACGACCTTTTAACACGAAAGGAAATCCCCTACAACTTTTCCCAATGCTTGTCGGTGGGATTTTCTTAACCTATGTTGTTCCCCTTCGTGCCGGAGATATTGCTACACCCTATTGGCTACGTGAAAAGACAGGAACACGATTCTCAGCCGGTCT
>JBHLPI010000092.1:0-7923 GCA_048939595.1 Promethearchaeota archaeon | reverse complement strand
GGGATTTCACCAACAACATTGAAACTTTCTGATTGGAGAATGGTCACATCTGCTTGAATGGTCACATCACGGGAATTCGCTAATAGCTTCGCTCCATCTCGATAATTTATCGAGATAATTGGAGGAAGAAGATCAAAATCACCTGTGTTTAAACCCGAGTAAATAAACCCCATTGGAAGCTTAGCTGGAATTCCAGGCTCGTATGTAACATGAATGATACCACGAACTTTGGCCTGGATAAGATCGTGTACCACTTCTTGGGAGAAATCTCGCGTGTATAACACAACTATTTTGTCTGTGAAATAATCTAACTCATCGGCCGTGGGGTTCCAGCTCCAAGAGGTGTACTTGGCGAGTGGAGCGGTTATTCCTTCTTCTTCGGTTGTTCCAGACAAGCCGAAGCTTAATCCTTCGAATGTACGGTTACCAAACTGGATATACGCCTTTTTCTGACGGCTTGTAAGAACGGGAAAAGCTTGTGCATGAACCTTCTCTAGCTCATGCTGAATCAACTGATTACAGAGATACTCCTTTGTTGTTATGGTACTCTCCAATCCTTGCACTCTTTCACCAATAGTTTGAGCTAATTGATGACAAACCCTGAATGCCTGTGAACCCGAAAACCTAGTTTTCGACGTCATAATGACAGAATACCTGCCCCTCAATAAATACTAATTCACAGGGCTAGAATCAAATACCTAAGGGAAAACAGCTTTTAACCCTTAAACTTCTAGTATAAAACAGATTATTGCCCCTAAGACTCCGTTTTCGGTTTTGCTTTTGTTTTCGTTGTCTTTTTAGCAGGTTTTTCTGCCATCTGAACAATGACCTTATGGAGTACCGCTAGCCGCAGCACGTCTCCTTTTTTTAAACCAGCACTTTCGATAAGCCAATCCGGTAATTGAACCATATTACCCTCTAAGACGTGGGCATTGAACTCGATCATATAACAGTCACCTGGGTCTTTGCACTCTTTTACACCTTAGATTTTCAGTATTTAAAACACTCCAGCCTCTCTGACCGTTCTCAGATTCTCTGCAATGTTCGAAAACCGCAAAGGAAAGCTCTTTTTGATGAGTTGACACCCAATCGCCTAGTAGTGATCTATATGGCAACACTTCCCTATGTCCAAACTAGCGTCTTTGTTGATGACCGCTACACCTTTGGGGGCAATCAGCTTGCCACCTTCTGGGATACACAAGCCAATTCTTTGCTAACTCAAGATATCATGCAAGGTATTGCTCTAGAGATGAACTTTTCTGAGACAACTTTCTTTGAACCCTCCTCACTAGATTCCTGCTCTTATAAAGTGCGCATTTTCACTCCGGCTCGTGAAATTCCTTTCGCGGGGCATCCCACCCTCGGAAGCGCATTTGTACTTAAACACACTAGACTCCTTGACTCCACAGTTGAACAAACTAATCTCGAGCTTGGAATTGGTAAAATCCCTGTAGAGTATATCACCACCGATACTGTTCGAATGATTCAACCTGCACCCCAATTCCTGACGAAACTGACAAATCCCAAGGAAATCGCTGCAACCATGGGGCTTCCCCCATCAGCAATCTTAACCACCCATCCCATGCAATACGTGGCAACTGGCACTCCCTTTCTGATAGTCCCGCTCATTTCTCTTGCAGCGGTTCAACAGGCCCAACCCGATGGTCCCGCAATACTACAAACGCTCAGGGACCAAATGACTGCAAAAATCGTCATCCTCAGCACTGAAACCGTAAATGACGACTCAGATGTCCATGTCAGAATGTTTGCTCCTGATGTTGGCGTCCTTGAAGATCCCGCTACAGGGAGTGCCGCAGGACCCATCGGAGCCTACATCGATCATTATCAACTCCTACAAGGTGCCACAAGAGGCACCCCAATTCGTATCGAACAAGGTTACGAACTCAATCGCCCTAGCCAACTTATAGCTGAAGTCGTTGGCAAAAAAGAGCCCGAAAACGTCTTAGTCTCAGGCAAAATTAAACTCATAGCCGAGGGGACCTTTTACGTGGAGGTTTGAAGCCTACAGGGTTTGAGTTGAAAAAAAGTGCAAGATACAATTCGTCCTCCTCCAGAATCCACAGAACTCCGCGAAGAAGTCTATCAGTATTTCGTCAAGCTATTTGGAGCCACACGAACACAAGCCCTAGCCTCCGCTTTAAGTCAGCCAGGAAACTTCTTTTTTCTCCGCACCAACTCACTCCGAACCCATGACCAACAGTTGATTCAACAACTGCAGGACGAAAATATCGCCGCTACTATTTTGTACCCCAAATTAGGCACGGTCGCCATTCCCATTCGAAAAACTGGTCCAGTACCGTTGCATGATAAATTAGTTGTTGCGGATAAAGCGAGCAGTGAAAATGTACTTCTTGGTAGTCATCTTTATCGTCCAGGCGTCAAGCGACTTGATCGCTTCTCCAAAGGAGATCTCATCACTGTAATTAGTCCTAAAGGGCATATCGTGGGTAGTGGGATTGCCTGTGATGATAGTTCCAGAATCGCCCATAGAAAACACGGACAGGTTGTGAAAATCCTTGACTCTTATTATAACGTGCCAAGTATCTCGGATCTCGCAGCCTACAAGGACGGGTTCTTCTACTCTCAATCCCTTCCTGCAATGCTTGTGGCCCCAATCCTCGATCCACAACAAGGCGAAACCATCATCGACTTTTGTGCCGCACCGGGCGGAAAAAGCACACATGTTGCCCAACTTGTCAAAAATCAATGTCGCCTGATCGCCGTCGATCGCTCCGAGCGACGAATAAACCACTTACTCTCTGAAGCGAACCGACTCGGGATAAGTTGCCTAGCTCCCTTCGTTGGGAGAGCCAAGGAGTTTGTGGCTCAAAATCCCACGCTTAAAGCAGACCGTGTTCTTGTTGATCCCCCTTGCACCGCTCTTGGGGTTCGACCCCAACTGTATGCTGAAACCACCCTTATACAAATACAAAGCACAGCGTCTTATCAGCGCATGATCTTAGATTCCGCTGTGTCAGCCCTCCGCCCTGGTGGCTACTTAGTGTATTCAACTTGCACACTCACCATTGAAGAAAACGAGCATAACATCCAATACCTCACCGACACCTATAGTCTAACGCTTGAACCCCAAACACCCTTTCTTGGCTCAAAAGGGCTAGCAGGAGACTCTGCAGTAAAAAATGGTGTCCAACGATTTTATCCGGACCAGCACGGATTCCCAGGATATTTTATCGCAAAACTTCGAAAACCAGAAACTAAGGTTTAAGGCTACCAGCCCTCTTTCCCAATTAATGGTACAAACGCCACCGACATTTCGCGACGAGTTTTGATTTTCTCCTTTTCTGTCTTAGAGACCAGGGTTAACTCCTGCCAAAATTGCTGTTTCCCTACGGGAATGAGTAATTTTCCACCCGGTTTCAATTGATCAATTAAGGGTTGAGGGATATGTGGTGCCGCTGCAGCTACCATGATGCGGTCAAAGGGGGCTTCACTTGGTAACCCGAGCGTTCCGTCTGCCTCGATTACGGTCACTCGGTCACTATATCCAGCTTTCTCCAGATTTTCCTTAGCGAACTCAACCAGCGAAGGTTTTCGTTCAACTGTGAAAACATGACCAGATGGGGGGTGTTCCGTGGGGGAGACGACTTCAGCCACTAATGCTGCGTGATACCCAGACCCGCCCCCAATCTCTAATACTTTCAAGCCTTCTTTCAGATCTAGCAATTCAAGGTAGATTAAACACATATGAATAGCAGATATGGTCTGCCCCTCGCCAATGGGTAATGGTGTATCAATATATGCATCTCGAACAAGATGGTTAGGCAAAAATAGTTCTCGAGGGACCATTCGATATGCGCGTATCGTCTCAGCCTTTTTCACTGTACGTGAAGCGGTTAATCGTCTAAGAGTTCTCTCTTTTTGATCGAGATTTGCCTTCACGTTATCTGGAGACGTGTAATCACCCACATATCATACCCGTTATTTGAAACTATTTGTACCCGCCCTACTAAATAATCCCCTATGGTTCTTACCGAAGCGAACCGATTCACATTTACAGCTACCGGCCATCCCAACATCCAAGCTACTCATAAATCCACATTTGAAGTGACAATGGCGCCGGACCTTTCTTTGCAAGGGGACTGTATCATCGGTGTCAATGCTTCGCACAGTGCACAGCAAATTAACTCACTCCTCGGAGATGCACTACGACACCCTAAATCCCATCTTCTCACTTATCTCTCAAACGGACCAATAACTGAGTGTATCCAAGGTTATGGTTCTCCACAATTAATCTTACAATCTCCAACCTCGCTAGTGTGGCGCACAAGCGATTACGTGGACGACCGAACTATTGCTATACGTTGTAACAAAGCTGCCAGAGATCTCAATCGTCGATTAATCGAATCACTGCAACAACCTGACAGTACTCTTCAAGTGACACTGGTTCTTTTTCTTGGAACTACTTGAAGGTCGAGGACAACCTGTTCCTCATGGGGTGCAGCAGGACGAACCACCCGAACTGTAGTTATTTTAGCTTTTAATCCATACTCGGCTAGCTGTTCCAGTACCTGGGTTTCAAGGGTAGTCTGGGGTTGGGACTCTGTTGTGATACCATAGAAATGGATGACTCCTCCCCCTCGTTTCAGTGCTTTCGCCGCAGCGTCGAGAAAGGAAAATGCGTAATTGGGTAGATTCATAATTACGCGGTCGGCTTTTCCTGTTAACTGGTTGTCAATAATAGTACGGGTATCACCGACCAGTGGTGTAATTTTCCCTACCAGTCGGTTGAGTTCGAGACTTCTTCGTAAACATTGGATAGCTTGAGGATTGATGTCGATGGCATAGACATGAACATTTTGGCGCTTTGCCGCTAGGAGCGCAAAGGGGCCTACTCCAGTAAACATGTCTACAATGACTTCGCCTGGTTGTATCAAACCAGTAACACGGTTATGTTCTGTTCCTAACCGCGGGCTAAAGTACGTTCGAGTGACATCGATAGCAAGTTTAACCCCATATTCAGTGTGAACTGTCACTCTTTGATCCTTCCCGGCTATCAAGCGGAGTGGGCGAAGTCGATGCACACCCTTAACGCCTCCTTCCTTAGCGTACACCGTGTGTACTCGAGAATTCACCACCATAATTGCTTCGCCGATTCGGGTAACATATGCCTTCAGGGCCTCGTGTAATTCGACAACGGCAATCTCACCAATTATATCAAAGGAGTGGGGTAGCCACTCATGTAATTCCTTGGGGAGAATGCCTTCTAACGCTGCACTAAGGTCAGATGGTTTTGTTGGTAGGGGTTCGAGATCCCTTTCGAGTTGCTTGTAAGAACCGATTTCTTGAGACACTATAGCTAGCTCTTGTGCCGTCAGCTTGCGGAGAAGGGGAAAGCAAAGGTGGGTTCCCGTTTTCGTGATAGGAAATGTTGGGTCGAAGAGGTCATGGTCAACCAAGAATTGGCGAAACTGTTCGCCGAGGGTTCGGTCAACTTGGATGCAGACTTTTTTCATGGCTTTGGCCTACTCGGTCGTCGAGGGGGGAAGCGATGTCTCATCAGAGTGGGGTTCCCGAAAAATCTTCACCCGGGTGGGGGTCAGGATGATATAGCGGTTACCTAGCTGTCCAATGTCTCCGTCTACGCTAATACAGACTGCTCGAAGCTGTTCTACGGCTCGTCTCAATTGCAGCTGTGATTCTGTGCCCTGCTGAACGAGGGGGGAAACATCCATGACCACCATGTTCCCTTTCCTAACTTCCTCAGAAATGGGAGTAACATCCATTAAACCTGTAAGCTCCATAAACCGGACAAACATCGAAGCTGCTTCGATACTAGTACTAGGTGCTGCTTCTTTGGAATCAGCATGGGTGTCTTTGTCTTTCTTTTTTCGTCTAAATCGACTCAAACCGAATCATCCTCCGACAATTCTACAACTCAAGGATGAAATGAGAACTGTAAAAATCCTTCGCCCTACCCCTCCGAGAGCTCCTTAGCTAGCTTCCATACCTGGTCACCCACGTAATGGAGCGTTTCGAGGGCGCGCCCTTTTTTTGATGCCAAAATACCTTCAGGCGAAAGAAGCATGCGACCAACCGCAATAGGTACACGGTTCTTCTGATCGATGACGACAGATAAATTCCCAACTTCAAGCTGGTTGTTCACACTCACGATTCCGGGTGCCATAACATCGGCTCCATTTGCAATGTGTGGTACCGCACCCATGTCAACTACTACTTGAGGGAGTTGCACATTGTCAGCGATTAGGGCTGGTAATCCAGGGATCAACTGGGTTTGCAGGGTGAAAAGCCATAATTCGCCGTCAACAAAGTACAACTGAGATTTATCTTCCAAGATGAAACGCTCAACCGATACTTTCCTAGAAGATGAATCGCGTAGTACTCGATGGATGAGGCTGGGCTGTTCTTCGAGCTTTTCTAAAAGTTGTCGAAGCTCTTTTGTCCGAAGTTGGGTCCGGTGTTTAATACGCATAACCTTGCACCATTTCTCTAAATGAGTAGCAAACTTTTTTAAGGTCTCTTAGGCATGCCAACTGCAATTAGCAGGCAGGAGCTTGAGCTGTGTCAGAACATCGTCCTATGGATTTACTTGGTCGGTCGCTTAATTCACAAGTCCTTGTGAAACTGAAAGGTGACAGAGAACTACGTGGACGTCTCCGCGGATACGATCAGCATCTGAACCTCATCCTCGATGATGCTGAAGACCTCAGTGAACAACCCCCCCAAGAGCTGGGGACCGTGATTCTTCGTGGAGATAACGTCATCCTCCTTTCGCCTTCCGGAAAATCCCCTAATAAAAAAGCAGAGAAAAAGAACAAGTGATGAACAATGGGTAAAGGAACACCCGCCTTTGGTAAAAAGAACAAGAAGACGCACATTCGCTGTCGGCGCTGCGGACGCCGATCCTACCACGTCAGGAAGAAACGATGCGCTGCCTGTGGCTTTGGAGTCTCAAGCCGCATCCGGAAATACAGCTGGGCACGCAAAGACTACACGCGAACCCGCCTCGTCTAATCTCCTTCTGTGGGCCGGTAGATCAGCGGTAGATCGCCGTCTTTATCGGTATAATGCTGTTATACCGGTGACGAAGGCATGGCGGAGGCCCCGGGTTCAAATCCCGGCCGGTCCACCATTCTTCTCTCGGTTGTCTGTGGTGGACACAAAAACATTAATACCTACTATGTCATCCCAATGGCGCAACACTAACGAGCCCGCTTGGAGGGTTTTTGTATGTCACCGGTATTTTACTGGAAAAAATTAGATGATGGTGCTCTCCTTATCCTAGCAATGGCGATTTTCGGTGCTGTTCAAGTCTATCTCTCCTATCTCGGCGCGATGGTCTTTCTAATCATCTCCTCGCTTGTCCTTACCCTTGTTCCTCTTGGAGTAGTCCTCGTGCTCGCAACAGCAACCGCGCTACTTGCTGAATTGATGGGCTCTCGCTTTTTCCCATACCATGCACCCCGTGGAACACCTCCTGCTGGTCCCACCCGATTATACCTCCGCCAGCTTGGCATCGTTATGTTTGCTACCGCCCTCGTGCTGGGTCTGTGGGCGGTGTTCTATTACCTCATATTCACCTTCTCCCCCTTCACCCATCTCGCCTATCTTGTTGGATACATCGTCTCCAACGTGGCTGCCGCCCTCATCGCGTTAATCCTCATCACGCTCCTAGATTTTCTTTTAGGCTCTTAACTCATCGTCATGCAAAACTAAGATACTGAAAGTGGTGCCGACGGCGTGATTTGAACACGCGACAACGGGATCTTCAGTCCCGCGCTTTCGGAAAGCAGCGCATAACTCGCAGGTTAGGCTCCTCCCGGGCTAAGCTACGTCGGCAACGGTGTGGTGGGCCGGCCGTGATTTGAACACGGGACCTCCGCCGTGTCAGGACGGCGTCATAACCAACTAGACCACCGGCCC
>JBHLPI010000091.1:0-7931 GCA_048939595.1 Promethearchaeota archaeon | reverse complement strand
GGGTTGGAGGATGTTATCCCTGTGGATGCATGGATTCCTGGCTGCCCACCGAAACCAGAAGCAATCATTTATGGCGTCGCTGCATTACTTGGAAAATTGGCAGGTTCATGAGTATATTTCTAAGATAATGGAGGAAACACACAATGGCGCAAGCAGAGAAGCCCAAAAAGAAACCCACCAAGAAAGAAGCGGAAATGATGGCGGAATTCGAAAAAGCCATGGCCAGCGATTTCATTTCATCCGAGTTCCTACGTGAGCATAGCATCTATGTTACAGTAAAAGCAGAAGCCGTTCGTAAAGCTGTTGAATTCATGAAACAGGAATGGGGGTTAACCCATCTTTCCACAATAACCGGCATGGATTTGCGCGGAGAACTAGCAGTCGTCTATCACTTCGAGGTCAAAGCCGTCTCAGTGAGTTTGCATATTCAAGTTCCCACCTCCCATCCCGAAGTTGACTCCATTACACCCCTTATACCTGGGGCTACCTTATATGAACGCGAAGTGCATGATCTTTTAGGTATTAAATTTAAAGGACATCCGAATCTGAAACGGTTAATCCTTCCTGAAGATTGGCCGAAGGATGTCTATCCACTTCGAAAGGATTGGGAATCTCCACGGCTTGATAAGCCTAAAGAATAGCTGGAAATCTCACAAGTCAGTTGTTTTAGTGAGCTAATAGTGAGAGTTAGGCCCAAAGAGGTCACTTAGGCTTTGCTGGCTTTGTGCCTAACTTTGTGAGGGTTCCGAGTGATCCATCAGTGAAGTGAGGGGAACGGTAGAGAGAGTCGCCATATTTTTCGATTTCACGGGCTTCATCTGCTAAGCGGGCTGCAGTCCGCATCATTTCATGAGCACTGGCAACGGTAGGAATGTATTTTTCGTGTTCTTTTTGTTTAAAGCAGCCTTTGACATTGATTGCAGCAACCGCTTCAGCAATTTCGTAAGCTGCTCTGGCTTTCACCTTGGCATAGGGATTGGTGAATTGCCCCGCATCGACAGCCTTTGTGGCATTCACAACCAAAGCTGGGAGTTGGGGAGTTTTTCCAGCTGCAATGCTTGAAATGATTTCATCTAACGCTATTTGAACTTGGCGTAGCGCGCCAGTTGCAGCAAGTACCCGGATGACATCTACATTGAAGAGCACCATCTCAGTGGGATCCAAAAATTCCCGACGTGCTCCAATCATCGAGTCTGCAGGAACTAGAACATAACCAAATCCTGCCTCAGTGAGGGTTTCCCGCTGGTCTTTAGGTAACAGATCTGAGAGAAGGATAACCGGGATACCCGCATCTTTGAGCAGCTCACGAGCTTTTGTGGGTCCTTTCAAGGCAGCATTTGGACTCGGAATAAGCACCAAGTGCGGTTTTTGTTCGATTAGCAATTTTGTACTTCGTTCCGCAGCGGCTTCATCCATTTTGGCTCCTGAGCCAATCAACAAAACGTTGAAGTCTTCACGGTCTGCTCGTTCATCAAAGAGGAGTTCAAGTAAGGGTGATGTTCCGATATTGCCCAGTTTCAAGACACCTAGGAGGAAAGGTGAGCTCATTGGTTAACCACCTTCGAATGCATAGTTGGTATAAAACCAGAAGCTTTTGGTGTGCTCTAGCGTCAAAAGTGTTTACTTTCAGAGAAAATAAGGCAACCTTTAGTGAAGAGTGCTAAGATTGGATTTTGGGAACAGCGATTTTTCGAAGACGTTCTAGTCCCTCTTCGGATAACTCTTCATACAGGAATACACCAGCTGAAATCATTTCTTCAATAATGGCTTGTCCTCTTTCACTCCGTACAAGCACAGATGACCATTTTCCTGGTGTTCCGGCACCGCCTACGGAAATATCAGCAAACTCAGAAGCAAAGTCTTTACACCCATGACAACCAGGATCAATCCACTCCTTGGCTTCACTCAAAGGAATCGTAAACGATTCTTTTGTACCGCGTGGAAATACTAAGAGTTTGCCTTTGATGTCGAGTTTTCGGAGATTCCCCAATGGAACACCCAGTTCACCTGCAATTTTATCTTGCATGAGCTCTTTGAACTTGAAGGTTTCACTACAAAAGAGACCAATCGTCATTACAACTGACCGATCTACTTTCTTCAAGGGTGCCAAACGCATACGTTGGATGGCTTGAATATGACACGGAGTTCCAACCACAGCGATTTGGTTGAGCTTCCGTTCTTTCAGTGCCTCCTTCAGTGCAACTAAATTTGGGGATCGAGTATACCTAGATTTGGTTGCGGAGATAATTTCGTCATGAGTGGTTGCTACCATCGGTTTGGGTTTCCAAGGTTCCTTAGGATCAACCCCTGAAATGACAGCACCGTCAATCACTCCCGCGTCAAGCAAATGTAGCAAAATCGCAGTTACTACTCCGCCATCTTGTGCACGTTTTCGAATCGATTCATCAGCGTTTCGAAGAGCATAGGCTTGGCGGTAGACACCAATAGCTGGATCGCGTTGTGCATCTTCACCAAACACTAGTGGATAAAGTGGAGAATAGTCGTCAATCATCCGTGGACACGATTTCCAGCAAAACTCACATTTGGTGCAATCCTTTACAAGAGTAGGTCGGAGCTCCTGAAGTTCGATAGCGCCTATTGGGCATGCAGCTTCACAACCCCCACAGCTACAACATTTCCCAGCATCAATTACATTTGCTTCTAAATGCTCGAACCCAAGTTTTTCTTTGCTCAACTGAATCACCAAGAATCAAATGCAGGGTTTGCAGTCAAAATGGGGTGTTCGCCTACTTAAACTTGATAGACAACGTAACTCTAATGATTATAGAGTTACTCATCAAGTTGTGTTATTTGAGGTTCTACAAGAACCTTACAGGCTACAGAGCGGGAAATATGACAGTACTTTTCAGTCAAGTCCACAGCGCGTTTGACTTGACTAAGAATGGCATCCTTCGGTATTATGATTTTCATTATAATGTAAATGTCCGTGAATAACCAACCTCCCTCAGGATGCTGTTTGAGAACTCCTCGTCCTGATACCTGATGCGCCGATAAAGGTTGTTTCATTCGTTTCATCATACTGGCAAAGGTGGTAATGTAACACCCAGTTACGGCGGAAATGAAGAGGTCATGAGGGGAATAAGCGTCAGCTTTTCCGTCCCAATGGACTGGCGAAGATAGGGGGAGATCGGATTTCCCGTTTATTTTGATGATTCCTTCCTTTCCTTCCGTCCATAATGCATTCACATTGAACTCAAGAGATTCAGGTTTTTTGTCATTCAACCTTATTCACTTCTTCGCACGAGTTTTGATGAAGCTTTTAGGTGTTCGGGAAATTCAAATCCTTGAAGAAAATGTAACTGCGAAAAAGGTATATGGCATCTCCCACGAAAGTGAAGCATCTAAATATCAGATTTTGGAGGATACCATGATGGCTGGAAGCTTCGCAAATATGGACCCATTAGAGCTGCAGAAGGGGTTTCGTGACCCTCAGCTTGCTATGAAAGCTGCCCAAAAAATCAAAGAACTCGCGAAAAACCGCACCTTCAAGTTCATGCACCTTTGTGGCACTCACGAATACACCATCACCCACTCCGGATTACGGGACCTGCTTCCCGAGAATGTGGAACTAATCGCAGGACCGGGGTGTCCAGTATGTGTATGTCCTCCAGAAGATGTAGCCCTGGCAATAGCAGTTGCCAAACAGCCAAACGCGTTGTTAACTACCTTCGGAGATATGATGCGCGTTCCAGCTGGCGACCTTGGTTCTTTGAATTCTGCACGCGGAAAGGGTGCAAATGTGCAAGTGGTTTACAGTATGATGGATGCGATAATTGCTGCAAAGGAGCATCCGGATAAAGAGGTGGTGCACTTTGCAATTGGTTTCGAAACAACAACCCCACCAACGGCCGCAGAGATTTTAGGAGATGCACCCAGTAATTTCAGCGTCTTAGTGAGTCATAGGCTCATTCCGCCAGCAGAAGAATTTCTTCTGGACCAAGGGGAGGTAGGGTTAGATGGATTTCTTCTTCCCGGTCATGTTTCGGTGATAATCGGTGCCCAAGGGTATGAACATATCTCTAACCGATGGAAAGTGCCTCAAGTCATCGCAGGGTTTGAACCCTTAGACGTGCTCCTAGGAATAGTGATGCTCCTTCAACAGTTAGAGGATGGTCGAGGTGAGGTAGAAAACGAATACACTCGTGCAGTATCCTATGAGGGAAATGTTCGAGCCCGTGAAATGATCGAGAAAGTGTTCGTCCCGGTAGATGCGCGTTGGCGGGGAATCGGAATTATTCCAGAATCAGGGCTAGCTCTACGAGAAGAATATATGTCCTTTGATGTGCGTACCCGCTTTGAAATCAAACTTGAACCTCAAAAATATGAGATGCCGCCTGGATGTAAATGCGGAGAAGTTTTACGGGGAATTATGCGTCCAGAAGAGTGCCCGCTCTTTGGGAAGAAATGTGTCCCCCAAAATCCGATTGGTCCCTGTATGGTTTCTATGGAGGGGACTTGCAGCGTGGTGTACGGGGCTCAGATGATTCCTTAATTTTCTCTGAGTGTATTTGGAGCATCGATTCAAGGAATGCAGGACTCTGGATCCACTCGGAAGCCAATGTTTCAACCTCTGTGACCTTTTCACGTAAATAGCGATCAATGAGGATTTCTCGCTGAATATCTGGGAGACCTTGAGACGCCCAGAATGCTTCACGAGCTTCTTGGGGAATTATCAAAAGCGGTTGTGTTTTTGTAGTTTCAAGTAGGTTGCGGGCGAGTTGAGCTGCAAGTTGTTTCGAATCCGTATATAGAATTCGTCCTCGAATCCAGAGGCGACACTTTGCACGTCCCTGGCAATGACCACCTGCAGTGGGACAAAACACCACAATACTTCACCTAAGTCCACGCGGAGCAGATTCTACAACTGCATAAACTTTTTTGTGCTTTTTCAACCTTCGAATTAACCGATGGGCCAGTAAATATCTTCAGATGCCGTTGTTGCTTCGGCTAAATCACGCATGAGCATCATCAAAGTAAAAATATCGTAGTTGATTCCTTCACCGATCATTACGAATCGTTGGGATTCGCTGACAAATGCGCTCTCTGGTTGCCAATCGGTGGGCCAAGAGGGAACAGTTTCAATTTGAATCAGAGTTTTCTTGAGTCCGTCAGCATAAGTGACAATAAGTGGCACAGTAGGAAGACGAAGCAGATAACTTTCAGGTCGGAGAATATCATCAATTCCGCTTCGGACAACTTGTAATGGAGGAAAGAAGCGTTTGCCTACCTCTCTTTCGATTGGAAACGGGATGAGTTGTTCAAGTGTGGTTACGTCACGTTTATTTAACGACCTTGTTTCTAAGGACTCGCGCAATAGGACAGAAGCTGTAATTAGATTGTTGGGTTTGGTGACATTAGCAGGAAGTATTGGGGCAGGACCTCGGAAAGCATTAAACGCTCCTTTGGGATTGAATCCTTCAGGGGTGATTCCGGGATGGTTTGGATTTAGGGTTAACCATAATGCAAACGGAAGAATGGGGGGTTGGTCCGTGAAAATTGTGAGTTTGAGTTTGTTAGAAAATGGTCGTGTCAAATACAAGGTATCAAAAGGATCTGTTGAAGAGAGAGGAACCACTAGAGTATATCCGCCGAAATCAATATGTTCTGGGGTTTTTCCCCGCATTTCCAAATCTACTGTAGTCTCAGAATGTGTCTTGATCCTATCGAAGGCATTGGGCATGAGTAAGAGATGGGGGTTCCCCTTAGCATAAGGCGTAAGCTGTTTAAGAAGAGATGAGAGAAGCCGAGTATGTTGATCGGTGGCCGCACGATCTAAGAGTGCGAATAATTTTGGCTCCTGACTTCGTAAGCTTTCCATGGTTGTTTCCTACTTGGATCCGCAGGAATCCTTTGTTCTCATAAATCAGCGAGCCCCACAGCTTTAAGGGCAGCGGCTGATGGTCGACCAGTTTTTCGATCCCAGTCTCGATAAGTATAGTAATCATTTAGTTGCTTTTCAAGATCAGGTACCAGACCACGAGTGCCTCCATTTGGGAGAGGTTGAAGGAGAAGCGTGGGGAGACTATCATCCTCTGGCTGGAACCCAAGGTTCAGGTTGATAAGACGTTTTAAAGTGATGATGCGGTCTCCAATATGAAGGAGCTCTTGGGGAGTTATCTCTCGGCCAACTACCAGATTGTAAAATTGAGTGATTTCGTCTACTGTGAAGGTTGGGAACTGGCAGATAATCAAGGAGTTGGAAACCTGACGCCAGCTCTGCGACTTTGCAGCAACTTCACCCATCCCTTCATCTGTTTGGGGGTCATCTGCATCAATGCCGAGTTCTAACTGCACTTGGCCTTGAAGGACCATGTACATGTCCCCATCTAGATGGGTCCCACCCCGTGGACTGGTTGCATAACTTGTCGCCATCCCAAAAAGTGCGCGCGGATCCCAACAGGACACTTCTAGTCCCTTCACATGCACAGCAAGATCTTGAGCATCATAGCGTTCACCCATCGACCGGACCCCCTCCGCTAGGATATCACCAAAGCCTTCTCGATGCGCAATCTGCTTAATCAATTCAATAACGGGCTCTGGATTTCCCCATTCAAGTAACATACCTACCTCTTTGGGAGTAAGTTTGTCATGCTCCATGAGATAATGAGCAAATCCGATACTATTCCCGGTGCTAATGGTGTCTAAGCCTAAATCGTCACAAAGATGACTTGCCATAATAAGAGCATCGAGATTATCAATGAGCATCAGCGATCCCAATGCCCCAAGTGTTTCGTATTCAGGACCCGAGACTCTGGGTAGCTTATATTTGCCTTCAGGCACTTCGACGACCCGGCCACATTGAATGGGGCACCGATGGCAGCCATCTCGACCAACAAGTCGCGTCTCCGACATTGTCGCCCCGCTGATATTGTCGTGAGTAGGAAATTCTCCTTGAGTAAAATACTTGTTTGGCATGGAACCAATTTCTTGTGAGGGACCGACTGCGGTTGCTGTACCCATCAAGCGGTAACAGTCTGGCATGAAATCTTCTATCATCACTTTATTTGCAGACCTAGCAAGTTCTACAATAGCATCATGATTAGCTACAGGAACTGGTTGATTTCCTACTACTGCCAGGGCTTTGAGATATTTACTTCCCATCACAGCTCCAAGACCCATACGACCTGCAGCGCGTCCTCCCTCGGACATGATATTGGCATATTTTACCAGTTTCTCACCAGCAGGACCTATACTAAGTGTAAAGAACCGCTTTTCATTGATTTCTTTGCGTAAGAGTTGTTGGGTGGAAGAAACGGTGTGGGACCAAAGATAGTCGGCTGGTTTGAGTTCAGCTGAGCCATAGAGCACTGAGAGGTAGGTAGGTTTTTCAGCGCGTCCCTGGATGAGCATACCATCATACCCTGCTTGGCGCATTTCTGCACCAAAATACCCCCCAATATCAGCTTCACCCCAGAGGCGAGTGAGGGGTGAACGGGTGCAGATAGCCATGCGTCCTGAACTGGGTACGGCTGTGCCACCAAAGGGACCAGCCATTAAGAGTAATGGATTATTAGGTCCCAAGGGATCAGTGTCAGCCGAGAGGAGGGGATACAGAATTCTCGCTGCCAGTCCTGCTCCCCCAATAAAATCGTTGGTCCACTCTAGAGGTGTCGGCATGTCCGTGGTTGTGCCTTTGGACAAATCCACCTTTAGTATTTTACCTGTGAACCCGTATGTCTTTTTGACCATGCGTTTCATTCATCCGTGGTGATAATTTATAGTAGGTCATCACTTTAGAAGTCAATTGATTTGCCTTCATAGAGATAGTGCCAGAACCGCTCAATATCTTCATTCGTTGGCTCACGGCAGTTGAAAATATTGACTGCCGATTCTTGTGTAAAGCGAACTAAATCATCATAATTCTTTTCGAATTTCTCTTTTGAGATTCCGTACTCTTTCAAGCTATGGGG
>JBHLPI010000167.1:0-2520 GCA_048939595.1 Promethearchaeota archaeon | reverse complement strand
CTTCAGAAGGGATTTGTTGCAGGAATAGCTGGTGCAATACTTAACGAGTGTCTTATTCGAAAACTTGATGGTTATTGCTTGCTTGTAACTGCAAGCGCAGAGGTACCGGATCCAGAAGCCGCTGCAAGCATGGTTTCTGCTATTAATCGGGTTCTTGATGTGGATGTTAGTATTCAATCATTGATTCAGAATCAAAACGTTATCAAAGCCCAATTGAACGATTTAGCGAAGGAAACTCGTCGAGAACAGCAAGCCGCACAAGATCATGGATACCGACCAATCCCCTTTTACGTCTGAGAAAAAGGCTTTAGCTTTGTCTTAAAAATATGATCTACTGTTATGAGCCAAGAGAAGATTGCGCTGTGAGTATAAGGAGTCGAGTTAAATTTAATCATCTGGAAAGTAATCTAACATTAGCTCGAGCATTTCTTGTCTTTCGTCTTCATCAATTTCGCGTTTCTTTCGCTTCTTTCCCTCTTCCTCTTCCTCAACAACGACTATGTAATCCCGTTCTGTATGTCGAATGGGAAACTTGACCTTGTAGCCTTCTGTCTCTTTAGCTTTAGATTGATAGCCACAGGAGCATTTGAGGACTGTTTTTCCCGCTTTGTTTTTTTCTGGACGCAATAGACTACCACATTTCGGGCAGAACTGGATTGTCATTACCCCCCGAAAATTATCGTTGCGTGGGATGCCGCGAGTATTAGACACTTAAACCTTTCGTATTGAGCGCTAGCCTTTTTCAAAGGGTTCAAGAATTTCGCGAGTGGCATCAACAAGGTGAGTACTTGTTATTTTCACAGATTCCTTGGATTTTGCCATCTTGATGGCATGATAGAGAATTAATTCTTGAAGATGTCGTATCTTTTTCACCTGCTCTCCATTCACCCCGTTCGAAGGAGCAAAGAGGACAGAATCAACCACCCCTGGCAGCACCTGCCAATAGTACTGTGTAGCGCTTTCGGTCATCCGTTTTTCCCACCGATTCAGTTCTCGGCGAGTAATTGGCTGCTTCTTAAAAATTGCCCAAGATTCTTTGAGTCGGATTGTGCCTGCCTCTTCAAACTTCACTCTTAAGGCTATGGTTGTCGTTCCTTTCTTTTTTGATTTAGTTTTTTTGGCTGATTCAATATCTATGATAACTCCAATATCTTCACGTGGACTAAGAAGCCATGAGCCGGGTTTTATTGAGACATCTGTCACTCCGCGAATCTGATAGGTAAATTGTCGTTTTCGGAGATCTGTTTTAGTTTCACCCATACTCTCGGCATCGAGAAGTAGCACAACACGACCACTGCGTTCATGTCTTTGTTCAACACTTAGGATGCGTAGGTTTCCTTGAGGTTGCTCATCTGGTGGTAGGTGTAGTTCTGCTGCTAGCAAAGTGTCGGAATCTCCCGAGCAACTCCATCGAATCCCGCAATAAATAGATTTCTTTTCTGTGCCACTGATAACACCCGACTCCGCATTTTTGCGCAAAGACCACAGATAAAAAATTATTAAAAATAGAGATCGAGCCTTTCAACGAGTGTTGGTTGATTAGTGATAATATAGAGCATATTTAAAATCGCTTGACTATCAGCTTTGATTATACGAAGAAACTTGGTTGGCCAGACACCAATAATATAACCAGTTTCGTTTTCAGTCAATTCACCAAGAAATGTCACTGTAAGTTTTGTTTTTGTTAAGAGAACAAGAAGAAAAGGAGCGAGAAGTTGTTCGCTATTTGGACCGAGTGTAGAGTCAATTATGTTAAGGTGAACTGAATAAGTTGAGTGTTTTTTGATAGTTGTTTGTAATTGTTGGATAAAGCCTGATTGAAGTTCATAATACTGGCCCGTGGCTTTTTGTAGATCTAGGAGTTGAAGTTCAGAGCCGCCTTCAAGTTTTACTTTCCAACTCGCCATGCTAAGCACCTGTATGCATTATGCCTTCGTAGGGACTTTCGATTAAAGGCTTCGTTCATAGAGCGAAGCCTCTTTAGAATCGGGCGAGTATTTCATGCTTCTGTGCGTATTGGCGGAATTGTTCAACCTGTTCAGGTGTAAAGGCCATATTAAGGGAGGAGTCTAACACTGTGTCTGTAGGGCGAAAGAGCTGGAGAACATAATGCGGTGTTTTAAGCCATTTTCGGATCTGTTCTAATTGATCTATGGTATCAATAATCGAGGGAACAAGAGTGGTTCGAAATTCGTACTGTACTTTTGATGTTTTACACAAGGAGACTGTTTCTTTAACTCGATCTAAAATCGCCCCTGTTGATTGAGTAACATGCACATACTGGGTTTTTTCGGGCACCGTTTTAATGTCAACGGCAACATAATCCAAAAGGGCTGCATCGCAAAATTGGGTAAGAATATCAGGTTTCGTGCCATTAGTCATTAATCCAAATTCGAGGCCATGATTCTTTGTCCATTCGGCGAGTGCTCTTAGTGGTTCTGGTTGTAAGGTTGGTTCGCCGCCAGTTACAATTACTCCATCTATAAGATACTGGTTAGTTTCTAATTCTGGATAAAGCAA
>JBHLPI010000090.1:0-7967 GCA_048939595.1 Promethearchaeota archaeon | reverse complement strand
GTTCCTTATCATCTCGCTCCGGTCAAACTCGGTAACGGACCCGTTCTCCGATTACATGATAATCGGGCCATAGCTTCATCTGAGCTTCGTAGACAGTTTGAGACTATTGCTGAAAAAGCTTCAATTCCATTACAAGTGGGAGCTACTGGAGGAGGAACTGATGGTGCAGCTATTCAACGAGCTGGCACGGGGGCTTATATGATGGCTCTTTCAGTTGCTGTTCGATATCTGCATTCAACCGTAGAAATTTGCCATCTAGACGACTTAGGTCACCTCGTTGCTCTCCTCAAGACAGGTATATCAAAACTCAAACTCCCTAATATATGAGAAACGTGAATCCTATGATGCAGCCAATCGATCCTCTTACTACACTTCTCGAAGGCTTTCTTCAGTGGCTACTCTTCTGGGCGCCTTACATAGTCCCCATTATTGAGTTAGTCCTCGTTTGGGTTATCCTTGCACTCATTGCATCAATGATTATCAGCTTCCTCCGGAAACGAGTAACCCGCGGAGGAATCCCGGCTGATGCTATCAACGGCCTTATTCTTGCAATACGATTGATTTTCATTTGGATAGGAATTGTTGTTCTCACTGCCTTCCTTCCTTTAGCTTGGGCTTGGGTTGTCCTGATTGTAGGTGATGCATCCGTTATCATTGGTCTCGCAATGGGTATTGCCATCAGTGCCGCCATGCGAAATTTCATTGCCGGTATTTATGTCCTCTTTGCAGATCCTTTCGATGTAGGTGATTACGTCCGCATCGGTTCAAATGAAGGTATTGTTCTGGAAGTAACAATGAACTACACAAAACTTCGACAAATCAATGGCTCAGTAACATTAATCCCAAATAACTCGGTCATGAACTCCCCTATTACAAACTTCAAATTTGACCGCAAACGAAAAAGAAAGCAACCATCTGATGCAGAGTTATCCGAAAGGCCATCAATACCTTCAAGAATTTGGAAAAGCATTAGCAATGTCATGGATCCATCTGATCTTATCCAATATCCCCTAGAACTGAAGTTTCCGGTGAAAGTCCAAGAAGAAAAATATGAAGAACTGCTTTCTGGAGTTTGTAAACGTTGGAAAGATCAATTTGGCTTCGAACCGGTCTTTTCTCTCGTCTCCATCAGTCACATCGCATTTACCTACGCAATCACTATCTTTGTAGATGATCCTCAACTACTCATCGAACATCGCTCTGATTTTATTGAAGACATCGCACAAACCATTTACTAAAACCGATATTCTGTCAAGAGTCATTTTTCAATTAACTCAAAGAAAAAATAAGGAATTGAAAAATCGTTATTAACTGGGTAACCAATATTGGGTTGGGGTAACTTTTAGAGGTGGACAACGGATGATGCCCAACCCAGAAAATGTCATCTCCATTGGGTTCGCTGCTCTTGACACCTTCTTAGGTGGCGGATTACGACGGGGAACAACTTGCTTACTTGAGGAACTTCATGGTGAATCCAGTGGTATGACGGGATTCATTGGTATGGATTTCCTTTCCTCGGGAATCGAGCGTGGAGAAGGGGGTATTCTCCTTTTATCTGAACACACGGTCAAGGAGTTCCAAGGCTTGCCGGGGATCCACCAAATCTTATCTAAAGCCAAGCCTGATCAATTCGTTTTTATGGACGCCCTTTCCTCGATGACTTACGGAGAACCGGTGAAAACACCAAATGATAATGAAAAAGGAATCATCCGCTGCTCTAATGTACGGTATGCTGCCAAATTCTATGAAGAATGGCGCACAACCGTCCGACGCTTTGAGCATCCCCTCATGTTTATCGATTCTCTAAGTGTTCTTCTACATGCAATGGAATCTGACCGAGTAGCGTGGCGATTTTGGCTAAGCCTTCTTCCCCTAATTCGCCATCGTCAACTTACGGTTGTTGCCTCGTTTTATCCTGAAATGCATTCACGTGCCTTTGTGGAGAGCGTAGAACGTATTTGTGATTGTATAATACAATTCACTGGGGAACCTTCTTCCAACAGGAAACCTACACAAATCATGCAAGTCATCAAGAACCGTAGTCTCAATTTTGATGACAAGAAGCATCCATACACATTCAAAGATCTCGAATTCTCTTTCTCAAAATAGGCTCCTGTATACGAAGATCAATCTCACCCTTTTTCATTTAAACCAAACAGTAACGAAATTACTTGATCCTATTCAGAAGGCTCATCACAACCGTTGTCCAAAACTTACCTACCTGGGGCACCCGGGTGGTGTTCGGTTCCTGCGTCATCGATGGGCACCGCCCTTTCAAAGGCTGTCACCTCGCCACTCGTGGAGAAGTGAACTTGGTTCGACTGCGCTCTTTATGGTGAGATTTCTGACCCGAGGTGGTCCAAACTGGTTGTAAACGGATTAATAGCTGTTAACCTTTTATGAGAAATCGTACATACACAAGGAAACTCCCAATCTACTCTCTCCCTATTATACGGAGGTCTCCTCATGGAGATAAAACCCTTTACGCGCACAGAGAAAATTATTGTCTTCTTTGCCTGTGCTCTCGGATGGGCTCATGATGCCATCGGACTCACCCTCATCACAGCACTTGCTGAACCCATACAAGCGGCATACGGCGTTCCCATCTCTTGGATGGGGTTCGTCATGTCAGCTCAATTCATTGCGACTGTACCTGGTGCCATCCTGTTTGGACGCTTAGCAGATAAAATGGGCCGGAAAAACATCTTACTACTCACAATTGCTTGGGATGCCATCCTCACCGGTCTCTCTGCCTTTGCACCAAACTTCTTGATTTTCGCAACGCTTCGAATCCTTTCTGGTTTAGGCGTTTCATGGGGTATTGCCTTTGCTTTACTCGGCGAAGTCTATTCTCCCAAACGACGCGCGACCTGGGGAGGATTTGTTCACGCCATGTTCATCATCGGCTTTGTCGGTGTACTCATAACCACCCTAGTACTCGAACCTATCCTAGTCCCGATCTTTGGAATCAATTGGTGGCGACCAGTTTTCCTGATTGCCCTAATTCCACTACCATTCATAGCAATACTCTACTTCGTCTTACCTGAATCACAACTATGGATGAAATACCACGAGCTTGAATCCGCAGAATCTGTGCCTATGGTTGAACAGATAAAGAGCCTTGTCCGTTCAGGGTATCTTCGGCTTCTTGTTATCTGTATCCTTCTCTTCTGGGCTGCAGAATTTGCCTATCATGCCTATGTAGACCTCGGGGTGTACTTCATAAATGTCGAGCTTGGCTTTGGACAAACAAATGCTCTACTAATCTTCCTTGTAATTGCTACAGTGCTCTTCTTCGTCTTTCCAATCATTGGATTTATTGGTGACAAGATAGGAAGACGAAAAGGCTTCATGGTACCTACATTCTTCGGATTAATTGGTACTATGATCTTTGCTATCGCAACCTTCATCTTGTTCAGTCCTATCGTTGCAGTTGGTGGCCTATTCATCCTAGCTTTAGGCTTCAGCTCTCATGGGCTATTCGGAGTTTGGACAAGTGAGATGTTTCCAACTAGCTCACGTGCCGCTGCCGCGTCCTTCATCTTCAGTACCGCACGTGCATTTGCATTAGGTGCCGTGATTGTCGGAATACTAGTGGACTTCTTCGCCTGGCCAATGGCCCAAGCAATGTTAATCGGAAGCTTCGGATTTGTCCTCATGTTGATTCTGCCTTGGCTTCTCCCTGAGACCAAGGGCAAAGAATTAGAACCAATATAGCATGCCTATATGTTGCATAGGTGAGGTATCCAATGCCTCTAACAAATAGTGGTAAAACAGTAGCTTCAGTGCTCAAAGCTGAAGGCATATCTCATGTCTTCTCACTCCCTGGAGGAGAAATCCTACCGATATATGATGCTCTCGTTGCAGAGGGCATTAAAATTATCACAACCCGCCATGAACAAGCCGCAGGGAACGCGGCCGATGGCTGGGCCCGAGTAACGCGAACACCTGGGGTCTGCCTCCTTCCCATGGGTCCTGGCATTGTCAATGCAGTCCCCGCATTAGCACAGGCTTATCAAATGGGTAGCCCCGTTGTAGCGCTCACTTCAAGTATTCCCCACACACTAGCAGATATGGATGCTTTCGAAGACCACGATCTACAAGCTTTAGTGTCCTCTGTTACTAAATGGACGCGACGGTGTGTATTCCCTCATAGAATTGGGGAATATCTTCAAAAAGCCTTCAAAGCTGCCCTAACCGGTCGAATGGCTCCCGTACTCCTCGACATCCCCAAAGATGTCATAGCGACTCCTCAGGAAGAACCTCAAACAAAACCACTTAAACCTAGTCAATACCGACCCACAGGACGCTTACTCGGCGATCCAACAATGGTTAAGAAAGCAGTTGAACTGTTAGCAAAAGCAGAGCGTCCCGTAATAATTGCAGGAAGTGGAATTTACTGGTCTCAAGGATGCAAAGAACTAGTAAAACTGGCTGAATACTTTGGTGTTCCTGTGGCCGCAGAATATTTAGGAACCGGTTGTTTTCCGCAAAACCATCCCCTTTCCATCGGAAACGCAATAGCAAATCCGTTCACTCATCAAGCAGACGTCATTTTAGTTGTTGGTGCTCGACTTGATGAATTCCTTGGATTTGGACGTGATCCCTCCTTCTATTCTGAAGACGCGAAATTCATCCATGTCGATATCCTACCCGATGCGATTGGGAAGAATCGCCCTGTAACTGTTGGTATCACGGGCGATGCCAAAGCTGTCCTCGCTCAAATGCTCCAAACCGCCAAAGAATTAATGAAAAAACAGGCGGCTAGCAGTTTTGCGCAGCAATCTCGAGCAGCATGGGAACAACTATTTCAAGTTCTTGAGAAGGACGCCGATTCCGATGAGCTCCCAATCAGGCCCCAACGCCTCATGAAAGAAATTCGTGAATTTGCAGCCCCAGAAAGTCTTTTCATTCTCGATGGGGGGGACACCACTGCATGGGCCTATCTATACCTCCGCGCAAACTTTCCTGGTCAAATCATAAGTTCACAAGGGCCACTCGGACATTTAGGGGCTGGCTTACCCATCAGTCTCGCTGCAAAACTAGCTAGACCTGAAACTCCTGTCTACCTCATTTCCGGTGATGGAAGCTTCATGTTCAATGTCAGTGAATTAGATACCGCGGTTCGCCATGACATTCCAATCGTTGCTATTGTGAACAATGATTGTGCGTGGGGGTTAGTGTATCACACTCGTCTTCTGAAAACACGGTCAGAAGAACAAGCTTCTTGCGGAACATTACTAAACCAACACGCGCGCCTCGATAAAGTAGCAGAGGGACTTGGAGCTAAAGGAGAATTAGTCACAAAACCCGCCGAGATTACGCCTGCTCTGAAACGGGCAACTGATTCAGGATGCCCCTATGTCTTGGATGTTCGAGTGTCAAGAAAGTATATGACGATGCTTTCTCAAATCTTCACAACAAAACGCGACTATTAGACTACTCGCGGTCAGTTGCTAAACCAATTTTTTGAAGTAATATCAGAAGTTCTTCCGCTCGTTTCTGACGAAGCTGTTCTGGAGATTGATCAGGATAATCATAGATGCCTTTACCTGATTTAATCCCCAGATTTCCTTTCAGAACTGTATCCTCCAGCCACTTAGGAAGCTTATATCGGTCATCTTCCAAAGCCCACGACAAATATTTGGCTGCTAACACGATGACATCGAGTCCAATATAGTCGAGATTACCAAAAGGACCATATTGTAAAAACACTGGACCAAGATGCTCCTTAAACACCCGATCTATTTCAATATGGGAAGCGACCCCTTCTTCAATGAGTGTAGCCGCTTCCGTTAGGACTGCTCCAGCAAGCCGATTAACGATGAACCCTGGCGTATCATTACAGGTGACAGTACGCTTTCCACATTGTTCTCCCAGAAACTTCTGAACCCGCTTAATGACTGCGTCCTTTGTTTGTGGGGCACGAATAATTTCGACTAGAGGTAAAACATAAGGTGGATTCATCCAATGGGTACCCACCAAACGCTCAGGCGTCTTGAGTGCTTCAGCAATATCGCCGACCCGAATAACAGACGTGGTAGTGGACAGAATTGCCGTTTTATGACAAACCTTCTCAGCCTGAGTAAAAATATCACGTTTAAGGTCTAACCGTTCTGGAACTGCCTCAAGAATTAAGTCTGCTTTAGATACTGTCGCGTTGAAATCAGGTTCTAAATTGATGCGCGTCAAGGTGAAAGGAATTGTTTCTCGGGCTATAACTCCATGTTTCTGAAGAAAGAGAAGATTTGTGTTGATTTTGTCTTTTACTTTATTCAAAGCTTCCCCATCGATGTCATAAAGTGCCACATCACATCCAGCTTGGGCGAACACTTGGGCGATACCATGACCCATCTCCCCGGCACCCAAAACAGCAGTTCGTGTAATTTTATTCAATAGTCCAACCACCATTAGAAGTTCGAATAAATCTCCTTTCGCTTTTGTACAGCTTCAATGAAGTGTTTTACGATATCTGATACTGAATCAAAGCGCAGCTCCCAACCAAGTTCCTCAAAATGGCGATAGAGTGTTTCTTTCCTTTGCTCAACCAGAAGAGTCGTGAGAAATGACCAAGTCTGAGCGACTCGTTCTGCATCAGGATCTAATTCGAATCTAATTTCGGCCTTGGGAATTCGCCTTCTAACTGTGCTAATGAGGTCCTTGATAGGAATCGGCACTCCTCCCGCGATATAAATTCGATGTGAAAGTTTAGGTGCTTTCCATAAAGCCATCAGAAAATCGGCCGCATCCTCCACATAAATAATTGGCAGAATCGTAGATTCGGGTATATCAATGATTCCAATTCTTCCGAGTGCTACGTCCTCAATGAAACTGGAGTAGGTCACAGTAGCTCCAGCTCCTCGTCGCCCAGGTCCGATCACGACGGCAAATCGAACTCCTCGGAAATCAAAACCATGACGAAGATGATAATAATTTCCAAGCATTTCTCCAAAGGCTTTACTAACTCCGTAAAAACTACTGGGATCACGATAGCTTGTTTCATGAAATGGAAATGGCGTATTCGCCCCAAACACCGCTAGACTACTTAGAAATACAAGTCGCCGAACACCAGACATCCTGGCTGCTTCGAGTATATTATAGGTTCCTGAAACATTACAGGCATAAGCAGTCTCGCAATCTTGTTCTGCTTCCACCGAGAGGGCCGCAGCGGTATGGAAAATGTGCAGAATCTTAAATTTCCGGAGAGTAGAGGTGATACTCTCCAAGTCACCAACATCACCTTCGACTACCGTAACTCGATCTGCAATTTCATGGATTCGTGCTTCATTTGGTCTAGCCTCAAATAGAAAGACACTGTAGCCCTCAGCGACAAGTCGCTTGGCGAGATGTGAACCAATAAAGCCAGTGCCACCCGTAATTAGGACCGGTTCATTTGGAGATGGAGTCTGGGACACGGTCGTCAAACCTCCCACCACCTCGCTCCTCTCACGTATATAAATTCTCAAACTCATGCAGCAGTATGATTGGGAGAATGGTAAACAGCTAAGACTTATTAACCGCCAATTGAAGGACAGCCCATAAGGAGGGTGCTTCATGCCAGGCACTAATGATGTTATTAAATGTGAATGGGATTCAATCAACAGCCTACTCGGCGGTGGGTTAAGACGAGGTAGCACATGTCTTCTTGAGGAACTTCAAGGTGAATCTCGCGGTGTTTCTGGTCTCCTTGGAGTCTCATTCCTTCGAAATGGCATCAAAAAAGACGAGGGTGCAATCATTCTCCTCTCAGAACATACTGTAGGTGAATACGATCATCTCCCACCCGTTGAAGCACTCACAAAAGTTGCAAAGTCAGATCAACTTCTACTCATGGATGGCTTATCCTCACTTGCCTATGGTGAACCCACTTCACCACCCAAAGAAGGAGTAATCAGATGTTCCAATGTCCGATACACTGCTAAATTTTATGAGGAATTCCGAACAACCGTAAAACGATTTGACCAAGC
>JBHLPI010000089.1:0-8000 GCA_048939595.1 Promethearchaeota archaeon | reverse complement strand
ATCAGATGTTCCAATGTCCGATACACTGCTAAATTTTATGAGGAATTCCGAACAACCGTAAAACGATTTGACCAAGCCCGAGTATACATTGATTCGCTAAGTGTATTACTCCATTCAATGGAATCTGACCGTG
This sequence comes from Promethearchaeota archaeon, assembly GCA_048939595.1. Taxonomy (GTDB): domain Archaea; phylum Asgardarchaeota; class Hermodarchaeia; order Hermodarchaeales; family Hermodarchaeaceae; genus Hermodarchaeum. The sequence goes on along the minus strand of JBHLPI010000089.1, from coordinate 7,867 downwards.
CAGCCTGGCAATTTTGGTTAGCTCTTGTGCCTTTAATTCAGCACCGAAAACTAACAGTCATTGCCTCGTTTTACCCGGAAATGCACAGCTCACAGTTTGTAGAAAGTATCGAACGACTAAGTGACACCATCATACGCTTCACAGCATTACCAGCAACTATTAACGAGACCCCAACTCGCCAGATACAAGTCGTAAAAAATCGTGGATTCACGTTTAGTCAAAAAATCCATTCCTATGAACGTAAAGGATTCGAATACTATATCACAAAGTGACTCTAGTCTTCTCTCGATTCACACTACAAGTGATACATTCCATGACTACAAAACCCTCGGTTTTTGACCTCCACATTCATACCGAATATAGTCCTGATTCTTCAACACCTATGGCAGATTATATTCATCAAGCAGAACAATCTTCGATTCACGTTGGGTTTCTAGACCACTTTGAACTCGCATTTTGCAATCATCCGGGTTACCTTAACATCGAAAAACTTCCGGAGCTCCTTGACGAATTTGATACCACCCAAAGTGAATATCCATATTGTTCATTAGGATTGGAAGTGGATTACTACTCAGACCGAGCTGATAAAGTGGCTGAATTCTGCGATAGCTATCGCAAGGAGTTTGATTATCTAATAGGCACTATTCACACGATTGAGGATCTTGCTGTAACAATCAAAGAAGAACTAGATATTCTAGTCACTCGGATTGGGCTACCCATTATTCTTGAGCGATATTTCGATGAAGTTGAAGGGGCCATTCTGTCAAAACTATTTGATGGAATTGCTCATATTGATGGGGTTATGCGATTTGTGCCGTTTTATCCTCATGACCAACAACTCATTGAATTCTGGCAACAACGGACTCTTGAACTCGGTAAATTATGCCAACGGCAGGAGGTTCTAATCGAAATTAACCTTCGAGGACAACAGCAGCCGTGGGGACGTTTTCATCCTTCCCAACCCATAATCACAGAATTGATTCGATCGGGGGCACGATTTTACGTAGGTTCTGATAGCCACTCACTTCCTGATTTTAAGCAGAATGCTCTAAAGGTGCATGAGTTACATGCGTATCTAATAAATTCAGGTGCATTAGGGCTTCCTATATTTCGTTGAATATCTTAGGGGAAGAAGAATCCGAGGAGAATAATCGCTATAGCCGTTCCTAGACCCGCAGCGAGCGTCTGTAATCCATAGAGCCACTGGTTTTGTTCCGATACGCGACCTAGGAAAATGCCTAGAAGGAATAGTAGCACAAATCCGGTGGCTACTGAAATTATGACAGCAGGCAACCAAAACGTCGGGCTATAGACTACAACAAAGAACGGAGCAAGAAGCAAAAGTCCTGCAAGAAAGGGGGCAAACCCGTCAACAACTGACGAGATAATTACCGCAAAGCGTGAAGCCCGTTTATAGAGGGTTTGATCAAGTCTTCGAAGCATTGCCTGTTCCATCTCTCGTAATTCGCGTTCACGTTCGGCCTTTTCAGCAAGATAGGTTCCTGCCAACCCGGAAAACATCATGGCTAGACAAGCTCCAATTCCAGCACTGACAATTGCCCCTGCGTCAAAATGTAATGCGAAATGAGATGCTAGTATAATACCGAGCATCGTGAGTGTGCCATCAAAGGCGTTCATCGCGAAATAGCGTCGAGCAATCGGTCCAACATTCGAAATACGAGCTAACTGCTCCATATCTTCCATTTTGGTCATGCAATCAACGACTTCCGTCCTATCATGATTCGTGTAATTCCCCGAAAAGCCTTCCGACTTTTCAGAAAAACCAATTAAAACGTCACTGTTATATGCTGTGGCTTTTTGTTCGATAGACTTTTCTTGATGGTCTGATGAAGAACACTCAAGCTATATCAGGAGCAGTTTAGATGGAAACAGAAAGAAGCAAAATCCTGTTCGGGAAAGGAGAATTAGAGGGCCACCGATTCCACCTCCGCAAAGATCCTAATGGTGGCACTATTGTTGTTGATGCCTCTCGCCTTCTCTTTCTTAATGAAAGTGGTTATGATTATGCCATTGCAGCAGTTGCAGGGAAATCAGATGATGAGGTCATTGAATTAATCCAAAGTAAGTATCGTGGATCCAATCCTGACACTATTCGTGCACACTACAATGAACTGAAAGATAAAATACTCTCTTTCGTTGCCCAACCTGATGTGTCACCAATCGAAACCTTTGATTTTGGTGAAGTAGAGCCCTTCACCCATGAACCTCCCGCCCCCTATCGGGTAGATTTAGCTCTTACATATCGATGCAATAATAGCTGTTCTCACTGCTATGTTCCTCCCGAGCGACGCGGATGGGATGCCACTCATGAACTAGAGACTTCCAAATGGAAAAGAATCCTTGATTTGCTACTCAATCAGGCAATTCCTCACATCACTTTTACCGGTGGAGAACCCACCCTTCGCGATGATTTGGTGGAACTTGTTCAATACGCTGAAGACATCGGAATCATTGCTGGGCTCGTTACGAATGGGCGGCGTCTCACAAAATCTCTAGTAGACGATTTAGTCAAAGCTGGACTGGACTATGTCCAAATTACTTTCGAGTCCCATCTTCCTGAAATCCATGACCAAATGGTTGGAGTCAATGGTGCTTGGAAGGAGACCCTCGCTGGACTCAAACGGTTCATCGCAACCGACATCTATACCCTCACAAATACAACCCTAACACAACTTAATCGCCCAACAATTACCGAAACCGTAGCCTTTCTCGCAAAGCTGGGACAACAACAGTTTGCCATGAACGGACTCATCTATTCAGGAAGCGGCAAAGAAGTAGCAGATGAACAGGCTATCCCCGAAGAGGATCTTGATGAAATAATTACCGACATTCTTGCTGAGGCAACAGAAAATGACATTCGTATGATTTGGTACAGCCCCACAATGTACTGCCATTTTGATCCCACTGAATACGGTCTCGGTCCGCGTCGATGCAGCGCTGCATATTCCAGTCTAGCAATTGAACCTGATGGTGCTGTTCTCCCCTGCCAAAGCTACTTCAAACCACTGGGAAATATTCTCACCGATTCATGGAATGCCATATGGAACCACCCAACCGCGAAAGCCCTTCGCGGACATAAAAAGCTGGCAGACGAATGTTTATCCTGTGAACTACTCAAGGCTTGTGGAGGCGGTTGCCCGCTGTTCACTGAATACAAGGAAGTATGTTGCCACCATAACGTTGGTGGTTAAAACCATCTAACCAAATCTCCTGGTTGGGAGGCACATACTGGTGCAACCCTACACTCCTGAATTCCTTTGCGACCAAGCTAACCGAACTGCACCAACACGTCAGTTCTTTTACCAGCAAATTAGGTGGACAAACGCTCCGATTTGTTTGGATGTTGGTTGTGGCGCGGGACATATCACTCCTGAGATGGCAAACTCAATCTCGCATAGCACGGTAATTGGCTTTGATATTGACCAGGAGTTAATTCACATAGCAATATCAAGTTCAAATGATAACCAAAACATACATTATCTCCTCGCAGACGCAACGACTCTGCCATTTAAAACCACAATAGTGAATTTTGCCATTAGCCATTTTACACTGATGTGGATTCCTGAAAGACTCAAAGCTTTAGAGGAACTTCAAGAAGTGCTTTCCTCTCAAGGCACTCTAGCCTGTATTGAACCTGATTATGCAGGAAGAATTGAGATATATGAACCAGGTGCAGGTAGTACTCCAAAACCCCCCTATCCTATCGTGACAACGCTAACCAGACTCGGCGCAGACCCATTTACTGGCGGTCGTCTTCCGGGAGAATTACTACAATTAATGTTTAAGGCAATCCGATTCGGAATACTTTCTTGGAATTTTGATCCCCAAGCAATCAGAGCCGAGATTCAATCTGAAGCTGTTATGCTTCAAGAAAAGGGTGTTGAGTGGGTGTTACCCGAGATTATCTATACACCAATTTTTTGGATACTAGCACTAAAACCTCTTTAGAAAGACAGGAGATCTCGACTGGAGAAAAAAAGAGGAGAAGGGAAGGGAAGTCATGAACTGATCCTCCCTTCATAAATCCTAGGGACCAAATATCAACACTAGTATAGCGATGAGAACAATGCCAATTATGAGCAGGATGATACCGATGATGATCATGAATATGAAATACAGTATTCCAACAGCCAGGGCCCCAAGGAATCCCGTATCAAAGAAATGCATGATCAACCAGATGTAGACGATTAGTACGATGATTAATGGTACTATTGTTCCCAGTATAAAACCGAGCCATCCTGGGGGAAGCAATGGAATTACGAAGAAGGTCATTGTTAAATTAAGTAAGACTTGAATAATAGCACCGACTAGTGAGATCCACAGAGCATCAGTGAATTTTGCGTTATAACCAGAGACGACTTTTCCTGCTAACCAGAGGATAATCGATCCAAATATCCAAATAATGAGGAATGATATACCAGCGAAGATTAATTCAGGGATAAGCATGGTTCATAGTCACCTTTTTAGTGGTTGTTATCAGTAGCTTATTTCTGCCATTTATAGTTTCGTTGTTAATGCAAAATGCTATCTGAATAGTCGCTGTTGCCTAGGTGTTGCTATCCCGGGAAGGGAACAAATAAAATGTAAAAAATTACGTTTTCAGATACTTGGATAGCAAGTAAAATAGCTAAACAAAGCATGACAAGAGCAATACTACTGAAAATACCAACGTCAATGTATTTGATTAATAGTAGTATAAGGCCGATTACGGCAATGATGAGCGCGATAAAATCGCTGTTAACAGGATTCACAAAGAAGAGAATTAATCCACAGATTTGATAAATGATTAAGGTTACAAGGGCGCCTATAAACGCCTCTTGCATCGACACCAAACGATTTGTCACGATTCGGGAAGCAAAGAAAAGAGCGATAAATAGCGAGACTACACCAATAATAAAACTTAGTAGCTGGATTCCAACTAATAGCAGAAAAACCAGTTCAAGTTGCATGAATTGTGTCACGTCTTTAGGTCGATTGCTAGCCGATGGTGTGATGTCACCAATAAAGCTTTGGTTGATTACAGGCTTCTCCGAGCGCTACTAAAGCAAATTTCTTTTTGTTAACTTATCGCCTTGCGTGGGTTAGGTTTAAAGGCGTCAATCCGGCATCTGTGAACCAGACAGTGGGGTGACGGTCTATGCCACAGTTTCTCGATCTATTCCTTACCGAGTTGCAGGAAAAACGCGATGCCTTTCGACGTCGACTTACCGGGGAAGATTCCACAGAACTTGGTGGGCTTTTGAAAGCTGCCTTTCAGAAAGAATGGCGTGATCTGCCTTCCGAAATAAAATCCGATTTACGAGTTATTGCTGTGGATAGTGGGCGATCAACTCGCGAATATGCCTCTGGTTCCTTTATGTACATATGCCGAGCAAGCGCCATCACCTCTTGGGGTCCAACTTACCGGCAACTGTCTTCAAACGCCCACATGATTGCATCTCCCCGTGAACAGCTCATCGACCTTGCGAGTATTCGTTCCGAACACATCGAACATCAGGTAGCACTTCAGGCGGTGCAAGACACCTCGGATGTCGATTTAATACTACTTGATGGCTCCTTATACGGGCGAATTACCCATGTGCCTATAGCATTCAATTATCCTGGTGAAAGGGATCTGTATCTCCGGTATATGCAGACTTTTATGCAACTCCTTGAAGAATGCCGGAAACGAAAAATCCTGATTCTCGGCATTAGCAAAGATTCAGTTGCGCGCCACCTCACTCGAATGCTACTCCAATCTCTTAAGACTGATATATTAGAGGATCTCAGTTCAGCTCTCTCGTCATCAGATATTGATCAACTAATCCAACTCTTGGATACAGAAAAGAAACAATCATTATCCGCTAGACGCATCCTCAAAGCCCTTCATCTTAGTGGCGATCAATATGACCTGATATGGGATTTACTTTATGAGCTTCGACGACCACGACCAGACTTTTTCCTGATTTATGCATGGGCTGAAACTGCCGGTTACACAACGCCCATAGAACCCTACCCCGATGTTCCTCTTTTCAAATACGAATCTAAAGACCCTGCAGCCTATGTTCGCAGGCGGTTTGTTGATGCCTATAACGATTATGACCGTGAGGACGCTTTTGAGGAATGGGCTATCCCTGTAATGAAGGATTTCTTTCAAATTCCAACTTTTGTGACATTTTGTGCAAAATTAGCATATAACGATACTCCAATGAGAATTGATATGCCTGCGTTTAGTGCAGGCCTCCCAACCCGGCTTTCTCAGATTTCATCCTCACGCCTACTCGACCCACCTCCAACTCGTGTCAAGGAAGTCCTAGGAACCTTACGTGGTGAATATGGTGGGTTAGAGTTGTATAATGTCTATTTAGTAAAAGCCGATCAGGAAGCCCGCTTACCCATGAGTGATGTGAGAAAATTGTATGAACCATTAATAGAAAAAGAATTGAAAATACCATTAACCCTCAAACGCCGAGAAAGGAGGGTCCGTCGTGCCTGAATCACATGAAGATGAACCAGTCGGATTTATTGTTGAAGAAGCTAGAGCTACCGAGTTCTACTTTGCTAGTGAGAGAAAACGGTACCCCCAGAAATACGAATACCTCACGGTTGAATCCGAAGAACTCGTTGAAGGTAAACTAGAAAAAGTGCAGGTTCTTGCTCAGGTGGAACGAATCACCTCCCAAAGCCTTGCCCTTCGTCGGGATCTCGATTATGATGCTATCACCCGAATTAAGGAAGCCCATATTGATGATGTCAAAACTTGGGGCGTTGCCCGCGTCCTTGGGTACCTCATCCCAACCAAAAAAGGGCATCCACCTCGGATACTTCTTCCTCGACGGGCAGTTACTCCAGGAAACCCAATTTACATCGCACCGGATTATCTTCTTGCCCAATTTTACGCTTATCCCCCCGAAGCTAGCCTCCATATTGGTAACCTCATTTCTCGACCGCAAATCCCTGTGAATATCCGCATCAATGGATTCCGACGTCATGTTGCCATACTTGCCCAGACGGGTGCAGGAAAAAGTTACCTTACGGGAGTTCTTATCGAAGAACTCTTGCAACGTGGCGCGACTGTTATCGTTATTGATCCCCATGCTGACTACGTGTTTCTTAGCCAAACTGAAACGGGCGCAAAACATGATTTTTCAGACCATGTCACTGTTTTTCAAAATCCTGAAAGCACGGGTCGATATAGCAAAAAAGACATTGGCCGAGTGGAAGAATACACAGTTCGGCTTGCGGATTTAGATTTCGATGAACTTTGTGACATCTGTGGAATTGGCGAGAGCTTCACGGTCATCCGTGCAGGGCTCGAAGCAGCGTTAAACCGGCTAAAAGAACGAAATGTTGTCTATCTAATGGAAGATATTATCACCGAGTTAAACGCTGTCGCTCAAGATGAGGAAGCGAACAAGGACACACGGGCTGGCGCTCGAAATGCAATCAAATACATACAACGTCTTCGAAGACTTCGTGTATTTTCACGAAGTGGTGTTCCCGTAGCTAATATCATTAAACCTTATCACGCGTCTGTCGTGGACCTCTCAGGGCTAGGGAACCGCAGCACTGATTATATTGTCAGCCGTCTTCTGCGCGATGTTTTCGAAGCTGTCGTCACTGATGAATTCCCATATCCCGTATTCATTGTTGTTGAAGAAGCCCACAACTTCGTCCCCCCTGAAACCCTTACTTACTCTGCCCGCATCATCAGGCGAATTGCACAAGAAGGCCGAAAATTCGGAGTCTTCTTACTCCTCATCAGCCAACGACCAGGTCGAATCCATCCCGATAGCCTAAGTCAATGTAATAGCCAGATTGTGCTGAAAATCACCAATCCCCGTGATCAAAATGCCATTGCCCAATC
>JBHLPI010000002.1:13057-83011 GCA_048939595.1 Promethearchaeota archaeon | reverse complement strand
CCTTCATGGAGTGATGGACCCCGTACAGTCTTTCTACCAACCGATGGGGCTTACAGTAATGATGATGCCAACCAAACAACCCACCCAAGCTGGTTCTTTGGCAGCGCCGGTGCCCGCTGGGTAAAGAACGTTGCCACCATCGAAGTGCTTCCAGATACCTATATCGGCGGATCATTTCATGTCAAAGTTATTGATGGAAGCAATGAACGAAATGTCTACCTCGTCGATTTGGCCCTGATGAATAATCTTCAAGCCTTCACGGCCTACCAAAACTTCATCGGAAATTGGCGTGGAAATGGAACCTATCAAGGTGTTCTCCTTAGTTCCATCGTTGAACTTGTCGCCACCATTGATACTGATGATATTGTCAACGTCACGGCTGATGGTTATGTCCAAAGCTTTGCCTACTATAACCTCTATCCCAACTCGTCGATCTACGCCATTCAAGGCGATCTCATCCTCGGGTATATCTATAATGGGACCGTAACGCCCACTTGGGTTGATGGACCGCAACTAGCATTCCTCACTCCAGATGGTTCATATAGCAATACAGATGCCGCACAAACCACTCATCCTGCTTGGTTTAAGGGCAGTGCCGGAGCGCGATGGGTAAAAAACGTTGTCTCTATTGAAATTATCCGAGACAGCTTCCCCCCGTAAAACATCAAGAAAAGGTGACCTCATGAATAGTTCCTCTCCTTCCTACTACTTCACTACTCGTAATTTGGTCACCATTGCTGTTCTCAGCGCATTAGGTGGCGCATTAAGCACATTCGTGGGATATTTAGGGCTCCTCCTTAATTCTGCCATCGGTACTCCTTTCGGTGCAGGGCAATTTCTTAGTGGCCTCCATGTCTTCTGGATTGTGCTAGCAGCTGGACTACTTCGAAAACCAGGGACCGCCACTGCTGCTGGCCTTCTCAAAGGCTTTGTGGAATTCTTTACAGGTAGCACTCACGGTCTTATCGTTGTACTTGTAAGTCTCATCCAAGGACTGATCATTGATATTGGCTTTTATGCCATTGGTCAACGAGATTCACTCCCATTTTGGTGTATTATTGGAGGCTTCGCCGCAGCCTCTAATGTTCTCATCTTCCAGCTCTTCTTCTTCTCCGGAGCGCCAATCATTTTCCTGTTCCTCCTTTGTATTCTTGCATTCTCTTCAGGAATAATCTTTGGTGGCTATTTCGGTCACGCCACAACCTATCTAGTCCTGGAATCCAATATCTATCGCACATCGACTTCAACTACCACAATGAGATCTGAAGACTCCGTCTGGCGGCGCCTCGGACCATACCGCATTTCCGCACTCGTCTTTTTGATCGTTATCGCTTTTGGAGCCAGTTTGTACATGGTCTTCGTATGGCGACCCGTTTTTGATCCCCTTAGTTGTGAAGTAGTAGGGCAAGTGGCTCAACCTCTCCGGTTTTCCTATTTCACCTATGCTGATCAAGAGGTAACCTTTGAAGCCCAGCTCATTGGCTCAGTTACGCAGCTTCCTGCCCAGAATTACACTGGAATACAACTGAACCTAATCCTTGCTGATGCCCAACCGTTATCTTCGGCAACGACCCTGCAGGTGATAGCTTCAGATGGGTATAGTGCCTTTTTTTCACTTGAATCGGTTTCAAGTGACGACGAAATCATTCTCATTATCGAAGATGGACTCCGACTTGTCGCCAAAAACTATCCTGGATCTTATTGGGTCGAAAAGGTCGTCAGCCTTGTCATTACCTAATCCTCCTTCCCTTTCATCTGCTCCGTGTATACGGGTTTCAAACCTTACCTACACCTATGAGGGTGTCAAAACTCCAGCTCTTAAAGATATCAACTTGGAGGTTCAATCAGGTGAATTCATTATCATTGCCGGACCCAGTGGTAGTGGAAAAAGCACCCTCGCACGCTGTCTAACAGGATTTATTCCCAACGAGTATCCTGGACACTTTGATGGCTCAGTCACCATAGCAAATGAAAATACTCTAACCAAATCAATAAGTCAATTGGCTCGATCAATTAGTCTCATCCAACAAGATCCAGACAGTCAGCTGATTACCCTCCAGGTAACTTACGAAGTCGCATTCGGTCTAGAAAACTTCCAATACCCCCCAGAACATATTCATTCACAACTCCAATGGGCATTAACCACCGTCAATGCTCAAAATCTATACACACGAAACACACACACCCTTTCAGGTGGAGAGAAACAGAAGGTCGTAATCGCCTCGTTTCTCGGGATTCATTCTCCAATCCTCATCTTCGATGAGCCCACAGCACGCCTTGACGCCCAAACTACATACGAAGTCATCAAAGCTTTGACTGAGCTTCATCACCAAGGACACACGATTCTGGTTATTGAACACCGTATCCAGCCTTTCCTCAATCTAGCATCACGTGTTATCTTAATGAACAAAGGTCGAATTTGCTATGATAATGCCACCAATCAACTTACGCTTAAACCGAACACCCTGATGGATTTAGGTGTGACATTAGAGCCCTTGACGAATTCAGATGCGGCCACAGGTTCGATACAACACAAAAAGGAATTGCTCGGAATCCATCAACTAAATTTCACGTACCCACGCATTGAAGAAAAATCCACACCGCAACCTGCATTGCAGAATGTAACCTTTTCAGCGCCACCTGGAGAAATTATAGCACTAATGGGAGCAAATGGATCCGGGAAATCAACTCTATTACTCCAAATTATGGGCTTACTCAAACCCGATTCAGGATTCATCACCGTTGAAGGGCACAATATTCATGACTACCCTGTTTCGCAACTAGCCCGAAATATTGGCTTTGTCTTTCAAAATCCACTCCACCAACTCTTTGCTCCAACTGTACAGGAGGAAGTGCTTTTAGCATCAAAACACCTTCGCGTTCCAGAACCCCAAATAGCACAGGAACGCGCAGTAAAGCTATTGACACAATTTGGGTTACTTGCCTACCAAGAACAATCTCCCTACACCCTGAGTCTTGGTGAACAGCGGCGGCTTACGATTGCTTCTATCCTCCTCCACAAACCAAAGCTTCTGCTGCTTGATGAACCTTTCATTGGACAGGACTATCGCAATGTCCATCAACTCATGACGGTTGTTCGTCAAGAAGTCACTCAGGGAACCACCGTTCTTCTCGCAACCCATGATACCGCAATTGCAGAGCAATATTGTCACCGCATTCTTTTCCTATTTGAAGGACGCCTTCTCATTGATGCCCCAGTCAGACAAGGCTTGGAATACATGGCGCTAATGAAACATACCGCCGATTGGCAGGAATTGACAATTAAAGAGGAGGTATCTGCAAAATGAAAATGCGTACCTCTTCTTTTGGTTATCTTCAACGAAAATCGTTTGTTCATCGACTTAACCCGTTAACCAAATTCTTTGTCCTGATTCTACTTGTTGTCCTTACAGTAACCTTGGTCTCTGATATCGTATCTCTCTGCATCTTTGGGTTCATTCTCCTAGCTTATGTTGGTGCAGGGATTAATCTTCGATATGCGTTTGGTCGACTTCGACGGCTTCTAGCGTTCATTCTGTTAATTGCCTTAGTTCAATTGCTCTTCACACCTTATGGAATCGTCCTCTTCTATCTCATCCCCCCTCTCGCCCCAGGATTTGGTCCCTATTTTCCTATAACTCTCGCTGGAATAGCCAATGCAATCAACCTTGCTTTTCGACTCATTAACATTGTTCTTGCCAGCGCCCTGTTCGTAGCAAGCACGGATCCGAGTCGATTTGCAGCAGCTCTTACCTCTCTTCATATTCCGTATCGATATAGCTACACTCTCGTGCTTGCACTTCGCTTAGTCCCACTCTTTGATGAAGAATCAAATACCGTTCAAGCTGCCCAACAAGCAAGGGGAATCCCTGTCGACCAGGGAGTCATTCGAGGATTCTTTCGTCGCATACGCTATACCTTCATGCCCCTACTCTTTTCAGCGCTAGGACGTGTCGATGCTCTTACCCTCGCAATGGATGGTCGTGGATTTGGATATGCCCGCACACGCACCTATCTGCACTTCCCTAATTTCACGCTCAAGGATTGGGCAATCATGACAGTAAGTATCTTCTTAACTGCATTTTTCCTCTGGTATTTCCTTTTTGTAGCACCATTACCAGTGATTTTGGGGTAACTTCACTACTCAGAATCTGAATTTTGTACGACTGAGATGTAGTTCCTTGGTATTTTAATTGAGCATTCAACCGTCTCATTTCTAGGTAATATGTGGGAATGAGGATCAATTGAAGCCCACTTACGAAGAAAACTGGTGTCACCTCGTTTACACACTCTCATAGCTCTCCACCCGCTAAAGGACCACTGAACTGGGCTGCCCCAATCGAATCTTCATAGTAGCCAAATCTCTCACTAGATTGAGGATTCTTACATCTGCACTCTTCTAAATACGCTATTGGCTGTTTGTAACCATCTTCATGAGTTATGAATAAAGAGACAGACTAGCACTTGTGTTCGGGTCTGAAGGCTTCCACCTTTGCACTAGCGACATACCCTGCCCCGGATTTTTCCACAGCCAGCATACGCGTCGGTCAAGGATTCTGGGAGTTTATCTGCTGGGTATCCAAAGAGCTTTGCCCGATTCTGACGTGGGGACCATGAGCTTTTACTATCCCAACTCTTATCGGTGCAACAACCTTTCGAAGCAGTGGCTAGTTCAGCGTATGCAAACTTGACTTCCGCTTTGATTTCCTCGTCGCTGATTTTACTGATGGGGTTTTTCCTGTGGTAAAATGTATCGCTTACCAATATCTGGGTGGACAAATGTCTCTTATATAAATTAATTTTATTTTGCTGGCGAATCGTTTAATAATCAGACCAAGGTCATCATTAGATGGTGGTGAATTTTGGGTAAAGCGGATAGTGTCTTTGAGATAATCGGGCCTATAATGATAGGGCCATCCAGTTCTCACACTGCTGCTGCAGTGCGTATTGGACTCATTAGTCGGGCAATTCTTGGGGAAAAGGTACAAAAGGCAATAATTCAACTTCATGGCTCATATGCGTTAACTGGAAAAGGGCATGGTACGGATAAAGCGCTCATTGCAGGATTATTAGGTCTCGATGCAGCTGATGAACGGATAAAAGACTCACTCCAAATCGCTAAAGACATTGGAATGTCTGTTGAATTCCAAAAGGTCGACCTCGGAGACGAATACCCCCCTAACACGGTTCGACTTCTTATTGAAGGACCAAGCAAATCTCACTTTGAAATCACTGCTGTTTCAGTAGGGGGTGGTAACATCGGCGTAATTGAAATCAACGGGTTGCCTATTCAGCTATCTGGTGAGTATCATACGCTTATTACAATTCATAATGACAGACCCGGTATTGTCGCAAAAGCTACCACTATAATTGCGCAAAACAAGGTGAATATCTCAACAATGATCGTCACTCGCCAACGCCGAGGTGGGCTCGCGGCAATGGCGATAGAAATGGATCAACCCCTACCTCAGAAGGCTATCGACGAATTATCATCTGAGGCTCACACCGTTCGTCTCATTCCTCCAATTTACTAACCAAAAGATGTGATAATACATGAATTACGATTCAATGAAACAGCTCATCAAACTCGCTGGTCGAGAAAAGAAGTGCATTGGTGAAATCGTGCTCGAGGTTGAGGCAGAACAAGAAGCTGAATCTGTGGACACCATTCGGGGTCAAATGGTAATCTCATGGCAGGTAATGAAACAATCTCTTGAAAAAGGAGTCAATGAAGACATTCGGTCTGTCAGCGGATTAAGTGGGGGCGATGGCAAATTATTCTATTCCCGCAAGCCCAAGTTTTTAAACCCTGATATATCTAAAGCCGTTGCCTGGGCACTAGGGATAGCAGAGGTAAACGCTTCCATGGGGCGCATTGTCGCCTGTCCCACTGCAGGGAGTTGTGGTATTGTTCCTGCAGCGATGATGTTCGCTAGGGAATCTCTCCACGTGGATGAAGAAGCTATCATCACGGCGCTATTTACTGCTGCAGGGATCGGAATCGTATGTTCCATTAACGCTTCAATTTCAGGTGCTGAAGGAGGTTGCCAAGCAGAGTGTGGAGTTGCTGCGGCAATGGCTGCAGGCGCACTTACTGAATTAGCAGGGGGCAGCCCTACTATGATAGGGCACGCTGTTGCTCTCTGTTTGAGCAACATGCTCGGACTTGTATGCGATCCGGTGGCTGGTTTAGTTGAAGTACCCTGTGTTCTTCGTAATGCCGGAGGGTTAATGCAAGCCTTCCTAGCTGCAGAGTTAGCTCTTGCAGGCATAATAAGTCGGATTCCTGTTGATGAAGTGATTGGAGCGATGGGCGAAGTTGGTGAAGCTCTTCCTGAAAGTCTTCGAGAAACTGCACTTGGAGGCCTCGCGAACACACCAACAGGAAATAAATTTCGCAAAAAAGTGGGATAACTATTATTTCCTTGGACTTAGTCAAAAAGTGGAATAACACAAATAAAGACCAAGGCTATTTCACCGGTATTTCGGTATCCATGTTCTTCATTGGGTGGAACATACAGGAACATGTCTGCTTTAATTGGAACCTTCTGATGGGGAGTAAATGCTATTCCCTGTCCAGAGAGGATGTAGATTTCATGATCCGCTTTATGGCTATGAAGCGGAATTTCTCCACCAGGCTGGACTTCAAATCGGCGCATCGCGAAGGTCCGAGCCCCATTATCCCGATTAATCAACCAACGAATAGTTGTGCCAATTGAACCATATTGAGTCACTCTCTCTTCAGGACGGTCATCAAATCGGCCTACAATCATAGTTTTATCACCAAACCTTGAAGACTTAAATACGCAAATCTATACGGAGAAACTCACCGTAAACCTGGTGTATTAAAAAGTCGACTGATGAGCTACGAGAACACTTAATTGGTCGCAACACCACGCATACTAATACAACTGAAATAAAACAAAAGCTGGCGGGATGGATAATGACGAGGAAAGACCTAGTAAAGCAGACTCTCCTCTCACTTCTACAAGAAGCGGAACCCGCTGTCACTGACGATGCCCTTTTTCTCGGCAAAATGAAAATCCACTGCACTGAATCTGGGTACGCCAATGTCCAAATTAGCCGCCCTCTCGATATCGAATACATCAAACAATTTTTCCAAGGCATGGATGTCTACGCTGAAGCTAACCAAGCGAGCGTCATAGTGAAAAAGAACTCCAACGTTTTTCTTTATGCTGAACCTAATGACAACCAACGCATCGCCTTCGGTCCAGTCATGGATTATGAACTCCTTGTCCTTGTTTTCAAATATATCCGACAAATCATGACTCGAAATGCCTAACTCCTCAAAGGCTCATTACTCGGTCTCAGCTTCAAAACGAAATCCTTTCGGATACAATTGAGACAATGATAATCTTTCAATGGTCCCCGATGATCCAACTGAAATGATTTCCAGATTCGGTGCAAATTCAAAGAGCACGCTACGACAAATACCACACGGCATCACAGGCTCCTTATTATCAGACACAATAGCCATCTTGACAAACTGTCGAGCCCCATTACACACTGCAGAAACAACAGCCGTGCGTTCAGCACACACTGTTGCCCCAAACGTCGAGTTTTCCACATTACACCCAGTGAACACCTGGCCATCTTCTGTCAGCAGGGCTGCCCCAACGGCGAACTGAGAATAGGGTGCATACGCGTGACCCTGGGCGCTCCGAGCTTTTTGAATGAGTTGGTCATCACTCACCGTCATTATTAACTCCTCTACCAATCACCACTGTTTACAGCCGATATTCCTAGTTAGGCTGTATAAGAGCCCGTCGGTTGTCAACCACTAATAGGTCTGAAAATAGGTTGAGCGTATTACCCACAATATAAATAAGCATTTAGCCGCCCTTATTCCCCTAAAAATCCTATAAATCGGCTTTAACGCCAGAGAACAATCAAGAAAGCTCCTATTTGTCATTTTGGACAATTTAGCGAAAATCAACGCTCCTTTCCCAAATCCAAGGGTTTAAATAGCTTCTTTGGGGCGAGTAAAATGAGGATAGCACCAGGACGTGATGAAAACGACAGCTGCGGAGTCCAGAACGGTCACCACCGTAAGCCGCTCGACAACCAAAGCTATCACCTGTCCAGCCTGTGGACAACTCAACCTTATCAAAAGTAAACACTACTATTGGCTTTTATCCAAAGAAAAACAGGCACGTTGCCGTCACTGCGGTCGATCATTTCATCCCTAATAGCCCGGTTCTTACGCAAGTAACTCCCCGCTGTCCGAATTGCAGGCATCCTCTCCCACTTCCTCTCCAAGAGAGTTTCGCTTTTTCTTTCCGTCAACCTGTCGCACTTAAGTGCTAAAACCACTGTACCTGTCTTCGCATTCACTCCGATCATGAGTCTTTGATTAGGTGTGTAATTCTATGAGTGCAGAAAAAAGGAAGTTTCGTTGGGTTACGATTTTTCTCATAGGTCTCGGGTTTTTTACGACTGCAATTAGCTGGTCTCTCTTCAATTCGTATGTTCCAATCTTTCTTCAAGGCTCAATTATGAGCGCTCTTCCGACGTTCCCTTTCGTGGCTGCCCTAGCTGGGTTTTTCATGGGGATTGATAATCTCGTAGCAATCATCATGAATCCAATCATGGGTGGAAGGTCAGATAAGACCTGGAATCGATTTGGGCGGCGTATGCCGTATCTTATTATCGGTATTCCGCTCGCCGCTGGGTTCTTCATTGGGCTACCAATAGCCGCTAGTGTTCCCGAGATGCTAGGTCTTGTGTCACTTATTGTTCTCATTCTAGGCTTCGATATCTCCATGGCTATTTACCGTGCTCCAACCGTGGCGATGATGCCTGATTTTACTCCTTCTGAAAAGCGAAGCCCTGCCAACGGTGTCATTAACCTGATGGGAGGTATTGGATCAATATTTGCGTTCGTAGTAGGCTCAATTCTCTACGGGATAAATCCACTTCTTGCATTCGGTGTCACAGCACTCATCATGATTCTTGCACTAGTTGTGCTGGTCTTTATGATTCGTGAGCCTGAAATTCCCTTAGAAATGGAAAAGGTTGACCAACCGCTTCGACAAGCATTTCGTGAAGCCATCAGCGACCGCTCTATAATCAGTATACTAATCGCAATCTTTGCATGGTTTGTTGCCTTCAATACATTAGAAACATGGTTTACTTCATATGGTGTGTTCACACTGTTATGGCCAGCAAATATCGCATCCCTTGCCATGACCTTGTTTGCTCTAGTCTTTGTGATCTTTGCCATTCCAGGTGGACTGATTGCAGTGAAATTTGGGCGTCGCCGTACGATCATGGTGGGTCTTATCGGGATGATCATCACTCTGGTTATCGTCTCTTTTATGCGAGATTTCATTACAGTCCTTTTCAGTCTAGGATTAGCCGGCTTCTTCTGGGCCTTTGTCAACGTTAACAGCATCGTAATGTTGTGGGAAATCAGCCGGAAGAAACAAGGTGCCTACACCGGTATCTACTACGTTTCAAGCCAATTCGCTGCCGCCATTGGTCCCATCGCCTTTGGTCTACTCGCTGATGTTCTAGTTTTGTTCTTTGGTTTTACCCTTGCTACAAAATGGCTCCTTCTTTGGCCTTTTTCAATTGTATTTCTCATCATAGCACTTGTTACCATGTTTTTTGTTCGACGTGGCGAAGCAGGTGAGGAAGCAGAAATGTCCGAAAAAGCATAATTCTATCATCGAGGTGCTCATTGCATCTCTCTTCTTCTTTTTTATCTCATCAGCTAGAAGGAGATAGTTTTATCTAATGGCTTAGGGTCAGTTGAGACACTTGGTATATTCGGAGAAGCGTATATGGAAGAAATCCTTGATCGGGTGATTACATACCTGAAAACGATGAACCTCACCTATGAAATAAAACCAGTTGAAGGCGAAGTCCACCGTATTGTTGTTCCTTATGCTGCCCCAGAAAAGAAGCTGAAGTTTAATGTCATCATTGATGTATCCGGTCAGTTCGTCCGGTTTTGGGTCCTTATCATGTTAGCCGATCGAGTACCAAATGAAAAGAAACGTGAAGAACTATATCAGGCACTCTTGTTAGCGAATGGTGAACTCGCAGAGGTCAAATATTTCCTCACGAAAAAAGGTGATGTGGGAATCGTCGGACATGAAGGAGTGAAGGTTCTTACAGTCGATAGTTTTCGTGAAGAATTCAGGGCAATTCCCTTTGGAATCATCTATTTTCTAACTGTTATCACTAAGAAACTGAATCTCACCCTTACCCTTCCGACAGAGGCGGAACTCGCCTTCTATTCCTAATTCGTTGCAAAACCAGAGGAAGAAGAAGCTTTTTCTAAATCCTCCCATTGAATGGATGCAATCAACAGAGGTCAATAGCATGACAACAACAATGGAAACCATTGAAAGTTACCTAAAGCAAATGAACCTCACCTACAAGGTCATTCCCGCCGAAGATCGCATAATCCTTCCATACAATATCGATGACCGCCGATTTCTGCTTATTATTGATCGCAGTGATAAATGGGTCCGGTTTTTCATTATTATCGTGGAAGCTGATGCCCTAAAGAACGTCGAAAAGTCAAAACTCTATCAAAGTCTTCTCGAAGCGAATGGACAACTTGCTGAAATTAAATATTTCATCACTGATCAAGGTGCTGTGGGTGTCATTGGTCATGAGGGAATCGCTTCACTCAACTTTGAAGGATTTCAAGAAGAGTACAATGCTCTCCCTTATGCCGTCTCCTATTTTATAGCGAACATTGCATCGAAGCTCAAAATCGAAGTTCGAGGCATCGAAGAATAAATCCAATAGGTCTCCGCCTTTCTTGCGATGGAAGGTTGGCAACGGAGGCAGACGCCGTGACGATTAAAGCATTACTCATTGATTTTGATAACACTTTGGTCCTCTTCAATGAAGACCAGTTTCTTGTCTCCTATGCCAAACTAGCCTATCCTTACTATCAAGACCTTTATGATGAATCCACATTTTTCCAGAAACTCCTCCAATCAACACTTCACATGATACACAATGATGGAAGCCAGACGAACGTTGAAGCGTTTACAAACCACTTTATTGCTGACACATTCACACTCAGCTTTGAGGAATGTATCAAAAGATTTCACCAGTTTTATGAAGAATCCTTTGAACAACTTGGTTCTATTGTCACTATCGTTCCCTACGGGCGCACCCTCCTTGAAAAGGTCATAAGAAAAGGGATCCAAGTTGTCATAGCTACAAATCCCATTTTCCCCGAAATCGCAACCAGAATTCGTGTTGGCTGGGCTGGGATACTTGATTTGGATATTACACTAATAACGCATGCAGAAAACATGTCTTACTGTAAACCACATCCAGAATATTATCATGCAATTCTTGAGCTGATTCAACAAGAACCCCAGGATTGTGTGATGGCGGGAAATGACCCGGTTAGCGATATGGCTGCCTCAAACTTAGGACTTCAAACATTCCTTGTAGATTTGGATCAAGAAAAAGGGCGATTAGGCGTTTTCTCTAAAGAAATAGGAAATTCAGCAAAGAATGGTCTAGAAGGGTCCCAGTATCGAATTGATGGCTCAGGAACTTTACAGGATCTTGAAAAATTTCTTTTGAACAAGGAAACCTTGGGTGAGTGACTTTCTTGTCTTCCTCAAAGCGAATTGAAGCAGTCTTGTTCGATGTCGATGGAGTGGCAGTAGAAAGTGAACTCCTCCACCTCCAAACTTTTAACGAAATCCTTGAACCATATGGCATTCTGATCTCTGAGCGTGAATGGAAGACACGATTCCTTGGCGCTGGGTCAGTTACAATTATGACAACTCTCTTTGAAGAAAATAAGATTTTAGAGGATCCCACTCCTTTAATTTCTGAAAGACGACTTCTCTACCAACAGCACGTAGAAAATGGTGATCTTCTTCCCGTTTGTGGCTTTCATGCTTTCTACGAATCAACTCAAAAAGCAAACCTGCCCGTGGCATTTGTAAGTACCGGCCATCCCGTTAGTTTAGACGCCGCCCTAAAACACCTTGGACTCTTTGGAAAACACCCTGTAATTGATGGGACACAAGTATCTCGGGTAAAACCAGATCCAGAAGCATATCTCCTTGGAGCCAAGACCCTTGGCATTAATCCCGAATACTGTCTTGTTTTTGAAGATTCACCTATCGGAGTAACCGCCGCAAAATCCGCCCACATGATTTGTGTCGCTTTGACCACCACAAACCCTGCCATGGATCTAAACCATGCAGACCTGATTATCTCCAACTTTGAAGGACACACTATTCTCTCTATCAGTGAACAATTGGGGATACCACTCAAAGATTGAGTTATTGATGGTATCGTTTGATCTTTTTTAGCTTACAGACTTCCCGTACTAACATATCGAGAATCTGGGTATCACTCTTCACACCAGCGGGGGCATCAACAATTTTGTCAAGCTGTAAGGGAATGCCGTCCATTCGATAGGCTGTTTGGACTCCATCTGCTTCAATTCCCACATATGCAGAAGGTAAGACAACATCGGAAATTTCAGTAGTTGCACAGCGCTTGGGATCCAAGATAATGACTGGAATATTCATCATAGCCTTTACAGCTGGCATAGGAAATGATGCCGCGGGATCAGCTGCAATAGCAAAGAACGCATCAGCTTCCCCTCGAACCAGCACATCTACCGCACTGGTTTCCCCAGGCATGTAATACGGTGCACCTTGTTCTAAGCTGACCGAAAATGGATAACCATATGTCCATGTGGAGACATGATTGGAACCAGTCACGTTGAAGTGACCTCGAAGCGGCATGATTACTGCCTTCGTATGGTGATTCAAATCTGCTGTCAAATCAATCGCCGCTGAAACATTGTGGTCCTTTCCATGAGTTTGCGTGAGACCTAAACCGAAGAAAATTGTGGTGAATTTCGCATTCTTCAAGTCATTCGCAAATTCCCTGATTTGACGCATTGGAATCCCAGCGACCTCCGCGGCCTGTAATTCACGGCCTCGTAAAAGCGCTCGGACTGCTTGAATTAGCTCATAGTCCTTATTGGGTTCTATAATAAGTGAATTGGTCACTTGATCCGTGAAACGTGTGGGGCGAACATCGATATGATAAACTTTTCGATCTTCGACTTGTTGAAAGAGGCCTTCAATGAATTGAGAGTACCGTCGAGTATGCCGTGGATGTGCTGCAACTGGGTTACAGCCCCAGTAGATAATAAGGTCCGAGTAGTTCTTGATTTTACCTAAAGTGCAGGTGCCGATCCCAACTCGTTGAACTGCTTCAATACCTGGACCATGACACACTGAAGAAGTATTATCCACAATGGCTCCGGTTACCTCCGCGAGTTCTAATGCCTTGGCGTTAGCTTCATTTGAAGTACTGGCTAATCCGTAAATTACTGGGCGTTTCGCTTCCACAAGAATTTTTGCGGCCGCTTTCACTGCTTCTTCCAAAGATACCTGTTTCACTTCAGATTTGTTAGGGCCTGAACGGAGTTCTGGTTTGTAAATTCGGTACTCATCTCGGACCTTAAGGAATTTGGTGTGTCCTATCCGGCAGGCATTTAACGCCTCCACAATCGTTCCCTCGGGAACCCGGGGTAACGGACCCGTTAGGGTTACAGCTACCTCAATGTCATCGCAAAGACAGCCGCAAAATGGGCAGATGACATGTTTGGTAATCCGCGACCGAGGAGTTGCGAGGATTGCATCAGTATCTTTGGTTGTCATGGTATGAGCCTCATATAGCATTTAGCATAGAGTGTAGGTCTAAAGGGCAGTTCTGTCATTTAAGCGGTTCGCCCAAACTACGATTCATAGGGAGTGTATATGAAATTGGGGATCAGGGAAGTGGGGCATTCCATGCCGTTAGTTCAGGGAGTTGTTGGTAATGACTAATGAAACGGATGATAAAGATGGCTATCAAGGCGCCGACCACTTCAGTGCCGAAAGTTGTTATGTAAACTAGCAAGTCGAGGAAACCCGATGGAGGAATAACATAAGTCAGAGTGACTATGAAGAGGGTGAAATTCCAGAGGGTGTGTAATACGATTGGGCCCCATAAACTACTGGTTTTCTGGAACATGTATCCGGTCACAATTCCGAAGACAAATGACGAGGCAACATAATATGTTGCATACCAGGTTGCGCTAACTGTATCCATCCCGTTCAGCAAGGCATTGATGGGCCACACGATATGCCAGAAGCCAAAAAAGATGGCTTGAATGATATTGGCAACATTCCCGTTCGTCTTGGTCATGAAACAACGCATCATCAGGCCACGAAAAATTCCTTCTTCCGTGAACGAATTAATGATGTAAAAGATGATATAATAGGCAACAAAGAATGCAGGGACAATGGTGAGGTTTAGGCTAGGTCCTAGTCCAAGTACAAGTTCGATGAAACGCTGAAGTGCATAGGGTAAAACGAAGTAGGCTAGATAGATTAGTACACCTAGAATGATATTGATAATCAAATATTTTGTATGAATACCAAGTACTGAGAAGGTACGATAGACAATACCCACGTAGAGAAGGAGTATCACCAGAGGGATGACTTTCGAAGTTATAATACTCCAATTCGTCAAATGTAATTGTAACACAAAGATGTCAATGATGCGAAATACCATGGCAATAATAAAAAATAAAATTGCCAAGAGAACAGGAGGCATCAATGGTTTTCGAATCGAATCTTTCTCTGACATTGCAATCATACCCTAATTAAGGGATTTGAACTGCCTCAACTGCGAAGATGAGGCTTTTGAATTCATGGAATCCGGACAGTTAGAATTTAAGCGTCTGTTGAAGAAAAATGATGAGAATATGAACTACTTAGTTCGGAATTTACATACGATACTAGAAAATATCTCTTTCTTTAGCCTAAGGGAAGACTAGGAATAGTAGCCATAGATGTCCAGTCCAGATGAGTGGCAAGAATATGGTTGCTGTAAGAGAAGTCAGTGCAAGTAATGTATTAAGTGAAGGACCTGCAGTATCTTTGAAAGGATCCCCAATAGTGTCGCCTACGACAGATGCCGCGTGAATTTCGTGGTAATTTGGTTTGCTATGATCGTAAGTGGTCGATTCAATGAATTTCTTGGCGTTGTCCCAAGCACCACCAGCATTATCCATGAATAGGGCGAAAATGAGTCCAACAATTACTGCGCCTGCAAGATAGGCTGCCAAGGCTTCTAATCCCAAAATAATACCGGTGATTATAGTAACAACTATTGCGGTAATTGTTGGTGGTAGCAATTCTCGTAGTGCTCCTTGCGTTGCTATCTTAATTCCTCGATCATAATCGGGCTTTGATATGCCCGCAAGAATCCCGGAATCCTCACGGAACTGTCGGCGGATTTCATGAATCAGCTTGTCTGCATTCTTTTGAACACTAAGAATCAGAATGGCTGAAAAGGCAACGGGGAGCATACCCCCTATCAAAGCACCCGCAAGAACAACTGGGTTCAGAATATCAATGAAGACAGGGGCTCCAGTAAGTAGAGTTGCAAGTTGAATATAAGCAGCAAAAAGCGCAAAAACAGTCAAAGCTGTAGCACCAATTGCAAAACCCTTGGTGATTGCCTTCGTTGTATTCCCAATTGCATCGAGTTTGTCACATTCCTCGATCGCTTCCTTCGAAGCTCCCGCTTGTTCAATGATCCCTCGAGCATTATCAACAATTGGACCATAAGCATCAGCACTAACTACAAGGCCATTCGTTGCCAATAATCCGACAGCAGCGATGGAAATAGAAAAGACACCAGCCTGCCAGACTCCAATTGGTCCTGGGATTGGGATTAGTGTGCCCAAGGCGAATGCAGCTACTAACGCAACAACGATGCCAATCACGGAGGGAACAACGCTTAGAAGCCCATATGAAATTCCTGATAAAGCTAAGGTGCCAGTGCTAGTTTCCGCTGACCTAATCATGCTCTGTACAGGTTGGAACCGTCTGAAACCATAATCGTTGGTAAAAATGTTAGAGACAAATCCAATGAGTACACCAGCTAAAAGCCCAAGTATTCCAGCAATCGCGAGAACAATGGGAATCTGGAGTAAGAATAGGACCAAAACAACAAGGACTCCGAATAATATGGTCGAATAGTACGTCCCATGATTAAGAGAGCAATTAGGCTCACATGAATCGCTCGTCCGAACAGTAAAAACACCAACAATAGCTGAAATTCCTCCCAGTGTGGCAATAATCAATGGGATCATTCCATAGGGAATAAGAACAAAGATCCCGTTCCCAGTCAAGGCTACATCGATTGTTGCGCCTAAAATCGCTGCCGCTAGAATGGCAGCGATATTACTGTCAAAAATATCTGCCCCCGTACCAGCGATATCACCGACATTGTCCCCGACCGCATCAGCGACTGCCGCAGGGTTTCTTGGATCATCTTCAGGGATTTCAAATTCAACTTTGCCAACAATATCTGCAGCGATATCTGCAGTTTTGGTGTAAATTCCTCCACCGGCTCTCGCGAAGAGTGCGACACTACTTGCTCCAAAGGAAAAACCCACGATGATTTCCCAAAGGGCAACACCTCCTGTGATACCAAGGGGAGCAAAAACAAAGTTCCAAATCAAATACAGGGAGGCAATTCCGACCAAGGCGAGTCCACTAATTACAAGCCCCA
This sequence comes from Promethearchaeota archaeon, assembly GCA_048939595.1. GTDB lineage: Archaea > Asgardarchaeota > Hermodarchaeia > Hermodarchaeales > Hermodarchaeaceae > Hermodarchaeum. The sequence goes on along the minus strand of JBHLPI010000002.1, from coordinate 66,409 downwards.
TGACCGATCCAGCTCGAAAGGCGACTCGAAATGCTGGATTCATTCCACCCATTGCCGCCGCTGCAGCCGTCCGACGGTTAGCTCGTGTTCCGACCATCATTCCAATATAGCCAGCTACCATGCTTGCAAATGAGCCAATGATGAAGGAGATGGCAAGGGCTAAGGCTTTGGCTGCGATATTTGAAGCTCCAAAGAAAAACTCAGCAAAAGCAATGACTATCGCCATTAGAATAGCAAAGACAGCAAGAATCCGATACTGAACACGTAGAAATGAATATGCCCCCTCTTCAATGAGGTTACTTACTTCGCGCATCCGTTCATTTCCTTCATCTGCTCGCATAACAAGTCGATAGAAAACCAACGCCACGAGAATAGCTAATAATCCGATGAAGATTGCAATACCCAGTATAATATATGTGATCATGAAATTCCCCCAGTACTGGAATGTAGTCAAACTAGGTGGGTGTGTTACGCATCTCAGCTAGTAATTCTTGAAGAGTAAGGACTTGCTTATCGGGGGCAGGTGTTACCTTTGCTTTCAATCCTTTCATCGTCGGCATGCCCGTACTATCTGTATCGCCGCTAATGACACAATTCGCCCATGGACCATACGGAATGAATCCCATGCCTTCGCTAGCTCGGGGTGCCGCTTCTGCTCGAAGCACGACACTGCCATGTTCAGTACTGACTTCCACAGTATCACCGGATTCAATTTTGAGTTTCTCTAAATCAATGGGATCAAGTCGAATCTGAGTGGTGGCTTCATGGTAAATCTCGCTGAGTTTCCCCGCCTCTAATCCGACACCCTGTCGACGGGTTCGACCAGTCAGTAACACGACTTCCAAGCTGGACATGATGTTTCACACTCCACTGCTAATTGCAATCGATAACTGATGACCCCTAATAAATCTCTTGCTGAAATCCGAAACTGGAGCTCGTTTGCAAGTCGACTAGGATGATGGTAGACGGATAATCCAACCCTGTGCAGATAGTGCTCCAACAATAACTTGGTTTCGTAAGATGTTTCCTTGTTGATCACGAATTGCTTCAACCATGCCACGAATTCGCACGCGATCACCTTTGTTAAAAACCGCAGAAAATACTCCCTCAAACGAGACGACTTCAGTCAGTGCAGGCAATTCAGTGTTTCCTTCCTCTATTGAAATGTCACCAACAAAGTATCGCGCTGGAACGAATAAATTCGATTCATCTTCTATGATTGTGGCTGTGAATTCAACTGTTTCTACCGGAGAATAGGTTTCTGTTCCATATTGGTTCATTATTTCTCCGTCCATCCGGATGGGATTAATCGAAAACGAGGTTTTTCCAAACCGCCCTCGTTGCCAATGTGACCATGCTATTTGCTCTGCATATCGTGCAGGAATTCCTAGGGTTCGGACTTGTCGAAGCTGCCAGGCTTGAATCTCTTCACCTGAGTATGGCTTTACCTTATTTTCGCCAAATAACTCATCCATCACATCCCGAACTCGGTGCACGTTTTCTTGACCATAAACGAGTAAATCAATATCAGAGAACATGGGATTGTGAATTTCCAACAAGATTGAACCTGAAACTCCAAAATGGGAGGGTTCAACCTCGCTAGTCTCAGAAAGCAAAGTCACTAAGGCTTTCGCCTTCGATTCCAATGGATCTTGTGGATTACGGATGATTTCTGCCATTCGAACCTCCGGCAAATAGTATGCGACCGTACTCTTCCACGGTACCAAGGGTAGTTTAAATCCTCTAACTGGGTCGAGTTGAATATACTTCGGGTGATTCTCTAATAGCCAATTACTACTCGATTGCACTTCCGCAGCACTATAGACTTGCATCATCCGTTCGTAACGCACGTCTCCTCGTTCCCATTTTCCTTTAGGGTCTGGACGATATTTCAAATACGCCGTGTACGCATCAGGAGGGTGCAAATACCCGACAATTGTGAAAAATAGTCCCTCTTTGGTTTCTACAAAATCCTTATCTTTTGGAAGACGCGCCACCCAAAAACCACCAATACATTACTCAAAGCAAATTACTGGGTAATAAGATATCTGTCGGTGTATCTCCAAGTAGAAATCGGGTCCATTTCTCATTACCTTTCTGAACAGATTCGAGAGCACCCTGAACAATAACTTCTTCATCTTGTCGTACATGCTCAGCAAAACGTCCACGAAAACTCACAATCTCACGAACATCCTTTGATTTGGTTCCTTTCACAATCGTCACGTCATCAACCTCATATCGGCAAGGTGTAAACAGTCCATCGCGATCATCTGTCACTCGACACCGTGCCCGGGCATGGCCTACCTGACGGTACTTGCAATCCCCATACCGCTCTTGAACCTCATCCCAATCTAAAACTGCTCGGATGAAATAATGGTGACCACCAAAAATTCCATGCATTGATTTAAGCCCATCAACCAACAACATCGTTTCAATCGGAATACTGGTCCCACACCAGCGAAGATTATACACAGCAGCATAGGTATCCAATTGATATGCTGAAATCCCCTCGTCGGGAACCATATGCGCTCGTCTAAGGGCTAGTTGCAATGTTCGAGCTTCTCGTCGACCATAGACGATAAGATCAATATCAGAGGTGGGACCATGCAAATTGACTTGGATGCTTCCGGATATCCCAAGAGCTTCTACTGATATCTTAGCCTGTTCTTGAATCATCTCTGTGAACGTCACCACATCTTGCTGCAATGCATCCCGCGTTTCAATTTCCTTTAATCTCACAAGACTTGCTTTGGGTTGGTAGACTTTCTTAATCGATTCAATTGGAATTCCTTGCAACTCCCGACCAAATACTGGGTCATCATATAGATAATGAGAATAGTGCTGTTTGAGAAAATCAAATCGCTCTGCCAAATGGTAGACCTTGTCATACCGCTGACCATCCCGTTCTCGTTTCCCCTTAGCCGAAGGATAATATCGTAAAAACGCAATCACTCTATTTGGAGGATGCACCAATCCTTTCACATCAAAAATCAACCCTTCGGTCGTTTCAACGAAATCTCCTTCTCGGACAGCTAATTGTGTATTTATTATTGACACCACCAATTAGGAAAGGACTCATAGAATAGGTTCAATGAAACAAAATCCTTTCGCAAAGGTGGTCTAATATTCGCGCCCAAATGAGGGAATGGTGAATTCTTCTTCGGACCAATTCCAATACGAACCATTCCACTTCGGAGCAATATTAGCTGGGTCTACAGATCCAACGTTCTTATACTGCTGCATCTGCCAAACCTCATGAACATCATCTTCCTGGTGTGTCAATGAAAGAAGATTTAGAATCTGACCCAAGCTTCGAGAAGGCACTTGGACATTCACAACGCACCCGATATTCGAGATTGTAGCAAAAGCCAATGGCATCTGGGCAACAGCAACAACAATCTGCTCAGCGATGTGAGGTTCACACCGAATAGCAAACGTGATAAAGAAAGGTAATTGTGGTGTTGAAAAAATAAAATATGGTTCTAATGTCTTTTCCTTACTTAAGCGAGTTTTCCGCGTTGAAACTGTTGTTCGCGGAGCTTCTATTCCTCTAGCACTTAATCGTTGAAGTATTTTCTTCATATTGGCCCGACCATCACCAATGAGAAAACAAGCAAGATAATAGTCCAACTGATCAAAGGAACGTGCTAATGTATTGGATAATCCCCGTGGCTTCGGTAGAACAGCCCAATTTTCCCGGACGAAATTGAGTAGTCCCATAGAAGACACATCGCCTTCAATTAACCAGGTACTGGACTCATAATCAAAATGGTCGAAGCATATCGCTTGATAATACTTCTGAATCTCATGAATCTGACATATTTCGAAGAACTCGTCATCCAAAAATTGTATCTGGTCAAGGAATAGTTGAACTGGTTTTCCTTGATCTGGAATTCGAAAACCAACAAACCCTCGCCGAAAGGTAGTATCGAAAACAGCTGTAGTCAGATAGGTCGACATCTCATTGTTGAAGATGGCTTGAACCCGTTTAGAAAGATCAACCCCCTTTGTAACAAAGAAGATACCATAATGTCTTAGCTTGAATCTGCCCCAATCCACAAGATTGGCGAAGCGTAACCCAATTTTTTCTTCTAAAACTTTGAGATCTTTTCTCATAGTTGGCATACTAATTTTGAGTTCCTTTGCCACCTGTGCCTGAGGAGTTTTTGGACGCTGATAAAGTATACTAAGTAGTCGAAGCTCTCTTCCATTTAGTCTCTCTGTTTCATCAGTTACTAAGCCACGAAGTAAATCACGGGAAACCTTTTCATATGATGTGATATTGAACCGCAAGATTACTTTTAGACGACGGACAAGAGAATTGTAAATCCGCTCGCGTGGTGCTGTTGATAATCCGTCAAAATATCTGTGGGGAACCAGCTCATAGTCTTCATGAGTTAGGGGTATACCCTTAACTCGCTTAGAATATACTCGGAGATTATCGAGTAATTGTGTTACTTCAAGAAGTTCCTCGCTTGGGCGCATCGAGGACTGAATATTGCCCTTCAGAGTGTTGAGCAAATCCCATGCATCCGCTGCCATTGCCACGCGCGCCACACCATCGTCAGAAAGAAAGATTATGGCATAAAAAGTTTCCTTTTGACGAAAAAGCACAAATTTAGAAGCGGACTTAATTCTCTGTTAGACAAAAACGTGAACCCAACAGAGTTTAAGTGACAACATGCGATTACCCGTTCTCTGTTCGCCGATTCGGCTTTTTTGTCAGCTCCGTTACCCGCTCCATGAACCCCCATATAAAGGCTGCTGCACATTGATTGTATTAGATTCCAGCAAACACACTCGCAAGGGAAAAACCCACCGGATGTGAAAACCGAACAATGGAACCGCACGCAACGAATCCGTTTCCGTACTAAAGACTGACTGAGATGGCTTGCTCAGTCGATCATTAATCAACACGGTATTGGGCTCACATTCTGATGTTTTTCCCACTTGTGTTTAGAAAGGTGGAGAAAAAAGTGGCTACAGAAATAATGGAAGGAACCCAGCGAATTGTAAGCGTCATTGACGCCCACCCAATCGATATCGACATTACCCCAAAGACGGGAAGTGAAGACCTTCGTGAAATCGGAGCGATTGGTAGCTTGTTACTAGAATTAGTCAAGGATACCTGTGGTCTTAGTGGTCGGATCACCGTGGAAGCTACTCCAGCAGGAGTGCGTGTCCGCGTTGAGCCGGCTGGTCATGAAGTCTCAAGCGTCGCTAGCATTGGGGGTGCTTAGTATGGCGACACTGAGGGGAATTGCCGTGACCACAGGGACAGATGACAATAGCGACCCAGTTTTACGCCTAGCCCGGTCCTTTTTGCGGTCGCAAAATGTCACGGACTCTATTGACCAGCTTGAGAAGGTTGAGATGAACGACGTGTTCCGCCTCCTGGAACGCCTTTCTCAGCAAGTCGATCGAATGGAATTACGTCGGCTCTATGATCTTCTCACCGAACTCGTCGTCGTGCGAGAGAATCATCTTCTCGTCAAAAAGGAATCGCACGAGGCCCGGCTCAAGAATGCCATCCAGCACACAGGTCGATTGGGTAAATTCGTTAGCTTAGTCCTCGATGATGCCACCTAACCAGTCATAGGGCTCTGTCCCAGTGTTTCTCGCCTGCACTGGGACAGAGTTCGACTGGTTTAAACTGGCTTTCCTCGGGATTGAGAAAAAAAGGTCCAGCGGCAAATTGACCAAGAGGGGCTCTGGGGCCTACTGTATTATTATCGAACTTGGGGTTTCTTCCCCCTTCTTGGTTACCTCTCTAGTTTTTGGTGTGATTGTTACTTGAGGAGTTTGATGAATTCTTTGGGTTCTTCTCCCTCTTCAACGATAATGACTTCTTGATGTCCTGCTCGTTGGCCATCATATCCTTCAGCTATTCGCATGCCTTCCCAGCGTTCGAAGGCGGTGGATCCTTTTCCTCGCCAAATGTAGATTTTATTGTATGTATCTAAAAGAAAGACATCACCTGTATCAAGAGAGTCTTTATCGCGTTCAACTTCGTAAAACATTTTCAATTCATCTTCGATGTGTACACGGAAAAGTTTGAACTCGTGTTGTTTGAGTGCGACACGTTTCAGAATCCCCTCAGTATCTTGCTCGGTTACTACAATCTTATCACTGAATAATTCTAAAAACGCTCTGGGTTCTTCTCCTTCATGAACCGTAACAAGTTTTGCGGTTCCCTTTCGATCTTGGTCTTTCCATACCGCGGTAACCGCTCCAATGAATTGTTCATCAGGTGTGGACTTGTTCCCAATCCATGAGTAAATGATGGGTCCGGTGTCAACTAGGTATACGTCACCTGTTCCGAACTCGTTTAGGTAATTTTGAGGGACGCGGACAAGTTGGTCCTTTTGAATATGGTATTTAATGAATTTCTCAGGCATTTCTTCCACGCTCGAAGTGCTTGACCGACTAAGTTGGTCGATTGATAAGATTGCAGCTGTAGTTCTCGTCTTTATAACTTTCCTTCTTCGCTGTCGGCACACTCTTAAGCGGGTGACACTGAATTCCCGAATGACCTGAATATGCCTTCACCCACAACTCTTCCCTCGTCATATTCCGTTCATGTTCTACCTAAGTTAGGGCTCATTCATCATAGTGATGATGTTGGTAATCGCATTTGTCAAGCTAGTACGGACAGTGGCTTCGCATTATATTCCGGCGATATCTTAGTCATTGCACAGACTATCATCTCACGAGCAGAGGGACGGACTGTTAACCTTTCTCATGTTAAGCCTTCTGCAGAAGCCCTGGCGCTAGCGGATAAGCTGGATAAACGGCCTGAACTCGTTGAAGTGATTTTACAGGAGGCTACTCGAGTCATCCGTGCTGAACAAGGGCATCTTATTGTGGAAACCACTCATGGATATGTATGTGCTAATGCAGGGGTCGATTCGTCCAACGTACCCGACTCTGATTGTGTAACCCTTCTCCCAGAAAATCCCGATGCTTCAGCTGAGCGTATTCGCCAGACCATAAGAAACCAATTAGACATTGAGGTCGCCATTATCATTTCTGATACGCATGGGCGACCTTTCCGCGAAGGATCCATCAATATCGCCATTGGAGTTGCGGGATTTCTTCCTGTGAAAAGTTACATAGGACTCACAGATTTGTTTGGATATGAGCTTCGATCGACTAAGGTTGCAGTGGCTGATGAGCTGGCTTCCGCCGCGGAATTACTTATGGGCGAAGCCAATGAAGGAAACGCAGTGATTGTGATTCGTGGATATGACTTTGAAAAGGGGCTAGGTTCAGCTCAGATGCTAGTTCGAGAACCTGATCGGGATCTCTTTCGACGGTGAGTGAAATCATGGTTAAACAGATTCAGCGTGTGGGAGTTGCTTCAGCCGAACCAGAAGGATGGGAGACTAGCCGCGTTGTAAACGAGATTCAGCACAAGGGCACTGAATGTGTTCTATTTGATGTTACCGAAACGATCGTCCGTGTGGGGGGGAAGCATCCTCGAGTTCAGTACAAAAAAGAAGACCTGACAACTCTACAAGGCGTATTCACACGTGCCGTACCAGGGGGCTCATTGGAGCAAGTGATTCTACGAATGGACACACTGCACTGTCTTGAAAGGCTTGGGATTCCTTTTATGAATCGTCCCCATGCCATTGAGAAGGCTGTGGACAAATACTATACATTACGATTGCTTGAATTTGCTGGACTTCCAGTTCCCAGAACCACCGTAACGCAATACACGCGTGATGCACTTCGTGCTTTTCGACAATACAAGGATGTTGTTGTCAAACCGCTCTTTGGCTCTGGTGGTGTGGGAATGACTAGGGTAAGCGATCATGAAATAGCTCGTCGTGTCTTTCGGTCATTAGAAGCGAACCGTTATGTTATGTACATTCAAGAATATCTCGAACATGGAAATCAGGATATCCGTGTATTCGTAATTGGAAATAGAGCCATTGGGGCTATGACCCGTATTGGAGATTCATGGAAAAGTGCACTGCGGCAAGGCGCTAAACCACAACCTTGTCCTCTAACTCAAGAATTAGAAGAACTTGCAGTGAAATGTGCTAAGACAATTGGACTCGAATATACCGGTGTCGATATTTTAGAAACTGAAAAAGGACTGATAGTCACTGAGGTCAATAGTAGCAGTGGATGGCAAGGCTTACAACAAGTCATAGATACCAATATTGCCAAAGAATTGGTAGACCACTTCTTCTCAATTATGCAGGAATCATCCTGAACCACTTCGATTAGATATCACCTTTTTTCAGAAGCCAACGTTGTCGGCTTTCATCCCAACGATCCGCGGTCTTCGTAAACAACTGTGGACTAAAGGTAGGCTCGTACCGAAAAATCTTGATATCCGAAACACTATCTATTCTATCAAAGGTGTCAGCTAATAGACCTGTTATTGGGGCACATCGACTCGGTCGGTGAAATGTAAAGGTCAATCCAATGTCTGTTCGGACAGAATAGACATAAGGAAGAATTGAAAGAAGTCGATAAATAGGTTCAAAGGCTGCAGGAGTGCACGTAATACTAAACTTGACAAGTTCTTCAAGCTCAGGACTATCATACCAAACAGACGGATACATAACATCCTCTTGTTGCAACTTCTTTACGCGATTCCAAATTGTCTTTTTAGATAATGAATATCCATGTTGTTCTAACACCTTTTGGCAGACCCCGATATGCTGCTTTTCCCCAAAAATGTAGGGCGTAGAAGCTATAATGTAATCCGTGCGATCAAATCGTATCGGTCTCCCAAATATCATCTCTCGCGCGGGCAGCCTATCTCTGTCCTGAGCTGTAAGAAATTCCAAGACTCCTACGGAATACGAGTCAGAATCCAGCATCCACGTGCCAGTTACTAAATTATAATTCTCAAATGAAATATCAATGCGAAGACTCTCGATTTTGAATGTTGATGATTCTTCGAGAAAATTTGAATCTAACCACTTTAGGCGTTCAGCAAACATTCGATGACCCGCCGGTTGATCCGGGACAAGATAGTGAAAGAAACCATCTCGATAGTTGTGATCAAAATTTATTCGGCGCAAGAAGATAGGAGGAGTTCTCCGGTAGAATCTTTCAAGTTGCTCAGATGCATCCAGTGATTTTGTCCGAAAATCAATCTCAAATAAACCTAATCGGAGTTTACTGTAATCCAAATTGTAGATGACAGCCAATGAAAATTGTTGGCGGAGATGCATTAGTTCTTTACGGATAATTTGCGCTGTTGTTGATAGCTTCTTAGCGAGTTCATATCGGGCTATGGTTGGATTCTTGTGTAGTTCTTCGATTATGCGAATTTGACGAGAATTTAGTTTCTCCTTAGGAGTTGAGACGGCGGTTGAGGCTATGATATTAATTATGCGTTGCGCGTTGGTGATGTTATATCGGTCAATGAGGTCTAAACGATATTTCAATCCCTCAGCTGTACTTTGCCCTTTGCGAAAAGTCAAATGAGAAAATTGGGAATGAGATGGATATTCCTTCTCCTCATCCGTTAAATCGACTCCATCAACACGTTTTACAAAAAGTAGCACATTTGTGAGAAAAAGGCGCAAATCTTCATGATCTTCTTGTGGTTCAGATCGATGAATGAGCTTCTCAATGAATTGCTTGTCAATGACAGGTTCTAGATTGGCTGAATGAGAAGGGTTTTGTATCCTTGTCATCGTTTCTTTTTCCTCTTATCAGATGTCTTCTTCTTGTACCATCCATTTTTGTTTGTCTGTATTCCATCGATGTACAATATCTGGCAATAGGGGTGTTTGAAGTCTGCCTTGATATCGAAGGAGTTTCACATCCCTCACGCCTCTTTGGTTGTGTATTTTTCGAATAAGTTGTCCCGTTAGTGTTGCAGTGTGGACTGGTCGCTGAATTCGTAGCAAACAACCAGAATCCGTTGTAATTATCATCACATATGGAAGAAAAACAGAAATTGCTCGAATTGATGAAGCGGCTTTTGGTGTACAAAATACAACTAGAACCAAATCTTCATCGAAACCTGGAATCTGTAATTCAATAGTAGGAAAACCGACGTTTTCTTTCCGGAGACGCTGTTGTTTCTTCCAAATCGTTTTTGTAGAATATTCAATTCCATATCTGCGTAGAAGCCGTTGTTTATATTGGAGGTCAGCAAGCGTTCCAGACGAATATAGCGTATCGGCTAAAAGGAAATCAGCCTGATCAAACCAAAAAGGTTTGGTGAAGGTAAGCCCACGGGGCTGTGGAAGGGTATCCAAATGGCTTTTACTGTAATCAAAGGGAACTTGTGAAACAATTTCTGGCTCAATTGAAAAATCGTAAGTTAAAGGATTATACATTTCAAAAGAAATGAATTGATGTATTCCAAACACCTGAGTGATATTAACGTCAATAAACAGTTCATCTAAAAGCGTGTCAACTCGCGCTTCGAACAATTGGTTGCCTTCCTTTTGATTTGGGTATCGATAAATCAGTGTACCTCTACGCATATCCTGGTCAAGTCGAAATGATCGAAGAAAGCCTCGGTGATTGGTAGCATAATCCGCTAGCTTCCTTGTGTGTGCTATTGATTTTGTTTCAAAAACGATGATTTTCTGAATTAGATGGAATTTATGGGAATCAACTGAAGTAAAAATTCGAAATGCATAGTCTCTTTCTAATTCGGCAATATCTTTTGAAAGGGTCCGCGGTGTTGTGCCAATTTGCTTAGCTAATTTATATTTGGGGGCCATGGGGTTTTGATATAGTTGCCAAAGTATCTGGGCTTTGCGTGATGAAAGGGGTTTCTTACCTCCAAATGGGATATTTCTGATAACTACATCGATTATGCATTGTATTCTGTCTAGATGATATTGGTCAACAAGACGTAACCGGTAGAGAAGAGTTTTGGCGGTGTCTTGTCCTCCTTTTTGGGCAGAATGTGAAAAAAGAGGATGTCTTGGATAATGTTCCTCTTCTTCACTTATCTTTTGGCCTTGAATTCGTTTAATGAAGATTATAATATTCTGTATCAAACTCAATGCATAACTTCGATCTTCCGGATCCAAACGAGAAAGGATTCGGTTTGATAGGGCATTAAGAGATTCATCGGAGATAACAGGCATTTACGACCCTCAACAATGCGAAAGCTGTATCGGCATATGTCGATTGTTCCTCAAAGCGATTTTCAGGAGAGTTTTATGTTACAAAGTCCTATTTTATTGTTCTATTTTCTAATCAATTCAGTATGAAATCCATTTTAAACGGCTTATTGGGCTCTTTTTGATATTTAATGGGTTATTTAGAATTTTATTCTCAAAATATTATTAATTTTGCGATTAAAAAGAAATCTAACGATGATGATGGGCTCTTTCTTCGCTTTATAGGGGTATAGGTGAATATTATGATGTTGTTGGAGGGGAGACCACCCTCCAAAGCTAGCGAAAAGCAAATCACGTTTTTCTTCTTGATTTACTGTATCAATAACTTTTTAGTCCAAATGCTAGCTTTTGCGGCGTAGAGAATGATAGATTCAAAGAGTGACGCAAGTGATGGAATCTGTTACTGTCGCAATTTTAGCCGGGGGACGAAGTGATCGCTTCAAACCATCTAAGGCTCTTATCCAAATCGCTGGCAAGCCCTTATTTCTCCATGTAGTAGATGCTTGTGAAGCCCATGCCAGCGAAGTCATAATTATTGTCCATTCAAAGGCTGATCAAGACCTATTTTCCAAATACATCTCAAAAGATCAAATTCTTACCGATGAAAACAATGAAATGCGGTGTCCATTGGTTGGAGCGTTTACTGCATTTCAGCATGCTAAATCTCCCTATACTCAACTCCTTCCCTGCGATTCACCACTAATTCATAACATGTTTTTTGAAATCTTATGGAACATGGTCGAGAACCATCATGCTGCAGTTCCACGCTGGCCAAACGGTTGGGTTGAACCGCTTCACTCTGTATATGCAACCGATATTGCTCGCGATATTGCAACTCAATGCTTAGAAGCAAAGGAATACCGCATGCAATGTTTAATCAAAAGAATCGGTCGGGTTATTTATCTATCAACAACTGCTCTCGAACGGTTCGACAAGAAACTACTCACGTTTACCAATGTCAATACACCAGCTGACCTCCGACGTATCGAAAACGCTCTTCGCCACCAACCTCCTCGCTAATTTCTACGAAAAAGGCTTGTCCGCAGCTAGCTTAGGACTGACACCGGAACCCTATTGGGGAAGCCCGTCATAGGACTCGGCAGATGTGTGTTTCCATGGCAATCAAGGTGTTAGGTCTCTGCGGATCCCCCAAAAAAGACAAATCAAGTTCGGAATTCCTCTTGGCGCAAGCGCTTGCCGCTGCAAAGTCAGTTGATATAGTCGAAACCGAGCTTCTCCGCCTCGCTGATTACACTATTCTTCCCTGTACTGGCTGTGACAACTGCGTCCGGCAAAAACTCTGCCCAGAGGATGCGAAAGATGATGTTCCAAAAGTGTTAGATAAAATGGAGGCAGCTCATGCCATCATTTTTGCCAGCCCCTGTTATTTTGCAACCGTGCCAGGGCTTCTCAAAAACCTCATTGATCGGTCACGAACTCGAAAAATGCTTGACCATCGACTCCGTGATAAAATCGTTGGAATCATCGTTGCAGCAGGACTTAGGCACGGCGGACAGGAAACAACAGCTGGAACCCTCATCAATTATGCACTCGGACAAGGAATGATTGTCGTTGGCGGGGTCGGTGATCCGGTGAAAGAAGCTTGGGCGGGGATGACTGCACTCCAAACTGAGGGTTTTTCTTGGCGAGGGACTCCTAAGGACCAAATTGCCATTCGAAATAGTCAACTTGTCGGTGAACGCGTCGCTACGCTTGCAAAGGCATTTCACCATAGTTAAAACGGGGAATCAATCCAAGTTATATCCCATTTCTTCCCAAGCTTTCCGTATCTCTGGGTGTGCTTTCAGAAACGCATCAACCTCAGCTTTTGGTACACGATTGAAGGGACACGAAAAGTTGATACAACGGAGACACAGCCAACCGAATAAGATAGCCCCGAGGATAATTGCTCCAAATAAGGCGATGTTCAGCATGAACCATTGCTGAGCCCACACCAACAATGGAAAAGGAAACCCAATCATAATGGTAACACCGATTACCATTTGAGCTTGTTCAGAACGGCTCATCGGCGCAGGATTAAACTTCCAGAGTTTATAGAGCCCATAATTCGCATGGCACCGTAAGATACGTCCTTCAGAAGCATAATGGGGGCAGTGACTACACAGCATTCGATTTTCCCAAATCTGCAGAAAAAAGATCGCGTAAAGAAGCCAGATAACGAGGAATAGCCAGAGTCCCGCAAAGACCATCCCCAATACAACAGGGATGGCCATCATGAGGAATCCAAAAGCAAACATCAGCAAGGGCTTACGTTCAAAAGTTCGCATAAGCTGCCCATTAGTTGGTTGAGTTCCTAACCAGACAATAGTAATTAAAAACAAGAAGGCAAGGGTACCAAACAATCCTGCTTCAGGACCCATCAGGTCACCAGTGAACAGGGATGGACCCAGATTTTGCACATCAAAGATTCCATTTCCACCAAAGCCAGCAATATGATAAAGCATGTAATTCCAGCCAAAATGCAATCCGATAGGCAACCATAAATGTCCAGTTCGGGCAAACGCCAAGCCCAACATGATTCCCCCAAGAATCAAATTCATGAACATGATGACTGCAAGAGGTACAGGTAGCAAGTGAAACACAATACTTGGAATATGTAATGCAGCAAAGAGAATTGAGGCAGCTAGAATTGCCAGCGGAATGGGTAATTGGGTTGCGAGATTTTGCTGAATGTACCCTCGGCTAACAAACTCTTCAGCTGCCGCAACCAGCGCCTGCCATATCGCATAATATGCAAGAAGCCCTACAATCGCCCATAACGGCACAGTAAGGAAGACAGGGCTTAAAACAACCCAACCAATAAGCACTTCAAGCCAGAGAATCAAGCCAAGAACTGTACTCGCCAGGATAATTCCCAAGATGAGTTGAAGCCACCATCGCGAGATGCGATTAAAACCAAATCCCTCAACAGGCTGTTTATCGACGTAAGTCCAGAGCAGAAAGGCAATCAGGATGCTAATAAAATAGTAAAGAGCACCCACAATATCAATAAAGTATGTCAAGATGACAAGGACCAAGGAAATGGCAAACATGAAGATGGCCGTCAGCCATCGTGGAAATCGACCACTAACTCGTTGCGGCATAACGCAACAGTTAGACTCGTCTTTCCATAAATGTGTTGCAAAATATGTCGGGTTTGTTTTGTGTCAAAAAACTTCTTTTTCAATATTCAACAATTACAATAATAAGGAACTGAACAAAAATATACATAATGGTTTCTTAGCTTTGGGAGTGAGTTTGTGAAATCAAGCCGTGTTCGAATTATTTTTGAGACCATACTGTTTGGTGCAATGTTTGTCAACGCAATCTTCATTGCTTTTTTTGCTGTATTCCTCGGGCAACCTTTTCTTTTTACATGTGCAATTATTTCGGCTATTACTGGTGGGTTTATATGTGGTTGGGGAATTGACCAACTTCTTCGTAAACCAGAAGAAACATAATTATAACCAAAAATAGAGCAATTGTCCATCCATAAAGCTTTAGGTAATCAGACAGACTCACCGACGATGATAAATACTCACATGATTCTGGGAGGCGTCTAGAATCCCACGACGAATCAAACTGACAGTAGACAAAAACCTTTGCAAAGGCTGTGGCATTTGCATTCTTTTCTGCCCAACGAAAATCTTAGAAGAAGATACTCCTACCGCTTGGGGTGGTCATAGCCCTCGTCTCGTACAGAACGGAGAAATCAAATGTATGCTCGTCCATGGTAAAGAGGGGGTCGCTTGTCGATTATGTGAAAAACGATGTCCTGATGCGGCAATTATGATTGAGGTTGAGGAAGAATGAAAGCCGGTATGTACTTTGTTGATGGTGGCACAGCCTGTGCAGAGGGCGCAATTAGTGCGGGCTGCCGGTTTTTTGCAGGATATCCCATTACACCCGCGACAAGCATCGTTGAGTGGATGGCCCAACGACTTCCCGAAGTTAAAGGTTATTATCTACAAATGGAAGACGAAATCGCTTCAATTGCAGCGATCATCGGAGCTTCTTGGGCTGGCGGAAAAGCAATGACAGCCACCTCCGGACCCGGGTTCAGCTTGATGCAAGAAAACCTTGGTTATGCCTATCTCACTGAAACGCCTATTGTCGTTGTTGATGCCCAACGGTCAGGCCCTAGCACAGGACAAGCTACGATGCCTGGGCAGCAAGATATCATGCAGGCTCGTTATGGTTCACATGGAGATATTGCACCAATCGCCTTCGTTCCTTGGTCAGTCCAAGAAATGTTCGATTTTACCATCCAGGCTTTCAATTATGCTGAGCGTTTTCGCTCGCCCGCACTCGTAATGTCAGATGGTGAAGTCAGCTATATGCGTGAACCCCTCAGAATTCCAAAACTCGAAGAAATCCCAATTGTCAACCGGGAAAGACTTACTCCGAAGCATTCCAATCCAGATGAAATCTTTCTCCGGTATGAGATGCCCCAGTTTGGCGATGGGATGAATTTGCTTGTCACAGGCTCCGCACACCGTCCGACCGGTATTCGTGACTATACCCCACGTTTCCATCGTGCGACAATTGAGTGGCTGTTTGAAAAGAATCGGCAAGCAGGAATTGCTCTCCAGAAAGAAGGGCTTGATTTAGAAATAAAACATCTCAGCTCTGCATCGACTGTAGTACTTAGTTTTGGAGCGGCTGCTCGACCGGCTTACCACGCGGTTCAAAGAGCAAGGAAAAAAGGACAGGATGTGGGCTTCATCCGTCTGAAAACACTCTGGCCATTACCAGAAGCCCACCTTCTTGAATTACTCAAAGGTGTTCACCGAGTTTTCGTTGTGGAGATGAACATGGGTATGATGGTCCACGAAATCGCCCGTATTGCATGTCATGCGAAGGTCATCAGTGTCCCGAAGGTAGCTGGAGAAGTTCATCAGTCAAATGAAATTCTCAATCAACTAAGGGAGGTGAATGCTGCATGACAAAGACCGACCAATCACTCGGTAAACCTCAGGCATATTATCGTGAGAATTATCTTCGAAATCTGCCTAGTGCGTTTTGTGCTGGCTGTGGTAATGGGACAATACTCAATGCATTTGTCCGTGCCGTTGACGAGTTAATTATAACCAAACAACTTCAGCATCGAGACCTCCTAGGGGTTTCGGGTATTGGTTGTTCTGCCTGGATTCCCAGTCCCCATTTCAAAGGTGATACCTTACATACCACTCATGGCCGTGCCATTGCGTTTGCCACTGGGACTAAAGTGATGAATCCGAAGCTCAAAATCGCCATATTTACAGGTGATGGTGATGGTGCTGCTATTGGAGGAAATCACCTTATCCATGCTGCTCGCCGTAACATCCCAATGACTGTCATTTTAGTTAATAATCTCAACTACGGGATGACAGGAGGACAATCGGCTCCAACAACTCCGCTTCATGTCCAAACATCAACTTATCCACAACATCCTGAAGCTCCCTTTGATCTCACCCAATTAGTCCTTGGCGCTGGGGCCAGTTATGTAGCCCGTTGGACCACATACTATGTGAATGAACTGATTACTACCATTAAAGAAGCGCTTATGCATCCGGGCTTTTCATTCATCGAAGTCATTTCACAATGTCCAACCTATGCGGCTCAGTTTTTCTCAGAATATCAAGCTGCCCTCTCCCCGGAAGACTTGGACCAATACCGACGGCATCCTGGGGCCTGGATGTTAAAAGTTCTGAAAGGCAAGAAATCAGGTGATCATCTAGGGCACCCACGATATCAACTGAAATTCAAAGGCAAGGATGTCGAGCTTGGCCTGTTCCGGCGAGAATTGCGACCCACACTTATCGAACATCTCCAAGAACTTTGGGGCTAGCAAGGGAGAGAAAGGTGTCATGTATCTTACAATACGATTTGCAGGCTATGGCGGTTATGGTGTTGTCACAGCCAGTCGAATTCTAGGACTTGCCTTCACTCAAAAAGGATTTCATGTATTACAAACGGAATCCCATGGTGCAGCTGCCCGAGGTGGGGCTTGTACAGCAGATCTGACAATAGCATCTGATCCCATTTTTGAATTGCGGTTTGAAAAACCTAATATTCTCATCGTGCTTTCAACACCAGCATTCAAAAGATGCTGCTCAATCACTCCCGACCTGAGCAGTGAGCTTCTCTTAATTGAAACCGAAATTCTGAATGATCCGATTGTGCAATTGGGACTTCGCGATCTTCCCCAAGAAAATGGAACTACCATATACCATGCTGGAATTCGTAAACTTGCTGATGCTCTCGGGCATGTGAGATATATTGGCGTTGCTTCTCTGGGCGCTCTTGCTGCAATTGATGACCGCATTGACATGAAGGTCCTCGAAAAAACAATCACGCTAGATGACAAGCTAAAACGCTTCAAAAAACAAAACATTACAGCCTTGCACGAGGGAGCTAAAGCCGTAACAAAACATAAGGCATAAACAAAAGAATGCCTATCATCAAAGCCCCATAGAAAGTCCAAGTGGAAGATGACGATGATCTCACACAAAACCAGTTATGCCAGCTTAATCATCGCCGCTATCTGTTTTGGTACTATCCCAGTCTTTTCATCCTACCTGACCTTCTTTGGCGTCTCATCCCTTCAACAAGCTTTGTTTCGCACATCATTTACCGTCCTTTACCTCTTCATTGGACTTGGGATTAGCTATTCATTCCGCAATATCACCATTCAACGCAGACATCTCGTGCATTTTATCATCTATGGGCTAATCGGGATCGCCCTTGGGCTTATAGTGTACATCACTGCCATCGCGATTGGTACCCCGGTTGTGGTTGCAGTTTCGCTTACCTATCTTTATCCCGCGATCACGCTGCTCCTTGGACGCATTATGCTCCAAGAATCACTGACTCCCATTCGACTCATTGCTGTTCCTCTATCCATTGTAGGGGCAATAGTTGTCTCACTTCCAATCTTCCCTTTTGTTGTTGCAGCTCCCCTAGCTGGAATTATTTTAGCCCTCTCCAATGCCGTGTTCGCAGCAATCTATATGGTGTTAGGACGAAAATGGAGTGGACATGAAGGATACCGCCCTTCCGTGGCCACCTTTTGGGGATATTTCTTTGCCATGCTCTGGATGGTTCCAATTATCCTCATCGTTAGCCTCTTCATTAATGACCCACGAATCGTTGGAATCCAATTAATCCTCCCTCCTCCCACTTGGTTACTTCTTTTGGGATTTGCTCTAATCGCGACCACAATTCCCTATTTGCTAACAAATATTGGTGTGAAACAGATAGATGCCTCGGCGGCTTCCATCATTCTCCTCTTGGATCCCATTAGCGCTGTTATTTTTGGCTTCTTCTTCCTTGGTCAACCTGTCGCTCCTTGGCAAGGGCTTGGAGCCGTCCTAATCTTTCTTGCAACTGCTCTCATTGCCTTAGAACCAAGGTTTCACAGAACCGAAGCTCAAATTGACGAAGAATGAATTCAGGACTAAGAACCGTATCCATTATAACCTGCTATGTTGTTCTTTCATCTGAGGTAACCATAGTGACTCTTCCTAAGGGCAAACTTAAGCTATCCGACCTAGAACGCCTCGTGTTCCCCTACCTTCCTCGTGTTACTGATTCTCGTTCTGTGCTTCTAGATTACGGTGCTGCTCCTATTACTGGAAATGTGGTTGTTGCCTCAGATCCCGTGTTGGGTATACCACTCCACTTCTATGGGTTCTTCGCAGTTCACTACTCAGCCACCGATGTCGCAATGGCGTGGGCTACTCCCCAGTACCTTTCTTTGGGTATCTATTATCCACCCAACACTGGTGAGAAATGGCTTACTGCAACCATGAAACAGCTTGGACATGAAGCTCAAGAACTTAATCTCAAAGTTATCGGGGGACATACTGGTGGATACGATGGACTCCAAGCCCCTCTTATTGCTACAACCTGTTTTGGAATACTCTCTGATTTACCAGGCCATGAATCCAACATAAGACCGGAAGATGTCATAGTAGCTGTTGGTCCTATCGGTCGGGAAACCATATGGTTTCTGGCCAACATCGAACCCGCAACTGTGGATACCGTCTTCCCCCGCTCACAGCGTATAGCCTTAGCTAATGACCTAAGCCCTTTCCGTGTGGTCCCAATAGTCCAATCTCTTCCCCGCGAGCAAATCGTCTTACTTCACGACATCGCTGAAGGGGGATTAGCCACTGCACTATTTGAACTTCAACAAGCCACTGGATTAGGAATGGTTGTACAGTGTGGTGAAATTCCTTGGGATGAACCCAGTAGCTTGCTCTTTAACTACTTGGGCTGGAATCCGCTTTATTGCTCATCATTTGGAACTTTCCTTATTGTCACACACAATGAGTCGGCCAATGGGATAATCGAAACCATTCGTCAACATGGACGAAAAGCTGCAATAATTGGAAAAATCACGAAGAAGAAACAGATTCGGATTGCATCAGAAGGGAAAACCCAGCGCCTTAAACCCGGAGAAGATCCCTATAAACGCTTCACAGATCGTCTGACTTAAGTCCACCCCGTTTTGCACTAAACACCGTAAATGCACCAACTGCACGAGTCGGCCACCGATTACCCAGTTTAGCCTCAAACCTAGAAATAAACGGGAAGCATTTTTCAGGTAAAAATGAAGGAGCATAGACTGCTCCCCGATATCGAATTTGGGTGAAACCATTTCGAGACAATCGCCGAACAACTTGCCAAGGATTTGGAAAGCTAGCGAGTTCAAACACATCGTGTTGAATCCAGCTACGAATTTGTCGATCGACGGCCCACAAATTAAGTGAAGTAAGAACTCCTAATAGCAAATCTCCTGCAGTCCTTAAACACCGATAAATTTCTTGGACAAACCCATCTCTGTTGTTAACAAATTCCAACACGGTCATACTCAAGGTAATGTCACAGCATTCATTTCGAAAAGGTAAGCTGGTTCCATCTGCAAGCACTAACTGTATATTATCAAATTTCGCAAACTTGCCATAGGCAATTGCAAGCATCTGCCAGGCAATATCAATTCCTATGAGTTGAGAGTGTGTATCCCCAATCAGCGAGATCGCCTTACCGGTGCCCACCCCTATCTCCAAAGCTACATGATAAGGGGTAGTCGGGTACAAGGCTTGAAGTGCTTGTGTTTCCACAAACCAGACATATTTGCCAATGGCTGTCTGGTACCAAGAATCGTAACTGGATGCTATTGATCCAAACGCTAGACTCACAGCACGTTTGTGTTCAATGTTCTTCGATTTGGTGTGTGCCAAGTTTTTGTCACTCATCAGCCAGTAATCTTCCTAATATTGCATGCACTCTTTGAGTAACCACTTTGGGAGCTTGTCCAAAGACCACCACAAGTGGTTCAACTCCATGGGCTCCCCAATCAAACAGCACTTCTGGAACAAATCCATATTTCATTAAGCCCTCTAGCGTCATGCACTCAGGGATTGGTGTGCGTTCTCCAAGCCGATATCCCACAACTTGCAAGTTAGCTTGTCGAGCGGCTTCGACAATTTCATTTGAATGGCGTAACGAAACAGCAGCATGAATTGACTCATTCAAAGCGTGTGCTTTGAGGATTACACGTCCCATGTAAGGTGCCCAGCCAAAATCAACCTCACCGATAGCTTCAGGTTTCCCTCGAACTAGGATAATCCGACCAGTCAACCCTGCAACCTGGGAAAGTTCTTTAGCTCCAGATAGACAGGCTACAAAATTACCTCCAACTTCTGGCACAAGTCTGGCAAAGTGAGGGGTTTGAGTAAGCTTACTAATGCCAGATTCTAGCTGTTGAATCAACTTTGCAGGATCGTCGATCATCGCCAACCCTCAATGAGTTGAACCTTTCATGTTCTTGATAATTCTTCCTTTTGAGTCTACAGATTTTACACAACCCTTATATACAACCCGTATAGAATCTCCCCTTCATTCGGGAGTTGGTATGCGTGAATGAGTTACTGGCAGAAAAATCTGCTCCGCGATCCTTATACGTCGCTACAATTGGCATTCTAAGCGCCCTAATGGCCTTCATGGCGATGTTTGCGGTAGTTCTCCCTCCCCCAATCGGTTCAATTGATACCTCATCCATCCTCATATTTGCAATTGCCATCCTTTATGGACCTTCCTTAGGGCTCATTATTACATCAATTGGGCAACTAATCGGAAAAGGTGTCCTTATCTCCTCAGTGGGTTGGCCTGCGATTTTCATCCCCGGAATTGTCGCAGTTCGTGGTCCAGAAGCCTTCATCGTCGGTTATATCGGTCGAACCAAATCTATAGGGCCACTTCGTGAAAATCTCGCAATGGTGATAGGTGTGGTTTGGGAAACAGTGGCGTTTGTTATTGCTGATTTCTGGCTCTTTGGAATTGCTGGTGCTATTGGAGTGATTTTCACCTTTGTGGATATCGTCTGGGTGCCAGTGGCAATTGCAGCAATCTACTATGTTCGATTAACTTTTAAAACTGAATACCTCGATGAACATCTAGGCTTAATTGATCCTCGAGCAAAACAAGGATTCTTGATTACAGGTTCTCTTTTCATCCTTCTTTGCTGGATATTTATCCTCATCTCTGGAATAACAGGTTGGGGTTTGCTTCCCCTCTTTCCCAGCTTTTAATACATACAATCTACCTCATATCAAGTCACTGTCAAGGGAAACCTTTAAGCTTAGAAATAGGACTTTTGCAGGTAGCGGTTGGTCGAATGGTGTTGGAGTATGCGGCGGGTCGTCAACAAAGTTACAATCGAACTTGTACAGGGCGATATCACCGAACTTGCGACTGATGCGATTGTTAACGCAGCAAATGAGTCACTCCAAATGGGAGGCGGGGTTGCAGGTGCAATTCGCCGACGCGGAGGACCAGCTATACAACGCGAGTGTGATGATATCGGGGGAACGCCAGTTGGATCAGCAATTCTTACAACTGGAGGAAACCTAAAAGCGCGTTATGTGATTCATGCTGTCGGACCTCGTTGGGGAGAAGGAGATGAAGCTAATAAACTTGCAAGTGCTGTGAGAAATGCGCTCAAGATTGCTATAGGAAAGCATCTACGTAGCATTGCCTTCCCTGCCATTAGCACAGGCATCTTTGGATTCCCCAAAGAGCAAGCTGCTGAGATTATTCTTAGTACCACATTAGCTTTTGTACAGGAATTAGATTCTAGCCTTCGGCGTATTGTGTTCTGCTTATTTGATCCTACTTCTTATGCTATTTTTGAAGAAACCTTTTCCTCACTGGTCGCAGCATGAAAAGCGAAACTGAAAGTTCGTATTTAATGATGAACTACTACTGTTTGACGAAGAAAATGAGTTGGGCGATTGCTTCCATCATTCGACCCCAACATTCTTCAAGTTCATCGTTTGGCAAATCAGATCCCCCAACTGCATACCGTGCATAGATAATCTCTCCACTATGATAGAGGGTGTGAAGGGTAATATGTGAAATGACCCATCCTAAACTGGGTTTCTTTTTCTGGGTGGGAGGTTGAAAAACTAATTCTTCTTCAGGGCACTCCTTTAACTCACGCTGCATCCGTTTCCGGACATCTTCTAACAGATCAAGAGCAATAGCAAGAGGGACTGTTTTTGCATATACCACCACCTTGCGCCCTGAAGCAGATAGCCAGTACAACTCCGAATTCGCAATATGCGTCAAATAGTAGATAATTGTCCGTGACTCAGGAGCTGGTTCCTTCCCTGCCTGTTCAGGTGTCAAATCAGAAACGATATATCGAAGATGATCACGAGCTGCTTCATAGGCTGCAGCTAGCCCGCTTCGCAAATCCTTAGGGGTTTTGGTGGTCATAGCTACAAGAAGGAACTTCGGAAGCTAAAGCTTTTGCCTAAAACGCGAAATCAATGGTTGTATTGTCTTTCATATTATTGGTGCATCTTCCCAAAATTCTATAAGCGAAAGGCGGGCAGGAGTGGTAGAGGTTCCTCGCTTGGTTCCGGAAGTAAATACTAGCCTACGCAGTGTTCTCCCATTCACAGCTTTTGTCAATCATGATGAATTGAAGCTAGCACTGTTACTCAATGCCATTAATCCCGGCATTGGCGGGCTTCTGATAACTGGACCCAAAGGGACTGGGAAAACTACTGTTGTTCGATCACTTGCGGCCCTCCTTCCCGAAATTCCCATTGTCAAAGGCTGCCAATTTCGGTGTGCTCCTGACGATGTTTTTGGTCTTTGTTCGTCTTGTACTGAGAAACTTGAAAAAAATAAGAAACTGACAACCATCAAACAAAAAATGCGTGTCGTCAACCTTCCATTAAGTGCCACAGAAGACCGTGTTGTGGGCAGCCTAGATGTTGAGCGGGCTATCCGTGAAGGCGAAGCCGCGCTCAAACCAGGAATTCTTGCTGATGCAAATCAAAACATCCTTTATGTCGATGAAGTAAATCTACTTCCCGATCATATTGTTGATTCACTCCTTGATGCTGCAGCAACAGGAGTAAATGTCGTCGAAAGGGAAGGCATCTCCGTTAGCCACCCCTCACGGTTCATATTTATTGGCTCCATGAACCCGGAAGAAGGAGAACTCCGTCCCCAACTCTTAGATCGGTTTCCCCTTCATGTGGCAATCCAACGCCCGTTCACCATTGCGGAACGAGTTGAAATCATTCAGTTGAATATCGATTTTGAACGCGATCCTCAAAGCCTCCAAAAGAAATGGGCATCGCAGGAGGAGAAGCTCAGGGGCGAAATTACAGCTGCACGAGAGCAAATGAAGACAATAGAACTATCTGAGGAGATAATGGAACTCATTGCTCAGTTAACCACTCAGCTCCAAGTTGATGGTGCTCGTCCCGATATCGTAATCGCCAAAACAGCTATGGCGTTTGCCGCCTTTGATGGACGTACTAGTGTTACACCTGAAGATGTAGAAATAGTAGCCCCTCTGGCTCTCAGCCATCGAACCCGTCAACGTGGAATTCTCGAACCACCAACAGGTGAAGAGATTCAAAATATCATGAAGGAAGCTAAAAAGAAAGTCAAGACTCAGACTCCCCAGTCCAAGGATAAAGACCCCTTTACAAAGGATGAGCACCAAAAACTCACACGAAAATTCAAGCAATACCATCCTTTGGACAGCAGTCAGGATGGCGAACGTTTTTTCGGAACCCCGCCTAGAAAAGGCGCTGCTGGTCGTTGTTCTTATACCGGATTTGTTTGTTTTTTCATGGTAATAGCAGCTGCACTCGGACTCATAATGCCCGTTCCCCCTCCCTTCAACTTTGTTGTAGGTGGATTGATTGCAGCGGGATTGGTAATTCTACTCGAACGGATCTACCGATATCAACGTCGACCTGGCTCTGTGATGCCTGCTCTCTCCCAAGGTAAACAACCGCCCGACGACAAGGGTCGGTATAAACGGGCAAAACACCGGGGAGATTCCACAGCCCCTCCAGCAACAAGTACCACATCACCCAAAGCCGTTCAGAGTTCTTCCCAACCATCTGTCTCAGGGAAGCCCGTGTCAGGATCCTCTCTCATTCGCATGAAAGAAGGAAAACCACTATTTGATTTCAAAGACTTCCTTGAACCTAAATACTTCGGACGCCAACGAGCTCCTAAATGGTCAATACGTCAAGTTGGCCGACGCGCAGGCTCATTACAATCACGGCAATCCGAAGGCGGTGTCCTCTTAGGATCCGGACTCCCTCAAGGCTCTCCTCGCAACATTCACATACCCGCTACAATTAAGGCTGCAGCACTTCACTCTAACCCGACAATCCTCGAAGTTCCTCGAGTTCACATCAATCCCACTGATGTACGAGAAAAACGATTTCAAAGCCGGACACCCCTGACAATTATCTTTGTCGTTGATCTGAGTATTTCAATGCTCAAAAGCATCGATAAGCTTCAACTCTCCCTAATTGCCTTCAAGACCTGTTTGGAGGGCACTCGCGACCGAGTAGGGCTCATTGCGTTAAAGGACTGGGGGGCAGTAGAAGTCCAAGCACCAACAACCAACTGGACACGCCTTGTAGCGAAATTTATGACACTCCGTCTATCTGGGTATACGCCATTAGCAGCAGGGCTAAAACGGGCCCATGAAACCATCAAACGAGAACGGCGTCGAAATCCTGGCACACTCCCCATCGTTATCGTATTCAGTGATTTTCTACCTAATATTCAACTGAGAAACTCTGATACACCAGATATCGGGCTACCTGAAGCTATTGCAGATGTTCTCCATCAATGCCATCTTCTGGGCAATGATCGGATTCCTTTAGTTACCATCAATTTACATCACGAATTTTTCCCTGTGAAACAGAAGAAACATCATGACGTTTTTATGGACTGGGCTCGAAAACGCGCTCAGGAATTAAGCGTTTCAAATTACATTGAAATCGGAATTCGAGATGATAAACTCATCCCTTTCCTAGCCTTCTACATGGCCTATATAACAGGGGGCCGAACCTATCTTGGAACAGAATTCGCTTCCCCAACTGAAATCATTAGTGAAATCCATCGAATTGCTCAACGAGTTCAGTAAGGTCTCGGAAAGCTTTTCTCCCCCCAAACCATCAGAGAATTATCACAAAAGGTTGAATGTGAATGGCCCAGCTCTATAGTCTCTATGTCGTATATCGTGATGGTCGAACCCTTCTCCAAAAAGATTTTCAAATCGAAAATATGGAACCCGATCTTGTCACTGGATTCCTTTCAGCTGTAAGTATGTTTCTTTCTGACCTAGTTGGCCGTATCTCAGAGAATAGACAACAATTACGAACCCTAGAACGCGAGAATGGACGACTCCGCATCATCGACCGTGAAGATGTCAAAATCCTCTTAGAATACGGAAAGAACATCTATGTCGCTGTATTCTCCACTCATGATCTAGCTGCAATTCGTGAACGCATGCGTGCCCTCATTTCGATTATGGAACGAGAGCATGGTAAGCTTTTAGAAAATTGGCTGGGTGATTTAAGCCATTTTCGGCATATCCTACCACAGATAGATTTACTCTTTCGTCCATTTGCCATAGCTGACCGTTATGTTCCTGTACGTGTACACACAGTTCCCAAATCCCAAGTGCCCGAGAAGTATCATCTACTCTTAGAAGCTATTGATGGCCAAAAGTCCATTAATGACCTTGCAGAGAAATTACATCAACCTGTGTTCCAAGTTGTGCTTGACTATTTCAGACTTCAAACCTATGGCGCCGTGGAACTAGAACGGCGAATAAGAATTGAACAGCTTGTTGCACCAACTTAAGTCTCCTTATCTTTATCTTGTAATTCTCGGACCATTTTTTCCATTTCTTTGATACTCGAATGGATAACCTCTTTCAAGCTAGACAACTCGTCTTCGATTTTATCAAGTTGTTCTCGTAATTCCTCGATTGCTTCAGTCGCTGTCACTTCATCCATTATAGCTGATGCTTTGGTAACTTTTTGAACTGGTAAATCAATCGGCTCACCAGCAAGCCACCGAAAAAGCTGCACGATAAATTTTTCGTGATCCCCTGCTGCAATGTAGTCATTGAAAAAGAAGGTTCCTCCACCAAAGGCAGCAACCCGTCCTTTTTTGAAACTTGTCGCAATAGCAATGGTAGGAGCTCCTAGACTGCTTGATACTCGAAAGAGATGAGTGTCTGCGTCCTCCGCAACAAGAGTGGTCCCTGAACTTAATATCAAAGAACCAACGCCTGCAAGTACGGGATGGTTCCCTGCTGGAACCGCATGAAAAAAATCCCCTTCGCCCTCAGGTGGCGGCTCAAGAGATTTATTTGAAAATTCAAATCCAAACAATCTTGCCAGATCATTGAGATTAGTACTTCGTGCTATATCACCTCCTTTTCCAAAAATCGTCGCGCCACTTACCAAAAGCAAGCCCCGACCTACTTCAACATAGGAGCGTAAGGCTGAGATTTCATCTGAGTTCAATTTGGATTTAAACGGATTGCCCACAACAACAACCTGATACTGTGATAACTCATCACTTGAAAGAGAAGTAGTATCTGTGGAAAGGGCAAATCCATTCGCTTCCAAAAGCTGAGCTAAAAATGCTAATTCAGGTTCTACAAGGGTCAATTCTTCATTATGACCTACATCAAAGAGGATTGCAGGCGGTTTTGTGGCAGACATAGTATTTCGACCCATATTCCCCTATCAGGCGCCGGAGTTAAATATGCTACTCGCGTGGGTAATACCAAGAAACCTTGAAGCTATGGTCTCATTGGTGTGTGGCTAAAATGAGTGTAGCATCTGTACGAGTTGCCGAAGCAAGTGCTGTTGATGTGGGACGATTCACAGTCCGATTAGATCCTAATGTGTTAGACCAACTCCAACTCGCAGATGAGTCTCTCCTCGAGATAGTCGGGAAAAAAAGTGTGTGCGCAAAAGCAATCCGCGATGCCACCCTCCAGAACCAGAACGTCATAAAGATGGACGGGTTAACTCGACTGAATGCTGGCGTTCGAATCGGAGATATCGTAACCGTGCAAAAAACTGAGGCTCAACCTGCACGCACTGTGATATTAACCCCGCTTAAGGGTGAAGAAATCAATTACCGCCAAGAGCTAGCCACAGCACTACTGAAAACCAACCTTCTTGATAAACCAGTTAAGAAAGATATAATCATCGCCGTAGGGCGAGCTGCGTTCGCATTAGGTGAAGCCAAGTTCTATGTTGCCAAAACAGTTCCTGCTGGAAATGTAGTCGTTAGTACAAATACAGATCTACAACTGCACAAAGAAGCTCCTGAAGAGGTTACTCCTATTGCAACCGTTACCTATGATGATGTGGGGGGTCTTGATGAAGCAATTTCTCGTATTAGAGAAATTGTCGAGCTCCCAATACGTCATCCCGAACTCTTTGCTCGATTAAAAATCCAAGCTCCTCGTGGGGTACTTCTCCACGGACCACCGGGTTGTGGCAAAACACTTCTCGCTAAGACGGTGGCTACTGAAAGCGAAGCATTCTTCCGTGCTATCAATGGTCCCGAAATAGTGAGTCAATATTATGGGGAATCCGAGAAATTTCTTCGAGATGCCTTTCAAGAGGCTGAAAAAAATAAACCTGCAATTATCTTCATTGATGAAATTGATGCCATTGCTTCTCGACGGGAATCTGGAGGCATGGAAAGTCGGATTGTAGCCCAACTACTTACTCTCATGGATGGACTTCAAGATCGGGATCAGGTTTTCGTCCTTGCAGCTACCAACCGATTAGACGCAGTTGATCCAGCACTGCGCCGCCCAGGACGCTTTGACCGGGAAATTCATATTTCCGTTCCTGATCAACACGGTCGCTATGATATTCTTAAAGTTCACACAAGGGGTGTACCTCTCGATGATTCCGTTAATCTCCACAGCATTGCCCAAGGAACGCATGGCTTCGTCGGTTCCGATTTAGCCTTTCTGGTGAAGGAAGCTGCTCTAAGTGCTCTCCGCCGTATGCTACCCAAAATTGAAGAATCGCATATGCAAGTCCCCCCAGATATGATTAACCAAATTGTAGTTAATGCTGAAGATTTCAAAAATGCACGTCAACTCGTTGAACCTTCAGCTCTTCGAGAAATTACCATTGAGATTCCCATGGTTCGCTGGGAGGATGTAGGTGGAATGGAATCTGCAAAACAGGCTCTCCGAGAAGCCGTAGAATTACCCATCAATCGCCCTGATATTTTTCAACGATTCAATATTACTCCTCCAAAAGGTGTCTTGCTCTTTGGCCCCCCAGGAACTGGTAAGACGCTTCTTGCAAAAGCAGTGGCTACTGAAAGTCAAGCGAATTTCATCAGCATTCGAGGCGCTGAAGTAATGAGCAAATGGGTTGGCGAATCGGAAAAAATTATTGCAGAAATCTTTCGCCGCGCCAGGCAGGCTGCTCCCTCGGTTCTTTTCATTGATGAACTAGACAACATAGCACCACGTCGTGGATCTGGATTCGATAGTCGCGTTAGTGAACGTATTGTCAACCAGCTCCTTGTAGAAATGGATGGAATGGAACAACTCGAAAGCGTTGTCGTGCTTGCAGCTACTAATCGTCCTGATATGATTGATACTGCACTTTTACGTCCAGGGCGGTTCGATATTTTCATTTTCACACCACCCCCCAACCAAGCAGCACGCCAGGCTATCTTTAAGGTTCACACCCGAAACATGCCTCTCGCTGAGGATGTAAGAACTGAACAACTCGCTTCAGCCACAGAAGGTTTCTCAGGGGCTGATATCCAAAACATCTGTCGCAAAGCCGTTCTGGCCGTGCTGCGAACAAATTTAGAGGCGACACGAGTCAATATGGCACATTTCTATGAGGCTATTGAATCCACAGGACCAAGTATAACCCCGGAAACATTGGATCAATTCACTCAGTTTGCGGCTCGTTTTCTAGGACAATAATGAAATAACTCAAATTATACAATAAAGAAAGGAAGGTAAATCTCATTGACTTGGGAACTGGAACCAACTGAAAAACTGACCATTGCAAAAAGCATTCTCCCCAAAGCTGATGAAACGTTACTCCTCGTTGCAAAAGCTAAAATTGCCAAAGGCGTTCGAGCAGGGAGAGAATCTTTGATGGTGAAGGGTCAGGATGGTCATTTCATCCTGACAAGCTTTCGAGCTGCATTCGTTGCAGAAGTTCAAGGTCTTCCACCAACTGAAGCATATAAGGGCGAATTAGAAAAAGCGTTCAAACACAGCAAAGTCTTCTTCAATGCACCTCTGGTGTTTCTTTCCGAACTCCAGGAAAATCCAGAAAGTTACAGTAAATGGAAGAAACATATCAGCCTCGTTGTGGAGCGCTCTGATGGTGTGCAAGAGGTTATCTACATTAAGGCAACAGGTGAGTTGCTCGATTTTCAGCGAACCAGCCATGACTTCTTTAAGAGCTGTTTCACTGGACCCATTGACTTCTACACACTGTTAGAAAGTGGAGTCAAACATGAATCTACAACAGAAACCGCCATCTATGACCTCATTGGAAAGCGCATTATTAGACAAATGACCGCAGTTCCTGAGAGTATGCTACAAAGTTATAACAATAAGGCTCAAAAGTTATTCACGACCTTTGTCTCCTACCTAGGGAAAAAGGGGCAAGGGGGGTATTATGATGCGGTGGCAAGAACTGTTGTACTCCGTGGAGATCATGTGCATATCTCCATGGATTGGATTGCCCAATCCGCCAATTCGGTTATTCAACACAAAACCCAACAATTCATCGAAGATTGGCGTAGTAAGGAGGAATCAAAAGCAGAACGACTTGGAGACCGGTATGAAATCACGGGATTTTGACCTTTCACCAATAGTTATTTGAAGTTAGACGTATTCGCAAATATGCGAAGGAGGCTTTCACTGTGGCAAAAACTATCTGTTTAATGGCACCAGATCCTCATCTTGGTCCCAACCCCAGTATACCTATCGGTGACCTTGGTGGACAAACGTATTGGACACAAATGATCCAAGCCCCACACAAGGATCGTGGCGCCCAAGCAATCCGCGCTTTTCGGCGACTCACTCGGCTTGCCGCCTTTGGTGGCTTTTCTACCGGCAACACAATAACTCGCAAGCTCCCATCTGGGACCGAAATCCAAGAATCAGATTCGCGGCTACCTCTCTTTATCTACCACCCTCCAGATTTGGAGCGGGATATGGAGCAAATCGAAATCCTTGAAAAAGATGCAAAAATCTATGTTCCCCCCGATTGGCTTTGCTGTGCATATGGTGAAGAATTCAATAACGGCAATCGCGAATTCAAAGTATATGAGATTTGGGAACCCAGCGAAACTCCCTATACCATCGAAACCTTTCCATCACCTCTGATTAAGACAGGCTGGCGAGGACAAGGGTTCAAAACTAATATTGTCTATATCTACACTGGACGTGTTCATGTCTATGCAAATACTGGTGTTACTCAAACCTCTGACCTTGCTCGACTCACGTGGACTGGCAAGTCCTGGCGCCGAGAAGAATTTGATATACCAGTAACTACTGGGGAAGGAAAAGAGGCCAAGACCATCTTTCAACGGTCGGTTCGGCTCCAGGAACCTTATGGACTTCTTTTCGCCTTTGTCGTCGATGATGCCCGAGAACTCATTTCAAATCTCCATGAACAGCGTATTCCGATGAATTCCCAGGAGCTAGTAGAATATCTCAAGACTCTAATCGACAATGTTATGCGAGATAAGTTTTCTGAGCACGAATTCATGAGCGCTTTACGAGATGAAGCAGAAATTCGAGATGAAGTCCGGAAAATCGTAGCAAAGGCTTTTCAACGACTGGGCTTAAACCTTGTGTCTCTATCAGCTGGCGTATTATCTATTGAAGAGAAACTATGGGACCGCTTCTTCTACTGGCGTGTAGCTGGGGTACACCCAGCACAAGTATTATGGGCTGAGAAGTCTGTAGAAATTGCTGAAAAAACCGGACAGGCTCCCACCTTACCTGCAACAATTCCAACTGGTCCGTTAGCGGAAGCAGAGCGTCAACTCCGTGAGCGTGCTCCTGCCAGAACACCCCGCAAGGAAAAGGCGAAGGCGAAAATCCCCGAAAAATCTGAAAAAGCTACGGAAGAAAAAGATGATGCTTCTGAAAACAATGACTAACAACTGGAATAATTTGTTCAGCTGATGGAGAATGGTCAAGAATGACACCCGAGGATGAAATCACACAGGAAAGACCACCACTATTCTCAGGCCCCCTAATGCCAATCTTTTATCTTCGATTAGTCGAAGCTCTTTCTGTTGAACATGCAGGTAACCCTACCGCAATCGAACGCGCTCTTCATTCGCTAGGAAAAACCGTGACAACACCTCTTTTACTCGGGCTGGTAGCTCGTTATGGAGAACCTCAAGAAGATTTCTATCCCAATTCTGCTGACCTTTTTTTGAACCGTGTTGATGAGTATCTAGCACGGAATTGGAAATTAGCCACTGGTGCTCCACCGGATTCCATGGAGTTTACCGATGATCGAACTCTTCTGCTTCGAACCAAATCTTGCCCAATATGCTCTCAGGATACCTTCGAAGCAGAAATGGATCTCCGATATTGCGAACTTGTCTCAGGAATGCTTGAGGGACTTCTTCAGCATTGGATTGATAATCTTCAGGTTCTCTACGTGGCTCGTGTTACCCAAATTGAGAGTCGCCTCCAAGGGGCCTCTCATTGTGTCTTTCGAATCAGTTTCGCTGATAAAGCTGATTAGGAACGTTTCCGAGAAACGCTGGTTAAGTTAGGTTTGTTACTTCTTCAAGGCCAGGAATAACCCAATCAAGACCCTGCTCTCGAAGGCGTTTCTTTGTAGGGATTCCACGGTCATCCCATCCTCGTTTTTGATAATACCAGGAGAGCATCTGCTCATAACCCGCCTTGTCCAGCGTTGCACCTGTCAGTGGCCCGCAAGACAAGGGTTCTTTAAACCAGCGAGCAGGGGGATGGTCTAACATTTGGTCCCATTCACCATTCAACTCGCGAACTCCATAGGAACGAACTAGCGAGTAGACTCGGTCGGCAATAGTCCAAAAGTCATCCAAAGTCCATTTTAACCCGGTTGCAGCGGCAAAGTATTTGGGGTACCATTCAAGGCCAAAACCCACTTCGATCCAAGGAAATCTACAGCCAACGAGTTGTTCGAACATACCCCCTCGAATGCGTTGGAGTTCTATGACCTTGTCTACTTTGTTCTCATCATAGGATTCTCGACCCACGTCCACTTCATAGGTAATTATCCAGCTCTCCTTGTGATGTGCACCAATTGAACATACACCAAATGCTAGGGCCATGCCTGGGGCTGCATGACAATCATAGCCAGAAATTTCAAGCCCTTTGATTTGCATAGCAAAATCCAAAGCATTCTTACCGAGTGTTTGGGCAAAATTGCGGGTTCCCTCTGCAAGCGCTGACCCGAGGGTTCCCCGTCGGAAGGCAATATCAGTAATGAGCTGCTTTACAGCCTGATAGTCTCCCCAATCGAGCTTCTCTTTGAGAAGTCCTCTCTCCGATGCTTCCATGGCAAACCCAATTGTATTCCCAAGAGAAATTGTATCGAGTCCATATTCATCAGCCAATCGATTCAATGTTGCGACTTCGCGGAGATCTCGCATCCCAATATTTGAACCTAGGAGGGCAACATTTTCGTAATCAAGTTCAGCCAATTTCCCTTCAGCGTCCTTAACGCAGTGACCGCATTGCATGGTACAACTAGGACAGCCATGGGTCTTTTCTTTCATAGCCTCCATAGTATCCCCATTCAATGCTTCCGCGTGTTCGAATTGTCCCTCCTTGAAATTGTAACTGGGCAAGACACTATATTCTTGACACCACGCGTGAATTAGCATGGTTCCTTGAGTCATCCAGTGATCATAACTAGGCTTCTCGCGAATGTCTTTGAAACCTTCCCGACCTAATTGTCGAAAAGCTTCAGGGTCAGCAATTTCTGGACTCTTACTTCCTTTGGCAACTAACGCCTTCAGGTGTTTAGAACCCATAACGGCACCCATACCAGGTCGCCCCCCAGCTCGTCCCATCATAGAACGAACTACAGCATACTTTACTAAGTTCTCGCCGCCTTGCCCAATCATTAAGGTGCCAATATTCTTGCCATGTAAATCCTCTAGTTTCTGTTCAGCCTCAAAAGCTCCTTTTCCCCATAACTTATCTGCATCCAAAATTTGAACATTAGCATCTTCAATGAGAATATAAACAGGCTTCTCCGCTTTCCCTTCGATGACAACCAAATCGTAACCTGATCGACGTAGTTGAGCACCAAAATGAGACCCCAAATTTCCATCACCATAAATACCTGTCAATGGACTTTTTGACGCTACAACTGTTTTCCCCACATTTGGCATCGGTAGTCCTGAAAGCGGTCCTACGGCTGCAATGAATTTATTACCTGGAGACAAAGGTTCGGTCCCACGAGGAACCTCATCCCAAAGAATTTTCGCTGCAAATCCCCGACCACCCACAAACTGCAGGGCAACATCTTTTGGAATTGTTTCAACCATAGTTTCTTTATTCGTTAAATTTACACGTAATAGCTGTCCAGTCCAACCTTTCATGGTCAACACACCAAACGCAAAATTATGCAATCCGTCTAGAGAGATGCCACAAATAACTTTCGCAGCCACACACAAGATCATTTGAAAATCAGAAAAACAATAAGATAATAGGCATCAACACTCTTGATACCCCCTGTTGACCCCTAAAGGTGCGATATTATGGGCAAATCAACAACCCCTGAGGTCGTCTTAGCTCCTCGCATTGTCCGAACTATTGCAGGCATCGATTTCGTGCTCATGTTTGCCTTTGCAATAATCGGAGCCCTTGTCAGCCTCCTTCCTGTCAATCTGATTGATCAACTGAATTATCTGGCAGTCTATGATCCCATCCTTTACAACCTAATCTTAACCGAGATAGCTAATGCTGGACTCAACTTGCCTTTACTAGTGAATTTCTTTTTCGTTTTTGGAGTCACACTCATCATTGTATCCATCATTGGTATGATCGTTGCACTGGGAACAGCCTACAAAAAGCCGTGGGCGATTCCTCTGGGCGTGGGTGTATCAATTCTTGCCATCACCGGTGGGGTCGTCAGCTACTTCTTCAAACTTTTTTATCCCTTCACACCGGGTGGCCCTCTCATTATATTGGATCTTGCACTTGGTCTATTCTTTGGCGTACTAGCCATCAATGTCTTTTTTGTAGGGGCTTTCCTCATTTGGCAAATGGAACAGCAACCATATTCAACTATTCGAATAGGACGCCTCATCCTTATCTGGAACCTGAACGCCCTAAGCTTACTTGTTACTGCAGCCCTTTATCCCGGTGTCGCAATTCAAGGCCTCTTTACAGGTGATTTCCTGAGTGGACTAGGTATCGCCTACATCGTTGTTGCCGTGATTGCTTTCCTAAATATCCTCATCCGCCCCATTTTTACCAAAATGGTCTCATGGGTTGCACGATGGTGGATAGGATTCGCTATTTCCTTTATCCTCATGTTCATATTAAACGGCTTCTTGCTTTGGATTCTAAGTGCCTTCATGCCTGGATTTGTAGTTGTCAATATCTGGGCGGCAATTCTTTCGGGACTAATTTTTGCCGCCATTAATGCCGTCATCGTTAATGTCGTGGGACTTGACGATGATAGTAGTTTCTTCAGTCAATTCGTTGCAACACAAATCCAACGGGTGGGTGACATTAAAGACGTTCCTCAAACTCCCGGAATGGTTGCTTTAGAAATCGATGGACTCAGCATCGAAGTCCTTCAGGAAGCCCTGAAACGAGAGTATATGCCTACGATACAGTACCTGTTGGATCGAGGGAGTCATCAACTTGATACCTGGGATTGTGGAATTCCTTCTATGACATCCTCTTGCCAAGCCGGAATCCTTCATGGGAACAACGATGATATCCCCGCATTTCGCTGGTATATTAAGACCGATGATCGCATGCTAACCTCCAATCATCAACCAGATGCCCAATTCATCGATAAACGCGCATCAGATGGGAAAGGCATTCTTCGCAATGGAGGTTCAAGCGTGAGTAATTTGGTTAGCGGAGATGCTACTTACTCATTCTTCACGATGTCAACCCTCTCCGAACCAGATGTTCAAGCAGCCAAACGACGCAGTGAAGACCTCTACTACTACCTTGTGAATCCGTGGGCTATGAATCGCAGCATTATCTATACCATTTGGGATCTCCTTGTCGAAATTGGGCAAATCATCAAACAAACTCTCATGCGACGAAAGCCTCGCTTGAACAGATTGCACAAATTCTACCCTGGAGTCCGGGCTGCTACTAATATATTCATGCGCGACATTTCCGCCTCAATGGTCATCACTAATATCACCCGGGGTGTTCCCGGGATCTATGTGACCTTCCTTGGGTATGACGAAATTGCTCATCACTCGGGACCAATGACCACCGATGCCCTCAAATCCCTTCGGGGGCTTGATAAACAAATTCGCCGTGTTCTGCATGCCATCGAGAATGTCGCCCCACGACCATACAACCTCTTCATCCTCTCTGATCATGGTCAATCCACGGGTTGGACCTTCAAACAGCGGTATGATATGCCCCTTAAGGAGCTCATAGCTAACCTCCTCGAAGGAAAACTTTCCGTCGGAGAAATCGAAGCCATTGACGCCCACGTTGGCTATGTGGGTGGACTGGTCGATGACCTTAATGCTGGGCAAGAGAAAATCGAAGGAAATGGAACGAAAAATCCCCTACGGCACTTCTATCGGAACAAGACACAGGAAGACAAAGTCGATACTGGGGAGCATCTGAAAGACGATGATGTGATTGTTTGTGCCTCTGGTAACCTCGCCCAAATTTATTTCAAGACACAAAACACGCGTCTTACTTTACAAGATTTCGAAAAGACTGTCCCTGGCTTTGTATCGAAACTTGTTGCGCATGAAGGCGTCGGCTTTGTCATAGTCCTCGATGCTAATCGCGGTCCCGTGCTTCTTGGAAAGGGAGGTGCTGTAGAACTACGAACTGGTGAAGTTGATGGCACAAACCCCCTCCTTCCCTATGGTCGAGAAGAAATCCGTGTGAAACAGCTTTTACGACTCGCCGAGTTCCCCAGTGCAGGGGACCTTACAGTTGTCAGTCCTGTATACCCTGATGGCTCGGTGGCGGCTTATGAAGAACTAATTGGCAATCATGGTGGTGTAGGAGGCAATCAAACTCATGCAATTCTGGTGCATCCCAAAGAGATCAAAGTCGATGGTGCAAGCATTACAAATGCTGAACAGATCTATAATATCCTAAATCAAGGGCGCTCTGACAAGTAGTTCATTCTCTCATAGCAAACATAGGCATTTATCAACGGGAAACACCTAGTCACAGTTATGAGTGAATCATCCGCCGATTGCATTTTCTGTAAAATTGTGGCAAAAGAAATTCCAGCAAATGTGGTCTATGAGGACGGCGAAATCATTGCCTTCTTAGACATCAGACCTATCAATCCCGGCCATACTCTCGTCATTCCGAAGGCTCATACTGCCAATCTGAAGGAATTGGACTCCCAACTAGGTGGGCGACTCTTCCAAGTTGCAGGACAGATTGCAGCAGCTCTTCGGAAATCAGGGCTTCGGTGTGAGGGAATTAATGTCTGGCTTGCGGATGGAAAGGCTGCGTTCCAAGAAGTCCCCCATATTCATATCCACGTAATTCCACGATTCGAGGGTGATGGATTACGACTTCAAGTTGGTCCCGATTATGGGAAGACACCACCTGATGAGAAGATGCAACAACAAGCCGAGAAAATCCGCCAAGCCCTCAAAAGCCTTTAAAGCTAACGTCTGCCTTGAAACGAAGCCTCAAATACCTGAACTGATGGATAAACCAAAGGACGAACCGAGGTCATATGAACCATGAAACCCCACGGAACGGCTTTCCTCATCCTTTCAGTTCTTTTAACAGGTCTAATCACTTCAACAATGTTCACAGCCCACCAACCACTTCTCTTAGAAGCAAGCACAATGGCCCTTGGCGAGCCTTGGGGAGTACTTTGGACGCGCCCTCAAAATGACGGTTTTGCTGCTACGGCATTCACAACTGGCGCAGTCTTTGTTGCGGGAACTAGCCACAATTTAGCTGATATTGTGAACGAGAATATTTTTCTTGTAAAATACTCGACCGAGGGAGAACAATTTTGGAACCTAACTTGGAATACCCCAGTTGATGAAGCCACCTATGCCTTAGCCACCTCAGATGATGCGCTATATTTAGCTGGAAAAACCACCACAGGTCCCTATGGAATAAATGGGCTTCTCCTAAAATTAGATTTCAACGGGAACGAATTATGGAATGTCTCCTTTGGAAATTTCTCCTCTGAATGGTTTACCAGCGTCGCAATCGGATTAGATGGAGTCTACGTTGGGGGAATTTTGCAGCGATCAAGTACCAACGATGCGGATGCGCTTATCGCCAAATTTAATTTTGACGGAACAGAGCTCTGGTCCGAAGCATGGGATCTAGCAGATGTTGATCGCAGTTTCGGAATTGCTGTGGGAGACGATGGTGTTTATCTCGTGGGCGATTATGGTAGTCTTTGGGATGGATCAAGCAACAACGCCTTCCTCGCCAAATACTCATTCACAGGTATTCAAGTATGGAATACAACTTGGGGTGCCGGTCAAAAGGACCTTGCACGTGCAGTTACTGTATGCAATGAAAGTGTGTACGTCACCGGTTCTTCCCTATCTTATAGCACCACTACTACTGGTGCCCTTTTTCTGCGCAAATACAATAGCACCAATTCCCTGCTCTGGGAGACGGTCAGGAATACAGGATTAAACCACGAAGGGCTTGGTCTTTTTGCCACTGAAGACACGGTCTTTGTTGGAGCTCATTATGAAGATTCTGTCGCAGGATATCGAGCTAATCTACTCAACTTCAACAGCACCGGGGAGTTCAATTGGGAGCGAGCATGGGGCGGTGCTGGTCCCTGTCAACCTTTCGGGTTTACCACAGGTGTCAACACTCACTATTTCGCCGGCACAACTATGGGTTGGCTGGGCGACACAACGAATGGATTCCTAGTCAAGTTCGGGTTTGATGGTGAAACCAGTCCGGGACCAGTGGAATTACTTCCCCCAACAATCCTGAATCCATATGGTACACTTATCATTTCATGGGCCCAAGCCTACGACGGGGATGGCACAATCGATGGATATGAACTCCAAATGGATACAACCCCCCTCTTTGATATCCCTGACCGAACATGGAATGAAAATGCCACGAATCAACTTCTCTCCAATCCTCCAATAGGCACCTACTATTTTCGCGTTCGTGCTCGTGATAACTCAAACCTACTGGGACCTTGGAGTAATACTATCACTGTGACAATATCACTCATCCCGCCAACTCTCTTTAATCCCTGGCTCGCCCCAATGGTCCTCCTGCTCGGGTCTTTAATCCTGATAGCATTACTAATGTGCATCTTCATTCGACGAAGACGTCTACAATGAGTCGAACTTCTCCTTTGACCGGAAGAAGAAAAAAAATCTGATAACAATGGCGAGAAGAGCAAGTTCCATTTTGAGACCATTTATCAGGAATAATGCCAAGTTGAAGAAGAACTTTATCAAGATCTGTTCCAAGGACGAGGATAAGAACAACAAAAAGCACTGTTGTATACCAGAGTCAGTTTGGATAT
The DNA here is from genome assembly GCA_048939595.1 of Promethearchaeota archaeon. GTDB lineage: Archaea > Asgardarchaeota > Hermodarchaeia > Hermodarchaeales > Hermodarchaeaceae > Hermodarchaeum. The sequence continues at coordinate 27,204 of JBHLPI010000002.1, read as the reverse complement.
GCCGTTTGTGAATAGCTGTAAATCGTCTTGAGAAGCCCAGTAAAGATCAGGAGTACACCAAGAAATACTACAAAGGTTTCGAGGAACACGAAAGGAAAGAACACGATTGCTATACAAGGATTATCGCGATAATTCCGATGATGATGTTTGTCCATTTGAACCAGATGGACATTGATTTTGTAGTCGACTCAGACATTATTTAAAGCCTTAGTCAGTGCCTGCTCTATATCCGCTATAACTACTGTGTGAATTACACAGGCTCAATCCATTCTAGGACTAAAGGAAAGAGAGAAAGTCAGCCACCCCATAAGGAGCGACTGAGAATCATCATGTATCCATCCCATCTATGGCTGTTACACGGAACGATATCCAGTAAGTCCTTGGATGAGGGAATCGAGTCCAATGATGACAAGGGCGAAGGCGATGATGTAGAGGGTAATCCAGATCCCCAGGCCAAAGTACAGGAAGTTGACTATGCCAAGGATAATCAAGATGAACCCGAAGACGATGTGAAGGATTCGGCGAGTAGATGTGTTTGTCTTCACGAACAAGCCGGTCATGATTTGGTCAACGCCAATCAAGAGAAGTGCGGTTAGGATCAGAATGTTTAGCCAGGCATCACCAAAGCCGGGAACAAGAATCACGGGAAGACCAAGGAAGATCAGTGCGAGTCCAATGATGATGCTTAATGCCTGCTGCCATAACGGGAACTGGGCATATGTGACTCCTCCATACATTCGGATACTCACTTTCACCAGATAGATTAACCCTAAGATTACAATGCCCCATGCGACCCAGATATCGGGATACAAAATCACTGAGACACCAACGATGAAAGCGATGATGCCCATAAAGAAGTTCAGCCAACGAAGCCAAGATGGTAACCTAACTTCCGTCATAACGAATCAGCTCTCTTGCCGCCATCCCCCAGTTCTCCTATAAAAGCTGTCCTCTTATCCTTGATTTAAGCTGGCACAAGCTAAATAGTACTTTTCTCTTTAAATTTCACAAGACGGAGCTAAGCCTTCCATGAACTCCATCAAAAAGGCTGCAGATATTATTAAGAGGGCAAACTACCTTGTTGCTCTAACAGGAGCAGGGATATCCCAAGAACAACAAGAATTCTCTGATTTTTTGAATATAAAAAAATTATGTGTACGGTCCTTTTCGTTCGATTAATTGTTCGTGCGTTAAGCATTGTTCGAACTTAAATGTGGTTAACCAAAAATTGCACTAATAAATCGGAGCTCTGTTAGTCATTCGAAATGCCTTCTCTGCTATATAGAACTTTATTCATTTCCCAATCTTCCGCGAAATCCCTAATTATCCCTAAATAAGTCTAATAAGTAGAAACCTCGTTACTTTTGGAAGGGGGTACTCAAATGGATGAAAAAGTCACGTTTCATGATAGAGATATTCTCTCTGGAAAAATCGATCCTGATAAGATTCAATCACGGTATGTCTTTGTTCATGCCGAAGGTCAAAAGCGCGTCGCACCAGCTAACCCCATTAAGGCAGCAAATCTGATGGCAAAATATGGTTGGAAGGTTGTGGGAATCACTAGTTGGGGTGTCCTCTTAGAGAGAGAATAGATTGAAAATTTTCAAATATCTTCTTCATCAGTTCTTCTATTCTTTATTATTATGTAATATGGGAGTATTCAGTCCTCACATTAGTGTCATGGAGAAAACGCAAGAACTGAAGAAATACCTTTTTTCCCTTTATTCTATTCTTCAGGATTGTCTTTGTGTTCCAAAGAATCGAACACCCCCACCTTCCGTGGAAAAGATGGTCTATGGAAACAATTCAATGCCATGGAGCTTGCTACGCCGGACGCTTTTAACCGAAATCCCCAACTCGACCAGTTATTCTGACTGGATACACCACATAATTGGGTACTCGGTGGAACACCGACTAATGACACCTAATCGAGTAATCTCCGCAAGAAAAGGTAAATACAAATCAATCCTTTCGGGTTTAAGACCGGTTTCCTGAGCCAATTTGTCAACAGATTTGGTTTCATCTGATAAATTAGAGAGAATCAGTACAGCGTCCTCGAGAAATGCTTTGCGAAATCGCTCATACACCACTTTCGTCTCTGGACTATGAATCATCCACCCCTCCTCCTTGGCTTCAACGCGACCAAAGCCTGTCAAATAAGCAAGTATGTCTGACACCTCTGTGGAATCAAAACTACACATCCCCGTAGCGGACCGAATCTCCGAAATCCCCACTTCCCCCTTTGCCACTAAATCGACGATAATCTGCATATTCTTGAAAGGGAATGCTTCTAGCGGATTCAATTACTACCCAGCTCCTTTTTTATTCGCAACCTGTTGAACTTGTAAGAAAAGCGCTTCCCTTTCACTACCATGCTTCGAATTAGCGAATATTGGCAAGGAATGTCTAATCCTTGGTGTGCTTCTGCTGCCGTTTTTTTCGGCGGCGAATCCAAAGGTAAAGGATTACAATGATAAGTATTAGGAGAATGAGTAACACAATTGGCCAATTTAATAAAACAAGGTTCCTTATGTGATACAAGGGGTCATATGGCGCTTGGCTCGCCCGAGATATAGTAATCTCAACGCCACTAATTATATTTCTCCCAACAAAACCTGTTATGACATATGTTCGTTGGAAATTCGAGATAGAAACATCATCCGGTGTTAAGAATTCTAATGTCGGGTGTTCTCCCAAAGTAGACGGGCCTTCAGAATCTCCTGGACGAGAGAGGTCAGCAATCCATTCAGTATCAATATTTTGATTAGTGCTCCAATTTAAATCCAAACGAGGAACTTCTTGGTATAATGGGATATTAATTGTGCCTGTATTGTGAGCGCGTGGTCCAATGAACAAAGTCTGATAATTCTCAACTCCAATATTGTTGTTCGGATTCAAATCATTAGGGTGGTTAATTGTTACTCGAATGCACACATTCATCTCTTCGGAAATTGTGAAGGCTGCAAAAAACATCGTTTTGTCATTTCCAAGCACTGTAAGCGGGATTGATTCTGTGATTTTTATCCATTCAGTCTGCCCTATTCCCCATTGACTCCACTCGAAAAGCACCGTCGTGCCATGCGCATCTTCGGGAGAGATGTTATACACATCGGCTTCTATCGTATACCGCCCTATAGGAACCATTCCATAAGTACCGACAGGAATCGGAGAGCCAATATTCATCAACCGGATACACGGATTATTCCACCGCGGATTCGTATCCTGCCCTGAACCCACAGGATTCAGATACCAGGTTGACTCATCCCATTGGGAATAAATCGCTAAATCTGGACGATTATCCCATCGACCAAAAGCAAATGTGGCGCACCGATCCGATTGGTAGGCCACGATAGTTTCTTGAGGGGCGGTACCAGAAGGAACAGAAATCTGCTCGTCAAAAGATGAACCCTGAATACTGAATGTAAAGAGTTCTCTGAGCACTCCGAAATCAATTTTTACTTCTTCTTGTGGATTGAAATTCTCACCATGCACAATTAGAGGTGTGTTTGTCACCCCATCCTTTGGTGTGACTGTTATCCATGCTTCTTGTGAACACACAGCTATTTCGTTCTGATATGGGATGAAATCTTTGTGAGTGACAGTAATCGTCAGTACCTCGCTTTGGGTTGGAGTAATCTTGCATTCAGCTACTCCATCTCGATTAGTATAGAAAACCTCGTGGACGGTTTCACCATGCACACAGACCTTAGCTGATTGAACCATGAGCTCAGGATCCTGCGAGGAAGCAACGGTTACCCAAAATGACTGAGGTCCACCAAAACCGATATGTTGATTATATGAAACCAAAAGCTCATCTGGCTTTTGAGTATAGATAGTTAATTCTGGATCTCCAAAGAGATGGTACAATTCAAAGGCTAACTGTGTGAGAGGTGATTCCAGATTGAAGGCGCTGAAACACATCATCTTACCGTACCACATCATTTGACCAAGGTTCAAGTGTCTTCCCACTGAATATTCCTGATTGAACCCATCCCATAATGCATCAATCATTCCAAGCAGAAAGAATTTGTTGGACTTTAATTCTGAACAGCGAGTCGAACCAACAACGGCAATAGCCCCCTTATCATTTCCCAAACGTGTGGCTAATTCACAGAACCCATCGATATTTACATTCCCAATAGGATTTGTATCATCATAGTAATCTCGGTATATACCTTCGGTTGACTCAATATCAGTTTCTCCATCAAACCATCCAGTGTTACACGCTAAGCTAAGAACGAGAGGCCATTCATGGTATCCCACTGAAAATTCTTCAAAGTGCTCTTTATAAAATGGGGGATTCCACCAGCCGTCAAATGTAGGTTGAGGACCGTGAAAGGCATAGTAATTATTGGCATCGCCATGACCATAATAATACACTAGAGTATTTCCTGCGGCAATACTTGATTTTATACCTGGAATGTCATCATCAGTGAACTCATTTCGAGTAATACCCAAATCGCCGAGATATTCGTTGATATAATTCATCGTATCAACATGCTCAAAACTATCCCCTGCAAGTGAGGTTATTGTTCGATAGAAGTTAGGATCAGTAGGTGGCTGTTTTTCATAGTCTTGAATTTTACTCATTATATTGGTGACATCTGCGACGGTGTCCACAGACAAACGACCATAATGAATATCAGGAATGTAATCTGGTCCATCAACTGTAAAGTATGGTAAATCTGTTGCTATGCCTCCTAGATGCATCTCATGCCACATTCCATAATGAGGTGGAATGTGATCAGAGTCGCCTACGAATAGCACATAGGCTGGTGCTGGACTCCAATTTTCATAAGCGAATTTAATATACTCAGTTAGGTCATCAACCTTTTCTTGATAAGTATCACTTGCAGGCTCGTATATATCATCTTCAACAGTAACGATTCTTGTAAAGAATCCTTTTTGTCGTTTCCACTCTGCTAATTCTAAAACAGCACTCTTGAAAGCGTTTGTTGTGATTATGAGATAATCGGCACTATTGGATGATTGCATAGGTTCATTTTTTTGGAGAGGCGTTGGAACTGACGGAATAGAGATTGTTTGATAATTCAATAATGTGTGTTCCAAAAGAGATTCAAAGTCGGGTGAAACTAGGCGGGTATCTATTGGAGCTAATGGCGTATTCTGAAAGCTAAGTTCGATGTTAATTTGAGATATTATTCTACAACTATTGGTAGCACCATTGAATTGGACAGGAAGGATATTAAGCGCTACAACACGGTGACCACGAATAACTATCGGATTCGAATGGTGGCTTCCTGAAAGATAGGCAACCCTTGAAGGAAACCATTGACTTATCCCAGGGAAATAGGTTGTACTATTTTGTTGGAATGGAGGATTAACGAAATTGGGATGGTCAAATATCGGTCCTTGGTGGGGTCTAACAACTAGGTTAGTATAAATGGCTTCTTCGGAAGTAATCTTGGTTATTTGAATATCGGCTCCAAGTGGAACCTCGATTAAACGGGTTATTATAGGTACCTCTGGGTTTCCCATTTCAGTTAAGAACCCGCTAAAGGGGATCCGAAGTTCGTTAAATGGTAGCGGTGGTTTTCCCACATTGACTGGGAATTCCCATAATCCTGGGATGAGTGACTTAATCTGAAGCTTTGCTGGTTGGGCTATTGTAACAAATGCCTGCGGCGGAGAATCAGCAGCAAATCCACTCAGGAGAGGAATCCAGCTGCTATTGCTGGGTAACTTCTCTTGCTTACTATTCTCTGATTCAGTTGGTTTTAATTCTAAAATTTGAGGTTTGTGAAGGGCAATTGGACCCTGAGAAGGCAAAGGAATAATTCTTGGGCAAAAACCTACTTGTAATAGAATCATCACTATAAAACAAACCACGATGATTACTCCTCTTTCTTGACGACCAATCACCGAAAACCCTCCTTTGGTATCTTGTTTCTCTAATTATAAATATCTCTGTGGTTGACATCTCAAGATAGGAATTATAGAAGATAGGTTCTAAAAAATAAGGGGTCGGAGGGCATTTGTCTGGCAAACCCCTCCTTAGGATTTGCGTCATCTTTTAGTTCGGAATTGCTAGGTCGATTTTGGTGGTTTAAACCACGTGATTATGAGAAATATTAGGATGATAATCAGCATTACCAGGATGAAAATTTCACCCCAACTTGTCCATGCAACTGGGGGTGGCTGCCAAGGTGTCCACGTTGACATGAAAATCCCTCTTCTTAACCTATTGCTTCAAACTGCTTAAAAGGTTTAACACAACAGACTTTGTAACAAACTGGTAGTGATTGGTTAAATTTTCAATAGAAACAGAAATTTTTTTGCTTAATCTTGAATTCATGTATTCAAAATTCCCAGTTTATCATCTGATTTCTTCTTATTTTTGAACTATTTAGCTCCCATCGATTCATAGCACACAGATTCCCATTTTCATTTGCTCTGGGATTCATATTAGGGATCCTGGCGAAACACAATTGGAGGGATTTTAAATGGCCAAATCCGAACACAAACGAAAGAAACTAGCAGAAATGTCGGCAACGGAGCGTGCTGTGGCAGGCTGCCGCAACCCACATCCTGTGGCTAAGCCCCGGACTCGATATGCAGTGATGTTGGTCCTCAGTCGACGTTAGTCTGTGAGGAATTTTCATGGTGGAGAAACGATCACCAGAAATCCCTTACAGCCATATCAATTGGGCCTACTAAACTCCACTCGCCACTTTACCCGTTGCTGGGCGATTGGTGCTGGTGCGATTCAGTAATGGGCTGTTTAATCCACTGGCTCATGTGGTCAGGAGCTCCTGTAGGCCCGATTATTCCCATCTTATTCTCTTTAGGAGTTAATTCCTGATTTTTGCACCACTCAGTGCAAAAGTTGGCAGAGTCTCAGTTATTTTGTCGGATTTTTGCACTCAGAAGCTCCCATCGAATAATATGCAATTTTGGGGTTAGGTATCATTGTCCTGCATCGTCAGGACGGTGATAGAAAATGACCGATAAGAAATCCAAACTCACCAAAATGGCTGTCGCAGAACGTGCTGTGACTGGCGCTAAAAACCCAAAGGGCACTCCCCGTGATCGAATCAATTTCGCCGTCGTTACTTCACGACGCTAATCACACTTACTATCTAGGGATCGACACTGACGCACTGATGATTCAGGCCTTGGACGCTGACCTTAGCCGGGTCTTCACGGTGACCGGACGAAAACTCCGAATCCGTTGTCCTTAAAGGTCCTTTGCCACCCATGCGAACCGGACCGGGAAGTGCCGAAATGGAGGGGAAACCTTGAAGACCCGGCTGATTTTTTTTCCTGTATTTTTCTTTTCACCATAACATGCTGAAAGTGCTTAGAGGTCAAAAGGATTAAACCTAAGTGTGCAAGAAGTATACGTGGCTGAATTAGGAACATCGGCTTACCTAGGAACACTCGGTCATACAACTTGCTAAAGCATTCGAACAATTTCAATTCAGGTGCCTAGAAAATAAGGTGTCTTCCTTGGATATTATTGATAAAAGCATCCTTCTTGAGTTAGCAACGAATTGCCGAGTAACTTACCAAATTATAGCGAATCGCCTTAATCTGACTGTCAACGCGGTCAAGAAACGAGTTCTGAAGATGCAGGATGATGGTGTGATCCAACGTTATTACGTGTATCTCAGTTTGGCCATGATGGGCGCTGAATGGCTTCTTGCCCGATTAACCCTAGCTGATTCCCATTTTAGTCCTGATTATCTTGACCATATTGGTGCCCATCCCTCAGTATTTAGTGCTGGATATCTCTCTGATGGATCAATTCTCGTTTTCGCCGAATATATCGGGGCAAAGGGGCTCTCTGAACTAGGTGGGTTTCTTCGGCAATTACCTGGCATAACAAACGTAGAAATTCACACTATCATCGCGGATCGTGGGCAAAAAATTCCGATGACTATCAATCACCTAAAGGTCCTAAAATCCCTTCGAGAGGATGCTCGGATGCCCATCTCTAAAATCTCAGAACAGAGCGCATTATCCCCACGCAAAGTTCGAGACATCATCCAAGAATTTCACGGGAAAGTGGGAACACCCATCGAAACTCTTGTTGATAAAGACTACAAACCAGACATCCAACGGTCAAAGGCCGCCCTCCACTTTCGGATATACTGGGATCTGAACGCAGGTGGTGGCAATGCCTTTGTAGTTCGGACAAACTGGGCAGAAGGCAAAGGTTCACCAGAAGAAATTGTACAATATTTCAAGAAGCATTTCCCCCTCGAATTCTGGTTTTCCTTTGTAGCGGCGACTGAGCCAATAATCTATTGCGTTTTTATTATAAATCACATTCGTGAATCAGAGAAGATATTGCCCGTAATACGGAAAGCGCCCAACCTCTCAAAAATTGAGATATGGGTCAGCTATCCACTCCGTAAATATATTGGATTACGCGAATCAATGATCGATGAAATGATTGCCAACGCAAATATCTAAATCTATTCTTTAAAAAAGAGAAGAAGAGAGTCTAGGTGAACTTATACTCAAGAAAACAGACTTGACTCTGGCTACTTTTTTCCTTACAAGATTGGGGGTGCCATCATGATGCAACCAATGAAAAGGAAGACGACGCCAATCTGGTAATCGCTTAGGAACCAGAAATCGAAGATAAAGACATCCGCAATGATGATTGCACAGATTGGTAAAAGAAGCATGCCAATACCAGGTATTTACGAGTTCATCTTTGCCATAGTAAACACCTAGAAGGTGGATGCGAACCACTCCAATTTTTGAACTAAAAGCCTTGCTTGGGGAAAATGAATTTTTCTATTAAGAGTAACCTATTTGGCTGGAAAATTTACAAATTAATAGGATTCACGATGCGGATATTGGGGACGAATCGACTCATATTTGTGATGATTGTTATGTTGGTGGTTCCTTTCTTCCCTTGTTATAAGGCATTTTCATCATTTCCTGATGGGCTCGTCCTCAAGTATCATGTGACCGATGACTTGCAGGGTGAATGGGATGAACAGTTCACAATACATGAGGTGAGTCCATTACAAGGTGAATCATTTTTTCTCCTAGACATCTCATCAACCAATGGCAATCTCCCACAAGGCACGATGCTTCTAAATAGATCAACTTGGCAGTTCACACTACTTAATGGAACTATGCTTGAAAGCCCTCTCCAACCGCCTCTATTGGTCAACACTTCCACTTGGCAACTCGGGAAAACCATTACTCTCCCGACGTATACTGGGAGTTACACGCTTTCTTTAAGCCATGTTTCCTTAGACTTCGGAACTTTTCCTTGCTGGCAAATTCAATCAATTGTATGGATTTCAATTGACGACGATTATCAACAGTGTAATGAAAACTGGTATTACCATAACTCCGAGGGGATTCTCCTCAAATATACCTATGAACTCCTCGCCTCTCAACATACCATCTACACATATCGCATCACTCGTGAACTCACAGCCAGCAACTTCCAAATTTTTGGTATCATCTCGATGGAAGACTTTTCCAACATGGTGCTCATTTGGTTAGGAATTGGACTTGTGGTTCTCTCCTTTCTTTTAGGAGTAGTATTTGTTCTTCGCCATTGTCGCATTAGGCGTTTTAATACAAAGTTAGAATAGGATATTTTATGATATCCACCATGAGTTTGATTCCATCCCAAAAAGCCCTTAAAAACGGAACGAAAAATTTGCTAATGGTTTTCTCCTTGGTAAGGTCAATATGCTAATGGCGATATTCAAATCTGATGTTCAAGTGATCAAACGCATTGTTCCTCCTCCTCTGGAACCCACTCCCGACGCTTGCTTTCCTTACATCTTCACAAAGTATGACTAGGATTTATAATCCGTTTTCAATCCTCAAGACGTTTGAAAAGTTCCTCGAAATAATCATCAATGGGACTCCGAAACTTACGAGTTGGATAACCATAAATGGCATTTGCCGACTTTGCTTCCGGCGTCTGCCTAATCGTTTCAAGAATTTCGCTCGCCTCTCGCATATGCTCTACTACAAATACACAAAAAATCACAGGCTCAAAAGCTGATGCATATGCGTACCAAAATCTGACCGGATAATGGTCTTGTAAAACACTCACAATTTTAGACCGCGCTTCTACTCCTTCTTCGTGACGTATGATAATGACAAACGCTGTATGCCCTCCGGCATTCAAATTCCAATGCACATCAATTCTAAAACATATTTCGCTAGGACGACATCCACCCCTAGCTTCCCAATTGATATACATGCTTGGCTCAGACCCATTTTCACCAATTAGGTTATCAATTATTTTTCGTATTCTTCGTGGGGTCAAGTGCGTCTGCTTTGATAAATCACTAATTGACATCCGGGGATCTTGCTGTAAACACTTCAAGACCTTCAAATCAGATTTGGTTAACTCGCAACGTCTTCCTGGCTCAGTAAGAATAGTATGAAATTCCACTGATTTAACCCCTGGAACCTGGCGTAAAAATGTACCAATCTCCTCTAACCCCTTTGCCCCAGGATAGCTCCCAAAACAGAGAATACTCCCATCAGTCAAGATGCTGGCAGAAGTAACGAGTTTATGGGCGCCTAATCCATCTAAGAACGTGTCGGACGGAATTGGATCTTCAGTTCGGATGATTGCGACCCAGTCTTCCATGTTGAGCATTGAACTTGTTGGGTGCAACCAGCCTCCAAGAATTACGCCATCACTATTCAGCTTCTGAATTCGCTTCTTGATGGCATTCACTGATAAAGCGAGTTTTTTCGCTATATACTGATATGAAGCCCTATAATTAACTGATAACTCGAAAATGATGTTTTTATCTACTTCGTCCATCGCCACCACTCAGAGTTCTTTCTTCAGCTGAGACTAGCTAGGATTCATACTCGCCTGAAATTTCCACCCATTTACTGTCTCAAGGTTCCGAATCCACTTTCTAAGGGGTTTCTATCACATAAAAATATAAACTGAGAGGGAAAACAGCCATTTAGAACAGGTTCTAAATTTGTTAACACTATCTCCTGAAGCTATTTTCAAAAACACCTGAATAGCCCCAAACGTAACACATACAGGAAAAAAGAAACTGAGTGCAGAAACTGCACTCAACGAATCTTATTTCTGACGATCGTAGGGCACAAACTCTTTCCCAAGCAGCTCACGACCAATTATGAGCCGCATAATGTTCATGCCACCTTCCGCGCCAATTGAGTAGCTACGGACTCCGCGAATTCCCAGATCTAATTCGCTCTCCTTCGTATACGCAAACGCACCATGCCAATCAGCGACTTCGTTGAGGATGGCGAAGGCGTCGATGGGGGCGCGGAGTTTGGCCATAGCAGTCCAGAGGGCGACGTCGAAGTGGTTGTATTTGGAGTTGCCACCGTAAACTTGATCCATGAGCCATGCAGCTTTGTACATGACAAGGCGGTCGCCCATGAGTTTGCTGTACCATTCGGCGAGGGGAAAGCTGATGCCTTCATATTTGCCGAGTTCTTTGCCAAAGGCTTTGCGTTGGCGAATATAGTTCATGCCGATTTCCAAGCCTTCTAAGGCGCAGCCGATGCAGGTAGCGCCAATGATAACACGGGCGGCAGAGAAGCCCTCCATGGAGTATACGAAACCTTTAGTAGGGTCACCGATAAGCCAATGCTTGGGAATCTCAACATTGTCCATGGCGAAGCCACCAGTGCTGATGCCCATGCGGCCCCAGTCTTCAAAGAGGGTTGGGGTAAGACCAGGAATGTCTTTTTCGACGGGTAAGATGAATGCAGCGATACCTCGGTGCTTCGGAGACGCCTGCTTGTCGAGATAGGCTGTCGTGAAGTAGCGCCCTTGCATTTCGGTGGTAGATTCGCGGACACCGCTGATATAGACTTTTTCGCCGTTAACAACGTACTTGTCTTCTTTCTCAGCAATCGTGGTTTTAGTTGCACCCACAATGTCGCTTCCTCCAGCAGGTTCAGTGGTGGCTATACCGAAGAAGTACTCTCCTTTGGCAACTTTCGGGAGAATTTCTTGTTTGGCTTCTTCTGTGCCGTGACGGGCAAACACTGAGGCCCAGCTAGCTTCAACTAGATAAAATACTGGAATCGCGATGCTTAGATCTGCTCGAGCGAGTTCTTCAGCAGCAATACAAGCTAACATGAAGTTCCCGTCGGGTCCACCGTATTTTTCTGGAATTGTGATACCCAGCAGGCCAAGATCCGCCATCTTCTTGACGAGGCCTTTAGGTAATTTGCCCGTTTCATCCATTTCCCGTGTATAGGGACGGATTTCTTTTTGGGCAAAGTCCCGGACAGTATCTCGGAAAAGTTGTTCATCCTGTGAAAACTCAAAGTCCATTTTATTAGTCCTCCTCATTAGATAAAGTATACAGCGCATTCCCTGTTTTAGTCTATAAAAGTCTTTACGGTTGCCTGAGTTTTGTTTCTTCAGCTTCAAGACTTTCAAGATCAGTTTTATTGAGGGCAAGTAGGATAATTTCCTTTATCTACCTATGTAAGTAATTTCTTCAATAACTTCAAGCGTAGAATCATCGAGGAATAAAGGGAGTTTATCGGGGGGAACAAAATAGCAACAGTTATGTCGCTTAATATCTGAAGCGTATGAGGTGTGTCATTATGTCGAAGTACAAAGAATCTAAGAAAGCAATTCATCGAGTCTGGACGGTTCGAGTGTTTGTGTCGAACCAAGAAGAAGCGATAGCGTTTTTCCGTGACGTTTTGGAACTTCCTGTTATTTTAGATGCTCCACGGTTTGGTTGGGTGGAAATAGGTCCAGATGATGAACGAGCTAAAATTGCTTTAATTGAACCGAATCCCGACGCAGATCCGATTATGTATGAATGGCAACTGAACCAGATTGGTCGTAATACGGGGATAACCTTCGAAACACATGATATAGATGGATTTTATAAAAAAATGAAAGAGCGGGGGGTTCGATTCTTCATGTTACCCGAAGAGATGCCCTGGGGTGGCCTGATGGCTGGATTCGAGGACCTCGATGGAAACCGCTACAATATTGTCGAGGATCCCGAGCACTATAGCCGGGATTATTCTTAATCGAAGTCGAAGATGGATCGACCTTTCGAAAACTGCATGACGAATCTGCACTGTTCACAAATCATGAGGGTAATCTTGTGGCTAGTAAAGCCCCATCTACTATCCATACGACCTTCTTCTTTTCTGAAAATTGTGTTTCCACATAGTGGACACGTTAATTGCTGTTTAGACATATTTCTGTAGCCTCCAGTCAGGACAGGTACTGCATTCTGACCTTACAAAAGTAACTTAATTAACCTTACTTCTATGAGGGTCAAACGAATGAGACCATAATGTTTTTCACAGTGAATTGTCTCGGGCATTTTAGTGGAAACCATGACGGATAAGACACCACTCGGTATCCCAGTTCTTGATGACGCCCTCGGCGGTGGCATTCCCCGTGGTTACGTTGTTTTACTAGAATTTGATACTGGCACACGGTCAGATGCCTTCATCTCGAATTTTCTGGCAACTGGGCTTAACAACGGCGAACTAGCCTATCTCCTTAGCACCGAATATCCACTACATTTTGCATTTGAGCAACTGCGCAAAAGGGGCATTGATGTCGATCGTGCACTAAAAGACCAACAGTTAATTGGAATCGACGCTTTCACGGATGCCTTCGGTTGGGGAGAATATGAACTTGAAAGTGATTTTTCAGTGCAAGATCTCGGGAATTCACGGCAAGTCCACGATATGCTTCGCAAAGCTGTCGTGACAATGAAGCCAGATAATAATCTACGTGGCGTGGTAGATTCTTTGACTTCGATTATTCATGCCGCCCGTGAACCCGATGAAGTGATGAGCTATATACACTACCAGATGAGTGCTCAGAAAAATCATGGGAACGTTCTTCTGTACACCATCGCCAGGGAAGCCCACGATGAAGAAGACCTCCGACGACTCGAACACATCGTTGACGGAGTGATTGCCCTCTACAAAATCTACAATGAGGAAGGCTGGCAAATCGCCTGTCAAATCGAGAAAATGCGGGGAATCGACTTCAATCCTCAACTCTACCTTTTAAAGGTCAAGAAAGGAGACATCAAACTCACCCCCTTTGCTAAAGAAGAAGAGGAGGAAGAGGAGGAAGAGGAGGAAGAGGAGGAAGAGGAGGAAGAGGAGGAAGAGGAGGAAGAGGAGGAAGAGGAGGAAGA
>JBHLPI010000002.1:0-12957 GCA_048939595.1 Promethearchaeota archaeon | reverse complement strand
GAAGAGGAGGAAGAGGAGGAAGAGGAGGAAGAGGAGGAAGAGGAGGAAGAGGAGGAAGAGGAGGAAGAGGAGGAAGAGGAGAGTATTGAAGAAACTCTTGAACCCTCAGAACCAGAACATTCAGTTCCCCCCCTAATGGATGAAGAACTTCCTGACGAGGATGATGAAATAGAGGATGTTGAGGAGGCACCAAGCGAACCTCCTGAAACGGAAGACACCCCACCACCCATCCCTCCTGTTCCTGAACCCGAAGCCGCTCCGGAAGATGTCTCAGAGGAAGAAACCAAACCTGAGACGGACACTTCCAAGGAACCCCGAACTCCCATTATCTTTGATGTACCCAAAACTTCTGAAACTACAGATGAACCTGCCCCTGAAGAACCTGCACCCAAGGAACCCGAAGACGAGGACAAAGACACCTTTTTCTTCTAGAACCCTGAGCTTTTTTAGTTCATGGAGCCACACTCAGAGGATATTGCAAGCAGTTGATGTTAGATGACAAAATATGACACTAGTCAATCCTTTGCCACAGAGATGGATGCTAAAGATACCCTGTCAAAGTATAGGCAATTGTTTCATCTTCCCAAACAAACATCGGGGCAAGTCGCCACTTACTTCTTGGGAAACTCCTTAGGATTACAACCAGTAATGACAAAGGAGCATATCGCCGCGATTCTTGAGGATTGGAAGGCATTGGGAGTTGAAGCGTACACACAAGGGAGCAATCCTTGGATCAATTACGGTGAATCACTTTATCCTAGTATGGCAACCATTGTTGGGGGCAAACCTGCTGAAATCGTGTTAATGAACGCTCTTTCAGTTAATCTCCATTTAATGCTGGTTTCCTTTTATCAACCTAGCCAAGACCGATATAAGGTTCTCATCGAACAGAAGGCATTTCCCAGTGATCAGTATGCAATTAAATCACAGATGCGATTCCATGGAATAAACCCTAGTAACGCTATTATTGAGGTCAAACCTCAATCGGACACAACTATTACCATTGATGATTTCAAAGCTATCTTCGAAGAATCTGGTGATGAAATCGCTCTCGTTCTCTTAGGGGGCATCAATTACTACTCAGGACAAGCTTTCGATTTAGAATACATCGCTAAGTTAGGACGAAAAGCGGGAGCGACAATCGGTTATGATTTAGCACATGCAATTGGAAATATCCCCCTTCAGCTTCACGATTGGAAAGTCGATTTTGCGGTCTGGTGCACTTACAAATACCTGAATGGAGGTCCAGGAGGTCCCGGTGGATGCTTTATCCATGAAAAGCACTTCGATCAGAATCTTCCCCGATTTGAAGGCTGGTGGGGGAATAAACTGGAAACTCGCTTTCAAATGGAACCTGATATCGACTCCAGTAGAGGCGCTGCAGGGTGGCAAATTAGCAGTTTTTCACCATTGTTACTTGCCCCTCTTGATGCTTCACTCAAGATGTTTGATGAAGTCACCTTCCAGTGCCTTCGTGAAAAATCTGAGAGGCTGACTGGATATCTCGAATATCTTCTCGACCAAGTAGGTGGCGATAACTTCTCAATTCTCACACCACGAAATCCGAAGCATCGGGGGTGTCAGCTCTCTATCCGTACACATCAGAATGGTAAAGCCTTATTTGCCCACCTTACAAAGGCTGGCATTTATTGTGATTGGCGAGAACCGGATGTTATCCGTGTCGCCCCGGTTCCTTTTTACAACACCTTTTCTGAAGTGTTTCATTTCGTTGAAACCTTTAAGACCGCTAATAGTCAGTAGTGAACTTTCAAAAGCCCCCACGCATAATTACGCATAAGGTGGAACCTCCATGGGAATCCCAAACCAGCGCAGACAACAAGTTGAGAATCCCCCCTACACCATCGACGAGAAGCAGCTTACCCGCTATAATCTCGACAACCTGATCTTCAGCCGTGTGTTTTCAGATCCTCACTGGCCAGGTCATCAGCGTATGATAGATGAACGAATCCCTGACTTTATCAAAAATCCGAAACCAGGATATTCTCATGTCGATTTTGCCCTCGAAGAAGCTGCCTGGACCCTTCACGACACTTACAAAGGAACCTTTGCACATTCTCGAATTCCCAAATTTCGTAAACCTGCTGCAGAACTTGACCATGACCTTTCAAAATTTCCCTTTGAACTACCTGACCCTCTCAAGATGAGCACTTACGTCAAACGAGCTGCTTTCTTATATGGGGCTTCGCTAGTAGGAATCTGTCGGGTTAATCCTCATTGGATCTATGCCAATATGGAAATCCCCGAAGATTGCACCACAGCCATAGTGATGGCTATCGAAATGGATCCTGAAGGCATCGCTACATCTCCTGCCATTCCTGCAGCGGCAGCAACTGGGGTTGGCTATTCCCGAATGGGTTTTGTATTAGCTCTTCTTGGTGAATTTATACGCAATCTCGGGTTTGATGCTGTGCAATGTGCCAATGATACAGGACTGAGTATTCCCCTCGCTATTGATGCAGGTCTCGGGCAACTGGGACGTCATGGACTCCTCATTACTCCAGAGTATGGTTCACGTGTTCGTCTTTGCAAGATCTTCACAAACCTCCCTCTCCACCCTGACAAGCCAATTGATTTCGGGGTCACTGAATTCTGCAAAAGCTGTAAACGCTGCGCCGAAGCCTGCGAAGTCGGTGCCATCTCGAAAGAGGACAACCCAACTCTTAAAACAACCTGTAAATCCAATAATCCAGGCGTCCTGAAATGGCCAGTCAATGCTGAACTCTGCTATGAATTCTGGTGCGACAACGGCGGTGATTGTTCCACCTGTATTGCCGTTTGTCCCTACACAAAACGCACTTTCAATAATGTGCCTTTGGACTCCGAAACGTTTTGGAAAAATGAAATACACTCCAAGTCTAGTTGATGTGAATGCCTATCTTTGATGAACTCGCCCTTGCCTACGACCAATCCATAAACTGGGAACAACGATTACAACGGGAACTTCCATTTTTCCGCAAGTTCATCAAAGACCAGCAAAAAATGCGAATTCTCGATTTAGCTTGTGGGAGCGGACGCCACGCCATCGCTTTAGCAAAGGAAGGCCATGAAGTCATAGGACTGGATATTAGTCCAGCAATGATTGCCGCAGCTACTCACCATGCAGAGAAAAACAATGTCAAGGTTCAATTTCACACAGCAGATATGCAGAACGTGAAAACAACAGTAAAAGGCTCCTTCGATCTGATAATGTGCCTTGGAAACTCACTTGCTCTTCTCCCCTCCCACGCTGCTTTGAAAACAACACTTCAGGAGGTCAAATCTCTACTATCCAAAGATGGTTACTTTATATCACAGACACTCAATTTCGAGGAAATTCGGGCTACGAATTTTCGGTTCTTTCCACTCAAATCAGGAGTATCAGCTGCAGGTAACGAGGTGATTTTTGCACGCTTTTTCCAACCACATTCTAATGATCTTTCATCGACCCTAGTGTTTACTGCGTTTGTAAAAACCGATTCTGGCTGGAAAACTATAACCCGCGAGCAGTCTGTTCTTCAACTCACTCAAATTCTTCTGAACAAGATTCTCAGGGCTGTTGGGTTCACACACCTTGAAAGTTACGCAGATTATCAACAGACCCAATTCTCTCGTCCTAACAGCCGAAATCTCATTCTTCTTACCCAAAAATAATGTCTTGAAAGCCACTTCTGCGCGCTGACCCTTGCAATTTTAATACTTCTCCAACCTGAATAGCAACAACGAATTACGACTCAGGGAGGTAATCATGATGGAAAGAAACACTATCGCCAGAATCTTCATCATCCTCGGAGCGGTCCTCCAACTCATCTATCTGGTCACCAATGGCTTCTTTGGCTTCATAATTTTCGTCATCCTCATCCTTGGCTCAATATTTACGCCCGGCGATCCCCTCTTAGACGTTGCCACGGCGACAATGGCTTGGATGTTCCTTACAGTTGTCTTAGGCTTTATCTTCATGATCATTTGGTTCATCATGGCGAGTATCCCTGGACGAAGTAGAATCTGGCTTATCATCACCGGCTTACTTGCGCTGATTCTCTGTGGTCTTATCCCCGGTTTTCTAGCATTTTCCCTCTTTGGCACCACTTGGCCACCAATCTGGCTAGGCCTTATACTCTCGAGTTGGCTTCCTGGACTTCTCGTCTTCATTGGAGGAATTATCGCGACAAAGCCTCTCGAGGCATAAGCTACAAAGGCCTTCTCTAGTAGAGATAGAGAAAACTCCACCCTAGAGTTAGGAGAAAGCCCAAAACGATGGTAACGGTAAACAAGATAAAATCACACAGGTGGAAATCAAAATGGCATTTTCGGGTCCGCGCATTTGCCATTGGTTTGTAAGCTCTCTGTTGCATTCCACTTGCGCTCATTGGTGTAATCGGATACACACGTACAACTATTACTCCAAATGACCAGTTCTTCACATTGCAAATCGATGTGGTGCCACAACTAAACACATCATCGTGGCGATTTCTCGTTGATGGACAAGTGATGAATTCTCGCTTCTAATTTATTGTTGTTCAATGGAGTGCTCGAACTTACAACATAGACTCACTAATTCGGTGGTTAGTTTTGGCACCGCCTAACCAGGCACGAAAACATAGCAATGTAACAGATTGGCTCGTTATGGACTTCGTTAAGCCAAAGGAATAGTTACTTTTTGGCTTTCACACGACGAAGCTCCTTGACAATAGCAGGAACTATATCAAACAACGAGCCAACAATGGAGAAATCAGATACTGTGTGGATTGGGGCATCTGGGTCGGTGTTGATGGCGACGATGACGTCGCTTGTTCGCATGCCTACTAGGTGTTGGATGGCTCCGCTGATTCCACAAGCGATGTAGAGTTTTGGGGCGATGGTGCGTCCAGATTGGCCAACCTGTTGGTGGTGCTTCATCCAGCCTTGGTCAACGATTGGGCGGGAACCACCCAAGGCGGCATTCAACTCGTTGGCGAGTTCAGCGACGACTTTGATGTTTTGGGGATCTTTGATTCCGCGTCCGCAGGTGACGACCATTTCGGCTTCATCAACTTTCAAAGCGCCTTCTTCAATTTCAATGATGGTTTCAACAATCTTTGTCCGGACTGCAGCTTTGTTTACCTTGATATCCACATTCTTGATTTCCCCTTTCCTTGACGCATCCGGTTCGAGAACTTTGAAAACGTTGGGACGGACTGTGGCCATTTGGGGTCGTGTATAAGGGCTAAGGATGGAGGCCATGATGTTACCGCCAAACGCGGGACGGGTTTGAACGAGCTGACGTTTATCATCGATATCTAGCCCAGTACAATCCGCGGTCAGACCGAGGGTAAGCCGTGCAGCGATGCGAGGTCCGAGGTCTCGACCAAACGCTGTTGCGCCATATAAGATAATATTGGGCTTTTCTGTAACAATCAATGCTGCAAAGACATCCGTAAAGGCTTCGGTGGTATATTGAGCTAGGATTTCCTGGTCGTTGACATACACGATATCCGCGCCATGTTGGATGAGGACTTCGGGGAGGTTTCCGACATTATGTCCGAGGAGAACTGCACCAAGGGGTTCACCGAGTTTGTCTGCTAATTCACGTCCCTTCCCTAGAAGCTCGAGAACGACATTCCGGAGTTGACCACCAATTTGTTCAGCCCAGATCCAGACTCCCTTGTATTCCGTAAATTTTGAGGGGTCCACACGTTTGCGTTCAATTGATAATGCATCGACGGGGCAGACTTTGACACAGGCGCCGCAGAGAGTGCATTTTTCATCGGCTTCTGCTTTTTCGTCAACCAAATGCATGGCATCAAAAGGACAGACTTTCACACAGAGACTGCAACCAGTACATTTCTCTTTGTCAATGTTTAACATAATAGGTCACCTTCCGCTAGATCACTCCTTTTTTCAGCAGCCATTCAACAAGCTGTTTGGCTGCACCCTCTGGGTCTTCGGTGCCATCAATTTTGATACCGCCGGTTCGCTGTTCAGGGGTAAAGACTTCCACAACTTGGGTGGGTGAACCGGGCAGTCCATATTGTTCTGGATCGCCACCCAAGACCTCCACAGTGACCAGTTTAATTTCTTTTTTACTAGCTTTCATAATTGCCATCAAGCTAGGTAACCTAGGTTCATTGAGTCCCTTTGTCGCCGTGAGAAGGGCAGGAAGTCGACATTCGACGACCTCAAATCCCTCATCAGTTTCCCGTTTGACTTTGATACGTTTCTTACTTTCAGCTATCTCAACATTTACTACATAGGTGACCTGGGGAATCCCAAGTATCTCAGCGATTTCAGGGCCAACTTGGGCTGTATCTCCATCGATGGCCTGTTTTCCACAAATAATGAGATCATAGGGTTCTTCCGCTTTGATGGCTTGAGCGATGGTAAACGCGGTTGCCCAGGTATCTGCTCCAGCAAACGCACGGTCAGAGAGATGTACTGCTCGGTCTCCGCCCATAGCAAGGCATTTTTTCAGCGCTTCTTCGGCTTGAGGTGGGCCCATGGTTAGGATGACCACCTCGCCTTCACCTAATTGTTCTTTAATGCGAACGGCTTCTTCGACAGCGAATTCATCGAAAGGATTGAGAATCGAAGGAACCCCAGCTCGAATGAGCGTTTTAGTTTCGGGGTCAATTTTGACTTCCGCGATTTCAGGAACCTGTTTGATGGGAACAATGATCTTCATGTCAGCTACCCTCACGGCGCACTATTGCATTTGCCATGACTGGCGCTAACACGAAACTGCTTAGCTTAAAAGTCTTCTCAGCCCTGATTACAGAAATCGCGATAAAAAAAAGAAGGCGCCAAAGCTGAGGGAAACCCATTAAATGCTTTCCGCCTACTAAATATCGTAGAAACAGGCGGGAGTTAATTTTCGATGAGTGAAGGACCGGATTCACGTATTCTGCTTGAAGGGATTGAAGACCGAACGCGTCTATATTCTGGAAACAAAAGCTTCGACCAATACTTCGGTATCATGTCCGGCACTTCGACCATTATGTATGTACAAAATCAAACTTTCACCGATCCAATTAACCTAACTATAGAATGGCTTACCAATGGTGTCCGAGACTCTGAAACACTCCTTTTAGTTACCACGTACGCTGATCCCGTTGCCATCGCCTTATGGTGTGAACGGAAATTACCAGATTCCTTCGATGTTTTCTTAGAGACAAGCAAAGCCAATCGTTTTCACTGGGTGGACATGTTTACTTTCCGTGGCTTCGGTGACCATGAAAGAGAATTAATCAAAACCTCTTACCAGGAACGAATTCAAAAAATGGGAGGCAATCCAAATCTCCTGGTTTCTCCTCGCAAACCAGATGAAATACAATCCATAGATGGATTACCAGCAGCGATTAGCAATATTACCTCCTCACTACATGGGAAAGGCACTGTTCGCATGGTCTTAGCTTATGTGGATGACTTTATTGATGGTGTGGGACCTACTCCTGCCCTCAACTACCTTCGTCGTCTTATCAACTTGATGCGCAAATTCGGACACACTCTTGTCCTCTTCATGGGATGGCGGGGGACCGTTCCTGAAGTCCATACGGCCTGTGAGCGCATGGTCGACCAGGTTCTTAGATGGGGCTACGGCGATGTTCCGGGCCTTAAGCAGCCGTCCAAATTTGTTCAAATCCTGAAAACCACAGCACCCGATGAAGTGACCACTTATCTAAAAGTCCCATACCAGATACGGTCTGGAAATCCCACCGTTGGCTTGGGTACTCCTCTTGAGACAAGAAGGACTTCAAAAAGAAAATAGCACAGAATCTATGTTTTAGGAGAATCAATTAAATGAAGTATTAGCCGTTCAGCGGCTGTATACGGATCCGTTTTTCGATCATTTACCTCCTTAACGAGCTTAAGGAATAGAGTTCGTTCATCCGGGTCCTTGAATAACTTGCGAATGAAACTCTGTTCTACGATTGTTTCTAATTGGTCGCAACACCGCTGTTCACGGTTCTTGGTAATTTCTCCACTTTCAACCAGGTATGTATGGTGGTCTTGAATCGCCTTAACGAGCTCTTCGACACCTTCGCCGCTTGTTGCAATGACTTTTATGATTGGTGGTTGCCATCCTTTGGTTTCTTGGTCTAGATTCAGCGCTGTTTGAAGTTCTGCATACCGGCGGTCAGCGCCATCAAGGTCTGACTTATTAATCGCAAAGATGCTGCCAATCTCCATGATTCCGGCTTTTATGGTTTGGATGTCATCTCCCAGTCCTGGGACCGTTAGCAAAACGACGGTTTCTGCAAGCCGAATAATGTCCACTTCAGCTTGCCCGGCACCCACTGTCTCGACTAATATGATATCCTTCCCAAAGGCGTCAAGAATGTGGACCACATCATGAGTAGCCCAAGCCAATCCGCCTAGACTGCCTCGTGAACCCATGCTTCGGATAAAGACATCGCGGTCCTCCGCAAATCGGTTCATTCGGATTCGGTCTCCCAATAACGCACCGCCAGAAAATGGGCTACTCGGGTCTACTGCTACGACACCAACCGTTAGGTTTTGTGCTCGAAAGTGCTCAATGAGCTTATCAACAAGTGTGCTTTTTCCAGAGCCCGGGGGTCCTGTGATTCCAATGATGTGAGCCTTCCCCGTGTGCGCGTAGAGTTGTTTAATTGCTCCATGAGCTTCCGGGGAAAGTGATTCAGCCAGTGTCATGAGACGCGCTGCTGCTCGGCGATCACCCTTGAGTAGCTGTTTGACTAAATCAGTGCTATCCGGAGTCATTACTCCCACATCGAAGGTTACTTAGTGTGTTTTCGAATGAACTCTACGATTTCGCCCGTAGGGGTACCGGGACCAAAGATGGCTTTGATTCCAAGCTTCTTTAGGGGTTTGATATCGTCTTCGGGGATGATACCGCCAGCAATGACAAGAACTTCACTCATATTCCTTTCCTTGAGAAGCTTCATGATTTCGGGGAATAGTCGCATATGGGCTCCTGATAAGATACTCAATCCCACAACGTCTACATCCTCTTGTAAGGCCGTCTCTGCAACTTGTTCGGGGGTTTGACGTAACCCAGTATAGATAACTTCAAACCCCGCATCTCGCAGGGCTCTTGCGACGACTTTTGCACCACGATCGTGTCCGTCAAGACCTGGTTTGGCGATCAATACCCGAATTTTCTTAGTGGTTTCGGTCATAAAATTCAACTCAACATTCTTACTGAATCAGAAGATGATGGGCTCCTGGTATTCTCCATACACATCCCGTAAAGCGTTACAGATCTCACCGACCGTTGCGTATTCGCGGACCGCTGCAAGGATATGAGGTAGAAGATTATCAGTTCCTGCTGCTGCTCGTTGGAGGTTACTGAGTAGTTCATCGACTTTTTGATTATTTCGTGTTTTACGCGTTTTTTGCAAACGAGCTAGTTGGGTTCGTTCGACTTCAGGATCAATCTTCAGGACCGGTATTTCAAGTCGATCATCGGTAATATAATCATTGACTCCAACGATGATACGTTCTTTTTCTTCGATTTCACGCTGATAACGAAATGCAGAATCAGAGATTTCCTGTTGGAAAAAGCCTTTCTTGATGGCTTCCACAACACCTCCGAGTTTATCAATGCGATCGAAGTATTTGTAGGTCTCCTCTTCCATTTCGTTGGTTAATGCCTCAATGAAATAGGAGCCTCCCAATGGGTCGATTGTGTTAGCAACGCCACTTTCATGAGCTAGAATCTGTTGGGTTCGTAATGCGATGGTTGCAGCTTTCTCAGTTGGAAGAGCCCAAGCTTCATCCATGGAATTTGTATGTAATGATTGTGTACCACCAAGGACAGCGGCTAGAGCCTGAATAGTCGTGCGGATTATATTGTTTTCAGGCTGTTGTGCAGTTAGACTCACCCCCGCGGTTTGGGTATGGAAGCGGAGAAGATAGGACCGTGTATTCTTAGCGTTGAACCGTTCCTGCATCTCTCTAGCCCAGATTCGTCGAGCAGCACGGAATTTCGCGATTTCTTCGAAGAGATCCAGATGGCTGTCAAAGAAGAAGGAAAGACGCGGGGCAAAATCGTCGACGTCTAAGCCTGCCTCGACTCCTGCTTTAACATATGCAAGTCCGTTCGCGAGGGTAAATGCGAGTTCCTGGACGGCTGTGGCTCCTGCCTCACGGATGTGATATCCACTGATGCTGATGGTGTTCCAGCGAGGAACTTTCTTGGTACAAAATTCGAGAATGTTGGTGATAATGCGCATGGAAGGGTCAGGAGGGAAAATCCAGGTTTTCTGAGCTTGATATTCCTTAAGGATGTCATTTTGAATGGTGCCACCAATTTTTGTAGCCGGGACTCCCTGTTTTTCTGCAGCTGCAATATATAAACAAAGGAGGACTGCTGCAGGGGCATTAATGGTCATCGAAGTAGTAACTTTATCGAGGGGAATTTGGGAAAATAGAATCTCCATGTCCGCTAGCGAGTCTACAGCGACCCCACAAACGCCGATTTCGCCTGTTGACATAGGGTCATCAGAGTCGAGTCCTTGGATTGTTGGCAGGTGAAAGGCTACGCTTAACCCAGTTTGTCCTTGTTCGAGCAAGTACCGGAATCGTAGGTTGGTTTGCTCTGCTGTACCAAATCCAGAAAACATTCGCATAGTCCAAAACCGACCTCGGTACATGGTCGGGTAAACTCCACGAGTATAGGGGAATTGACCGGGGAAGCCCAGATGCTCTTCATAATCGAGGTCTGCCACATCAATTGGAGTATATAAACGGGCGATTGGTCGGCTGGATGTGGTAATAAACCGCTCTCGGCGTTCTGGAGATGCTTCTAAAGTTTTTTTGAGGGTTTTCTTTTCCCAATCCTGTTTCATTTGAGAAATGGTTTCTTTCTCTTTTGTTACCATTAGGGGTCGCCATCCAAGGAGCGGACCAAATATGGAATGGTCTTTGTTGTTTCAGTTAGGATATTGTCGTTTTAATGGTTTTGGCATTATACAATCTGACCCATACTCGTTAACCATGGGTTCAGATAGTATCATGAGTTGTTGGGAAGGAGAATAGGTCCCATCTGCAAATTATGAGGACATCATACAGATGGGACACTGAGCAGGATCATTGACGAACTCGCAGGGAGTTCGAGCACCTTCAGGAAAGTTTCGCTGAAGTTGCTGACAAACATTATTTTCTGCATCATACATTGGGCAAGCCATGCCTATTGATACCCCAGGTTGATGTGCCCAAAAATCGTTCTTAAAGGCTTCTCACCGAATAGATTCCCATTTGCAAGAATTGCTTTAATCGCAATCGATTCATTGGATGCTAATCATGGGCTGACCCTTTTCTACAGCCGTTCCTGCTTCAACATGGATTTGGCTTATTCTTCCATCTTGTGAGGCGCGTATTTCGTTTGCCATTTTCATAGCCTCTAACACCAGTAAGACATCGCCCATTTTGACAGTATCGCCTTCTTTTACCCGGACTTCAAGCACCCGACCAGGTAAGGGGGCGGTTACTGTGCCAGGTTCGGTTACTTCCTGAGTCAATTCTTTTAACGGCTCTATAGCAGGTGTAAGGCTTGTAGGAGTGGAGGTAATGGCTGGAGATCGAAAGCTTCGAGGAGTGGTTATGGATTCCCCAGTTAAAAAGGCAGTATAAGTTTCCTTATCAATAGTGAGCGTGAAATCCGAGGTATTCGGATTTGCTGTAAGGTTAATAGTGTGCTGAATGTTGCCTACGGTAATTAGGAATTTGTCTGATTGGGAATCGCCGCCTGTGACTTGCACAGGAAACGATGCTTCGCCTACAATAACAGTAAGGATTCCATTGGTTGGGCCCTCAACTTCAACTTCAACGGTTTTGTTGTTGACCGTTAGTTTGTATTTTTGTGTCACTGAGTTCCCTCGATCGTTATTCTCAATCATAACCCATTGCTTCTCTTCGACCTGCCAGACTCCAAGGGTTAGTTCCATTAGTATTTGGACGACGGAATATTGGCATTTGAGGTTGATTTGGTTGTTTTTCTAGTAGTGCTGCAGTGATTGCTGCGAGAATTTCTGGAGTAAGCTTCCCTAAGGCTTCTTGTGCTTTGCGGTGTTCGAAGAATTCGAGTGCCGGTTGGGGAAATAGGATGTAGGCAATGATGTCTTCTATATCGGAAGTAATTCCCTTCAGCTCTTTGCGGGCTTTAGGAATGGCTGGTTCAAGCAAATCTGCAGGACGACATGTAATGGGCTCTTCATCTCCGATTACAAGTTTCTGAATTTTTGGATCAATAGGGGCGGGTGGACGACCATAGTATCCGCGAACATATTGTTTTACTTCTTCGGGGATGGTTTTGTACCGTTCACCTAATAGCACATTCAGTGTCGCCTGGGTTCCAACAATTTGGCTAGAAGGTGTAACTAGTGGCGGATAACCCATTTCCTTCCGAACTCGAGGTACTTCATCAAGCACGTCTTGGAGACGGTCTAATGCATTTTGTTCACGTAACTGATTTACAAGGTTAGACATCATGCCACCGGGAACTTGGAATTGGAGCACATTCGTATCGACTCCCACCATTCCGCATTCATAGGCTTCATACCGTTCCCGAACATCATGGATATACGCTGCAATTTCTGATAGCAACTCAAGATCCAGTTTTGAATCCCATGGGGTTCCTTCTAAAACCGCGACCATTGTTTCTAGCGGCGGTTGAGACGTGGATTGGGCTAAAGATGAAATTGCAGTATCGACGATATCTACCCCCGCTTTGATCGCTTCAAGGTAACTCATACTTGCCATGCCTGATGTATAATGCGAATGGAGTTGAATCGGGACCTTGATTTCCTCTTTAAGGCGGGTGACGAGTTCTCGGGCGATGAAAGGGTTCAATAAACCCGCCATGTCCTTTATGCAGATCGAATCGGCTCCCATGGCTTCAAGGTTTTTGGCTTGATTTACAAAAGTTTCAACATTATGCACAGGGCTAATGGTATAACTGAAACTGAGTTGAGCATGCGCTCCTGCTTTATGGATTGCTTT
>JBHLPI010000001.1:0-83558 GCA_048939595.1 Promethearchaeota archaeon | reverse complement strand
AGACCATGTAGTCGATAATTTAGTACATTGTGCAATATCACTAAGTGCATACAATATGGTAACAGACCTTAACATCAAACTCTCACTAATCCAACAGATAAACAAGGAATATAACGCTCTAGCCAATAAACTGGAATCAGGGAATATTTCCCAACAGGATTTAGATGTCGCTGCCCCTGTTGCGAAGGAAAAAGTGTCGCCAGAAATTCGACGGCGTGATGATTTTGGATTGCATGCAGAAGCCACCGACAAGTTAGCCAAATCCGCGCCTTCACGAGTCGATCAAATCATCAACTTCTTGAAACAGAATCGGAAACTTGAGGTCCTTGCCACATTATCTTTCAAAGAACCCCCTGAATAGATTTCAATCTCAACCTAAACGAAATTAAGGTAAAAGCAGACTCTTCCATAGTTTCCCTCCCCAAAGTTATTTGAAAACTATTCTATGGATAACAGTCTTTACATCTACAATGCATAATCGTTGTTAAAATTAAAAAATCGAAATTAGATTAGTATTCTTGATATAGATGGGGTTAACCCATGAATCGGATTAGGACTAATAGTTGGGTAGAGTCCCTTGTTTGCGGATTGCTAGTGTGGATATTAGTCGCTTTAATTGCCTTATGGCTAAATCTCCCAATGCTTTTCATGCACGAATTTGGGTTTAGTGGAGTCCTAGCTGGTGTTATAGGTTTCTACGTAATCACGTATCCTGCCTTCATTTTTCCTGTCTTATTTCGTGTTTCTCGAAAGGGTGAAACGATTAGCGAGAAGGTAAGAATAATGTCGTTTATCCATTACGCAGTAGTGCTTTCTCTCCTTGGCGGTTTTGGTTTTTACCTATTACTTGTGTCTGTGGGCTTTTCTCCAGCTTTGGCGTTCTCAATCGGACCTCCACTCATAGGGATTCTCGCAATAGGTTTTCTGTATTTAGTCTTTCGATTAGAAAAATGGTGGAAATTACGACGGGAAAAGATGACAGACATCATTTAACTTGATTAATCATTTTATTTATTATTGAATGAAACGCTGCTACCTACAGAATATTTTCTTATTGTAGATGTAATGATTGTTTTCTAAGGATTCTAGGCATTCTAAATTCCATTTGGTAGTAAAGACTACATTTCGGTGTTCATCTTCTGATTCTTTGATCCCCAAAAGACCTAATTAGCGAATAATTCAGTTCAAGGCAAATAGGTCATTTTAAAAGATCTTTAACATTTTCTATGATATCAGCCAAAAATAGGTTATTAAGGGATTGAGGTACTGGATGAGTTGAGTTCGATGTCAGAGTATCTCCTACTATCCGTTTATCGCCAATATCTCAAAGCCAATGGGTTTCAGGTCGAGCAAAAAGCCACTATTCCCGGTGGAGTGGTTGATCTTTTAGCAACCTCAGAGAACCATACACTTCTAGCTGAAGCAAAATGGATTCATAGCCCTGGGGATGTGTACGAAGCTGTGGGGCGGGCTGTGCAGAATCGCGTGGCTATGCCAGAAGGCACTCCCGTTGTCGTGATTCCCATTGGTGTTGCTTCAGAGGAAATCCGAGAACGTATCCTAGGTGCTTGCTACAAATACAGAGTTGAACTCCATTTTGTGGATGTCAATAAGCGCGAAGTATTTCCCGATTACTTGACAACTCAGATATACCCTGCTATCCACTCCATGATTCAACGAGCTCGCGATCTCAAGGGGCAAGGACTCTCCGGTCCCCAAGTCAAAGTGCTTCAGAGTCTATTCACAGCATTTCAGTTGATTCAAGAGCCACCGGAACTCGTTGATGATGTGAATAGGGTGTTGGCAGAGCTCCAATCTAAATGATTGCTGGAATACTGTGCTTTTTCACTAATTTTCATTGATTATTCGATTGAGTATTTGGACAACTGCTGGCCAATCCATTTCTTCAAAGGGCTCTTAGCGGGGAATGAAGTGATCCAATCTGGGTCCTGATAGAATCCTTCATGTCGAATCGTTACCAGATCCTCCAGTGTGGAAGGGCGGCTGTCGGAGACATCTTGCTTAAAGAGGTGAAGAGGGTAATTGTAGGTGCTAGGAAGCTCATGGAGTTCTCCGGAGGGAAACATTGAAAGAATCACTCCTGATAGGGCTGCCTGGTGGACGAAGATTTTGTATCGTTCATCCTGCTGATAGACTCCCTGACATTCCCGGTTCTTGTAGAGTTCGAAAAATGTGTCATGCCAAGTGCGGAAGAGGTGGTTTGTTGGACGAGTAATCAGACATCCAGCATTAAAATAAGGACGGATCTCGGTTGCATCAACGTGGGTGACCATAGGAAAGACTCGATCCTGGGGTACCTGACAGGACTCATATATGTGGGACCAAAAGGGGTCAAGGGGTTCTTTAAATCGTGAGCCAATGAGGGTGTGGTGGACTGGTCGGTAACCTAAACTCTTCGAATCTGGAATAAGAAACTCGCTAGGTTCATTCAGAATAAGGGTATTTGAGCCCAACCAGGCTAGTAAGGATGTATCTCGTTCGGCAATCGATTCAGCAAAAGCAATTGCTTGAATGATGTCTGCAAAAAAGAAAGGTAATTTGGATTCGTCCATGGCGAAAGAAATCAACTTGACATCAAGTGCTTGTAGACCCTTCATGGTGGTATCTCGGAGGGGCTTTGATGATTCAGGGGTAAAAACCCAGACGGGCTTCTTTGCCAAGGCTCCAGCAAATTTACGAATGCTCTCGATAAGGAGTAGAGTATTGAGTTCCGACCTTTTCTGAGGAAAAACGGCCGTAGTGAATATCAGTTGCTCTGGTTTCATACACCAACCTCGCACCAATCTCTCTCTTTGTCCTATTAAATAAACCCAAAAAGCAACGACGCGCCTCTAACTAAAAGTGTTGATTGATATAGTTCGCCAAAGTCGGTTTGTCACTACATTATGGAAAAGATGGTTCCCGACCCATTCTCGCGATACACATCATCGCCAACAACTCTTCGGATGGCTTCCTTTGCTGACTTATGTGTGCAATGACAAGGTGAAACAAGGTTCACTTCTTCGTGCACAAACAACTCCCCTACTCTGACTCCTTCTTCTTCAGTCTTCAAATGAAATCCCCCAATGACCGCATGAACTGGACGGCCTGGAAAGATCTTCTTCGCAGATTGAAGGAGCCGTCCTACCTTAGGATGCGCACACCCTATGAGCAAGACAATTCCCACCCTTTCAACATTGATGACCACACCATGTTCCTTGAGCTTCTTCGGCCCCAACGCACCAGTTGTCGATACGCCTGATCGGATAATGGAGGCTTCCTCAGCAATGACGCAGCGAATATTACTTTGACTCAACGTGAGCTCCAACGCATCATGACTGGCAGGAAGATAGGCAACTAGATCCGTATGATGAATCAACTCCAAAGCTGGCTGAATAGCCCCAAAATGATCATGATGAAAATGAGTAATAACTAGTGCCCGAAGATTGGTAAAATCCAGATTCAATGCCTGTGTATTATGTCGAAAGACTTGGGCACTACCACTGGTATCCATGAGAAGTGCCTCAGTCCGGCCTGGAAACTGAATATTCACATGTAAGGATAATCCCCAGACATGGTTCAATCCGGGTTGGGCAGACTGATTGTCAACTACGGTGGTAATTGTAACCCCAAGTACCTCTTCCACAATAGCGTCGGTCACGACCATTGTATCAGACGCCATTCGAATTACCCCTGATTTCCTATTCGCTAAGACACTTAATCCTTCTGATATCCCCTGTCATTCTGTAAAAACATATATTCAGATTCTTCATATAATCTCTCAGAAGGATTGGTTACTATGGCGAGATTCGAAGCTCTAGTTGGTTGTCCTGTCCTAGATAAGGGAGGAAAACCATTTGGTTTCGTTGATCCTAATACCCCGTGAAAATCGCTTGAAACTGAAGCTGGACTCGCCGCTGAGATATTCATCCATGTTGATCCAAAATCAACACAACCTCTCTACGAGCTTACTGCGCTTGAAGACGTTATCTACAAACACTACAAAACAGAAAAGCGGATCTTAGCCAAAGCTTCAGACTATTTTGGTGAAGGGGATCTTAGTCTTCGCCCTGAAATCTTCATGTCGCTTCTAGTTGTTGAACGAAAAAAGGTACCAATACAAGAATTCTCTCGGAAACTCATCATTACCTCCCGTAAGCATATTCAGAAAGGAAAGAAGAATCAATGGGTCCTTCCTCTAACTGTAAATCAAATTCCTGGATGGACTGAGACCGTTAATCGAATTCAAGTAACAAGCTATGTAGGACAAGTCAAATATCCCTTCATCTATACTTCATCTTATTCAGGTAGAGAAATCTATTGGCAATCCTCATATTATCATTCTCCTGGATTTTCAAACTTTTTCCTGAAAATTGGCACAGAACTAATCTACGTCACATCATACATCAGCTCTTTATTACAGGAACGCGAGAATATCCAACTCTGGCACAATCTTCACTCTCCAATCGCCATATATTCCTCAGATCGCGACATTCTGTGGACAAGTAGTTCATTAGAAGAACGACGAGCCTTTGAACTCTTCGAGCCTTAAGTCATTCGAAGCCATTCTCAATTCAGATCTGAATGTTAGAAATTTAAAAAGTAAATGTGAGGAGCAACTGCTTTGCTCCTCTAGGTGCACACAGATATACTAACTGACTAGTTTCGATACCGCTTTTAGACGCATCTCAGCTTCTTTGATAATGCTGTCAACGACTTCTTTAACCGTCGGAATGCTGTCAATGCCACCGATGGTTTGACCGACGAGGATGGGACCTTTCTGGACGTTACCCTTGTAGACGAGTTCGTAGCGTTCCATTTCGTCGAGAAGGTCATCGGCTGTCATGGACGATTCTTCAGCCATTCGGGCTTCACGGTCGGGAACGGGTGAACCATGAGTCTTAGAGTATTCGTTTTTGAGTAACCGGATGGGTCCGAAGGCTCCAGTGGTGACAACAGTGTCTTCGTCGGTTGCAGGTAATATAAGGGCCTTGTAATCGTCGTGGAATTCGCTTTCCTTTGTGGCGATGAATCGGGTTCCCATTTGGATGCCTGAAGCGCCCATGGCGAGGGCACCCGCAAGTCCTTTACCATCGAACCATCCACCACAGGAAATTACAGGGATGTCACCTGCCATTTCCACCATTTCGGCGGTTAGCACTGTAGTGGCGACTTTTTCATATGAGTTATGCCCACCGCCTTCGTAACCAGTTGCGACGATTCCGTCGAGTACACCTTTGGTGCCTGGAAACTTCTTTTGGAACCAGTCGGGATTCAGAGCTTTGACCGCAAGCCATTTCGCAGGAATGACGTGAAAGACTTTCAACTCGGGGTCTACATCCTTGAAGTGATGTGCTCCTGGGCGAGGGTCACCAGCTGAGGTGATGACAACTCGAAGTTGCTCCCTGACTTTTTTGTTTTCTTTGCGAATCCGGGGAATCAGTTTGATGAGTTCTGGGTAGTCGATTTGGAGTCTAGCTGTTCGAATGTTGACGCCGAAAGGACCATCAGTATTTTCGACCACATCGAGGATGTTTTTCTCCATTTCCTTGATGGGATCAATATTACGTAGATTCGTGTGAGAAACAATACCGAAGGCACCGGCGTTGCTGACAGCTGCACATAGTTTGGTTGTATAGAAAGGACCCATTGCCGCTTGGATAATGGGGTGTTTGCAGCCGACCATTTCGGTGAATTTCGTTTTAATCATAGGTTTCACCTAACGCGGAGGAGTCGAATTGCGGATAGGATTTTTTGTTTTCATTGGCAGCTGGGGTACTTTAAATTTGCGTGTTGTTACCCAATCCACTGAAATCGTCAACCTTATAGTACTGTATTCAAAGAATAATCTGGGCAAATTGGCCTAATCTGATCGAGGAAGTGGCTACAACCAAAATTATACAACTGAGATGAAGTAAGGAGAAAGACCTTATGACAGAACTCGGGAAACTTGATGTTGTTTGTTTAGGTTTCATGACCGTAATTGTGTTGACAATTTCTGGATATTTGGCCCTATTCGGAGGGTGGGCACTCGTTGATGGGATGCTGATTTGGATGGGTTGGGTGTGGTGGGTCATCTTTGCAGTTGTTATTGCTTCATTACTCATCATTATCATGACGTCTAGACGCAACATCGACGAATCTGAAAGTACATATAAGAATCCCCAGGAGTGAAAGATAGACCAATACACTCTTGAGTTCTGTGATAGCAATGATTGAATTTGGACAGCAACTGTTCTATTCTCGGTCTTGGGATTTGGTCAAAACCAAAGTTACTAAAATGATTGAACAGAAAAATTGGACTACCTGCTGGGTCCCCGATCATCTTCGAGGATTACCCCCTTTCGCCATTGATGCTTTTTTGTCTCCTTGGACGATGCTAGCTGCTTTTGCCGAGCTTGCACCTAGAATGTCATTGGGCGTTGCTGTTACCGATGCTATTCGTCTTCATCCAGCTATTTTGGCTCAAAACGCTGTTTCCCTAGATCATCAATCTGGTGGGCGCTTTATTTTGGGAATAGGTGCGGGTGAAAAAATGAATCTAGCGGTCTACGGATTTGACTCGAAAAATGCTGTAAGTCGATTGAAAGAGTGCATTGAAGTGATGAAGCTGTTGTGGACCCAATTGGGACCAGTTACTCATCAAGGACGATTCTTCAAGCTGGACCGTGCTGTTTTAGAGCCTAAACCGCTTTCACAACCTCATCCACCAGTTTGGATTGCAGGAAATGGTCCGCGGACCCGGAAATTAACTGCTGAACTCGCCGATGGCTGGTTTCCCTTTCCTGCTTTACCAGCGTTGTATAGGGAAGGATTGAAAGATATTCATCGGCAAATGAAAAAATTAGGTCGGGATCCATCCGGTTTAGCAGCTGGGTTTTGGGGGCGAGTGTTCATGCATGATGATCCTGGGGCAGTTTCCCAGTATCTTGGTGGTCTCCGTGGACAGCTTGTGTTACAACCCCATGTATTAGATGCTTTGGGATTTTGGAATGAAGACTATTCGGCAATTTATCAGGAGCAGGGTCTTCGTCCGAGCAATATCAGCTTGCTAACATATGACGCCGACGATGTTGCCAAACTGGATATGAGTAAAATGCTCCCAATTGTCACTGATATTCCTGAGGAAGCAATCAAATCAATAACCCTAGCAGGGTCACCAGAAGAAGTTCGAAAGAAAATTCAGGCTTTTGTAGATGTTGGTGCGAGGAAATTCTGTTTCGAAATCATTAATGGTGTAAGCAAGCGGAACGCTCCTTACACGTATTTTGATGTTTCCCGAATTCTAGCAGAGGAAATCTATCCTGAACTGAATCCTTAGCGTTCGACCTTTCGACCAAAAATAAACACAAACAGCACAAGGAAGAATTTGCCTACAAATGCAGTTACATTCGCCAACCAGAATTGAGGAATTTGTCCAACCGGGATGGGTGGGGCAACAGCAAAGGAAACAAGTGCTGTTGCTAGGCTCGTAATAAACGCAGTAAATAGACTTTCAAGGGGAAGAGCTGGAAGACTCATTAGGAACAGAGCAATTGCAGTCAGAAAAACAGTGAAAAAAGTCCACGCGATAAGTTTTCCGGATTCCTTGCCATAACCAAAAAGGGTATCCAGCAATTTATTATTAAAACCTCGAATAGCAAACTGAAACCGTTTCGAAGTCGATGGTTTTTCTTCGTCCGGTTTCTCATTGTTTTCGACAGACGCCTGCTTCCAGTAATTTTTCCGCATCGACCGCATTTCACTCAAGTAGTGTTTGCTACTCCGGTCTAATCGCCCTTCTTGTTTGCAATAGATTTTTAGGACCCGGTGGTCTCGCACAATATCTCGATGATCCCTAGGTTGGACGCTATAATCCTCGATGGTATACACTCGGAGTTTATCTCCTGCACTCAGCTCAGAGTTTAGGCTGATTCGAGCCTTTTTAGCTACAAGATCATCAATCGATGATGCGTTTTTCAAGGTACATAACATTAACCGTGCTGAACCGAATTCACTGGCAAAATAACAGCTCTTAATATGGGCTCCTTCGAAATGAGCGAGTTGTAAATCCGCACCACGAAGATCAGTGAATTCCAGTGTGGCACCATCAAACATGGCGTTTTCCAGGTTAGCTCGGACAAAATCTGAGAATTTTAATTGGGTGAGAATTAGTTGAGCTCCCTGAAGGTTGGCTCCCCAAAGATCTACCTCAAATAAGTTTGCTTGGGATAGATTCGCTCCTTGTAAGTTTGCTTTTGTTAACGAAGCGCCATGAAGATTGGCATCGAGTAAGAGTACATCAAGCAGGATTGCCTCATCTACGCGTGCATCGACCAGATGTGCTTCACAGAGGTGTTTGGGCTCTTCTTCTACGTTGCTGAAATCAACACCACGTAAATCCTTGTCTGGGAGAACTTGGTGCCATCGACAGTATGGGCTGCCTGGTACAACTGGGTGGGTACAGCGTTCACCCGTTTATGGCAGGGGCTTTCAAGACGATATACGTAAGTACATATAGCGGGTGGTACGGACAAGAATGGATCCCCTCAGGGAGAGCTAGGGTGTCGTTCGGAATCGGGTGTCTTCCACACTGGTAAATCACTCTTAAGTTGTCCAGTTATATGGCTTTGGGCGATTGTCAGGGACATTGATGTTAAATCGGAATTCTTGAGTTTCACCGACTATCTCTTATAGGAGTTAACCGACGCTACCTTTCTATCATTAGATGAACTGTAGATGTGGTTCGGTAATCATGGTAGAATCCCAGGCCCTTGTAGAGCATAATGGTCGGATTGCCTCTGTTGATGTGCTCCGTGGCGTTGCATTGGTTTTTATGATTATCAACCATTTTGGACAAACCTTCGTTGGTGGTGGATACCATTCGCCTATTGCGATGTCGATTCTCTTCTTTGGAATAATCCCCGCACCCCTTTTTTACGTCGTTGCAGGGATAGGCGTTGTCCTAGCCAACTCACGCTTCCAACAAAGAGGAGACTCAGGAAAAACCATATTGAAATGGGTGCTATCTCGAGGGCTTCTCATTGTGGGATTAGGGTATTTGTTTTCCGTTGTGATGTTTGGCACTGTATGGATTCTGGATTGGAGTATTCTCCAACTCATCGGGTTCTCTCTTATTATCGCTCAACTTACCCTCTATCTTCCCAAGCGTTATCGAATATTTCTCCCAGTCCTGATAATCGTCCTTGCCCCCATCTTTCGGGTATGGCTGAACTATGATGCAATCGTTGGAACAGTTGGCAATATTCAATATGTGCCTCCCCAAACTTGGTTCGACCATCTCTCTGCAATCATTGCAACTGGAAAAGCTCCTCTCTTTCCTTGGCTGGCGTGTCCAATCATCGGCACATTCATCGGGGAAGCAATTCTCGAAACTCCCTCAAATCCCAGACGAATTGTACACGATATCCTTGTCATTGGTGGCCTCTTCTGCCTTATGGTTGTGCCTTTCTTTCTTCTTGGTGATCCTCTGACCCAATATCCCCTTACGAATGGCTTCTTTCTGCTCTCATCTGGCATGGCACTTCTGGCTGTTGCGAGTGTCTTATTGACAGTGGATGTTTGGAAATGGTGGAACCCTGTTAGTCTGTTTTTTGAAATGAATGGTCGGGTAGCTTTAATATCCTATATTACCCACCACCTTTATGGTATCATCCTCTTTGGAGTGATTCTTGGGTTCTATAGAACCATTGGAGTGCTAGGCTGGATTTTGATTACCGTAAGCTACTTCGGACTCTCGCTACCCTCCGCCAATTTCTGGCTACCATTCCGCTCGAAGCGATCCGTCTATTGGGATATCGCTGCCACCTATCTCATCCTTATGATTGCATTAGGTATGCGCTGGATTCTGGCACTTAATGGCTTCTGGGCATTTTAAAACCGATACCATCAGGGATAATCATTCGTGGATAATAATTAAGTGGTGCAAGCATAAGAGGACTCACTGCTATGACACGACTGCGGATTGGTCATCTCTCAACAGCCTACCATACCGCTTTCATTCTGATGGGAGCTGGGTGGGTTGAAGAGAAAATGAAAAAGAAAGCTGAATGGACGCTATTTCCCACTGGACCTGCTATGGTCCAAGCTTTCAAGAAAGGAGACTTAGATCTTGGCTATATCGGGCTTCCCCCTGCAATGATTGGCATGGAACAAGGATTGGATATCCACTGTGTGGGCGGTGGACATGTTGAGGGAACCGTGGTTACTGGCCTTACAGGATACAAAACATTCCAAGAAACTGGTTCTGTTGAAGCCGTTTTACAGCAATTCAAAGGTAAGAAACTAGGTACTCCTTCAAAAGGCTCAATTCATGACGTCATTATTCGCAAACTTGTTGCTGATGCTGGGCTAGCTGAGACCATTATGATTGAGAATTTTGCCTGGGCCGATTTCATATTGGAGGCGATGGAAGATAAGAAAGTTGCTGGTGGCTGTGGAACCCCTCCGTTAGCTGTTTTAGCAACAAGATATTTGGATGCCCCTTTAGTGCTTCCTCCAAGTGCTATTTGGCCTTACAATCCTAGTTATGGAATTGTAGCTACCTCCTCTATGATATTCGAACAACCTAATGACATCCAAGGGTTCTTGGAAATTCATGAAGCCGCCTGTAACCTCATGCGAGAAAACCCAGACAAAGCGGCTTCTCTAGCAGTAAAAGAAATCGGAATTGTTGATGAGGCATTTCTCAAGCAAGTGTTTCGGGTCTCACCCAAATATTGTGCAAGCCTTCCACCCGAATACATTGAATCCACTTTGGCTTTCATCCCAGTATTGCAAGAAATGGGCTATATTCAGCAAAGGCTCACTGCTGCTGATGTGTTTGAACCCAGCATCATTGAAAAGGTGCATCCTGATCCACATCATTACAATGATCCTGGGTATCTAGTATAATGGGCATCATCCACCAGCGACAGGTGGAATAATTACAAGTTCACTTTGGTGTTGAACTGCAGTTTTGAATCCTTTGAGGTTCGCGATATTTTTTCCGTTAATAAAATAGATGATTTGTAATCCTCGAATATCCCGCCCAGAACGAATCATCCGATCAAACGCTTTCCCATATTTCTTCGAAAGGATTCTCAAAAGGTCTTCAACTGTCGAACCATTATCAACCTCTATCACCTCTTCTCGGGTGCCGGTGATCTCTCGAATAACACTCAAGTACCGAACAGTCACGTACATAGTGGCTCAGCTGTCTCTGTGTGGTTATCCGCGTTATAAAAGTCACGATGATTCTAGGGTTTATTTCTAATCCAATATCGTTGACAACAGGTCGGGTAGTAACACTAATTAGGCTCGCTGAAATGGTTTTTTCTATACCCAGAGGTGTGGTGGAAAGGTGACACAACGAAAGATTCCCACACGTTCAAAAATCGTCTGCACAATCGGTCCGGCATGTCAAAACAAAGAGAAGTTATTGGCAATGGCAAAAGCTGGTATGGATGTGTTAAGACTCAACCTCTCACATGGGACGTTGGAAGAACATCGAATCCGCTTTAATCGGATTCGTCAACACCTTCCCAATCATCCTATTCTCATGGATCTTGAAGGACCTCGGGTGCGAATTGGTGTCGTTAAATCCGCTTTTGAATTAAATGAAGGAGACCACATTACTCTAACTACGGACGATATCGAAGGAGATGCTACCCGGATTAGTGTCTCATTAAAGACACTCCCCAAATTAATCAAAGCTCGCCAAAGCATATTTGTTAATGATGGGATAGTTGAACTTCGGGTCGATAAGATTCAAGGATCGGAAATCCACTGTTCTGTGGTAACTGGTGGAGAAATTAGCACAAATAAGGGTGTGAATGTCCCCGGTGTTGATTTAGGAATGACTGTTCCCACACCCCAAGATATTGAACATCTCAAGTTTATCATTGAACTCGGTCCCGAATTTGTGGCGATTTCTGCAGTGAAACGACGGAGTGAAATTGAAAAAGTTCAAAGTTTTTTGCGCAACGAAGGTACAGATATTCCCATCATCTCAAAAATCGAGCATATCTTTGCTATCAAAAATTTCGATGATATCTTAGATGCGAGTTATGGCATCATGGTCGCGCGAGGTGATCTTGGTGTCGAGATCCCCCCTGAGCAAGTACCCCTCCTCCAAAAAGAAATTGTTCACAAATGCAACCAGGTTGGCAAACCAGTCATAGTAGCAACGCAGATGCTTGAATCCATGGTCCGAAACTCTCGTCCTACTCGGGCTGAAACTAGCGATGTAGCAAATGCCATACTCGATGGTTCTGATGCAGTGATGCTTTCAGCGGAGACAGCCGTTGGGCGGCATCCGGTTGCTGCAGTTCAAGTCATGGAAACGATTGGGCGACAAGTGATACCTTCATTCCCCCAACGCAATCTAACCTACTACGATTCAGGTCAACATCTTATTGCCGAAGAACTTGGTCGATCGGTCGTCACCATGGCAAAGAATCTCGATGTCCAAACCGTGCTCGTTTTTACCATGGCTGGCTATTCGGCTCGCATGGTTTCAAAATATCGACCTTTCGTTCGGATTATTGCCAGTACGCCGCATATCCGAGTGCAACGGCAGATGAAATTACTCTGGGGCACAGAAAGTCTGCTGATAAAGCATTGCAACAACATGGACGAACTTCTCCAACTAGCTTTCAAGAAACTTCACAATGATGGTATTATCAAACCCGAAGAAAGAGTGGTTGTAGTTCGTGCCTCTGCCTTAGTACCTGGGCGCACTAATGTACTTGAAGTGTTTACAGCTAAAGATGTGCTCAAAGCCCAAATAGTCTAGCTAATGTAAACATGGAATGGTAAGTGCCAAATCTGCTTCTTTGGATACAACTTCTTCTTAAGAATGAGTTAGCGTATCTTTGTATTTTCCAAGCATTTGGAGTGCTAGAATGATTCGATTACGGGACTTTGGATAAGAATCCTGTAATGCCTTTATGAGCGGTTCAACAGCTCGTGCATCATCTAATTTACCCAAGGTTAGTGCAGCTTGCCGACCCTTACCTGTGATTTGACTTCGGAGTGCTTTGAGATGCCGTTCCACTCGTCCAGATCGTGGTGGTGGGGGCTTGGTGTCTCGTGGCATCAACGGACCTGGGGGCTTTTCGTTTTGCTCCAAAATGTTAACTCCGCTGGGTAATCATCTCTTACTGGTATGGTTCAGCTTTATTTCCTATGACATTTTAAGTCGGTTCCATCTCATTTGCCCAAACGGCGGTAAGCCTTTTATCACATCTAGTAATCTTTGAGTATGAAACTAATTACTGGTGAACACCATTGACAGAAGCAGCAATCGAAGACAAAAGAATCACTCTTGAAGAAGTTACTAAAAAAGTCCAAGATGGTGCACACATTGCTTGGGGCGGATTTGGCTACCAACGACCACCCGAAGCCTTCGCCATGGAACTCATCCGCCAAAAAAAGCGCCATTTACGTATATATACGTGTGGCTCCGAACACGATCTGGATTTTGGGCGCTAGATGAATTCTAACCCAACTAGAAATCTTGGTCGGGGCTGAGGTGTGTTTGGAATTTGAGGTAGCATTCTTTGCCATAGAGGCCTTGGGGCTGGCTCCTAATCTTCGTCGCCGGTCGAAAGAAGGGAAAGTGAAATTCGAAGACTATTCGAATCTAGCTATGGCACTCCGGTTTTTGGGTGGGGCTTTGAATGTACCATTTATGCCCATTCGGCATATGATTGGTTCTGATATGATGGAAAAGACGAAGCTGCGGAAAAACAAGGCTAAGATGATGGAGTGTCCATTCACTGGAACGCCAGTCGCTCTGCTTCCCTCAATTCAGGCCGACTTTGGCGTTATTTGTGCTCAGAAAGCGGATCAGGCTGGCAATGTGCAAATCTTTGGTATCAAAGGGGAAGATAACGAGATTACTCGTTGCGCAAAGAAGTCAATTGTGTTCGTTGAGAAAATTATTACCAATGAGGAAATTCGTCAGAACCCGGATAAGACGATGATTCCCAGTCTCTACGTTGATTATGTTGTTGAACTTCCTTTCGGAAGCTGGCCGATGCAAGTATTCGGTATGTACGACTATGACCTTCCCCACTTGCAGTATTATGTCCAGCAATGTAAGACCGAAGAGGGCTGGGAGGAGTATTTGGAGGATTGGATTCTTGGCGTAAGGAGTCATGATGGACTCCTAAAGAAGATTGGCGAGAAGCGATTGAAGGAGTTGCGCGCAGATCCACGATATGGATACTAGGAGGAAGTGATGAATGTGGCTGATTATACATCAACGGAAATGATGGCTGTTTGTGGAGCTCATGCAGTACAAGATGGTGAACGCGTCTTTGCAGGAACAGGGCTACCCGTACTTGGTGCCATGCTTGCGAAAGTGACCCACGCTCCGAATGCAATCATCATCTATGAAGGAGGAAATGTTGACACTCAAAACAAAGACTTGGCTCTTTCCGTTGCAGATTCCCGTTTAGGTTACCGGGCTGCAGCATCAATTGGACTTATTGAAACCCTGGGGTTCTTGATGATGCGCGGCCGGGTCGATGTTGGCTTCTTGGGTGCTGCTCAGATCGATGAATACGGAAACATCAACACATCCTATATTGGTGACTTTGATGCACCTAAAGTCCGACTACCAGGAAGTGGCGGAGGTAATGATATTGCCAGTTCAGCTGGTCGAATAATCCTTATGTTTACACACGATTCCCGAAAATTCGTTAAGAAACTTGATTACCTGACTAGCCCTGGTCACCTTTCCGGCCCTGGAAGCCGTGAGAAAATGGGATTAATTGGAGGAGGACCCGCACTTGTTGTCACAGATAAGTGTCAGATGGATTTTGATCCCCAAACCAAGCGGATTCGGCTAAAATCGGTTCATCCGGACATAACCGTTGACTGGGTGAAGAAAAATGTGATGTTCGATCTAATTGTTCCGAAATCGGTCCCTACAACGGCTGAACCAACTGAATATGAATTAAAACAACTTCGTGGACTTGATCCGCATGGTATCTATCTTGGAAAGGGTCAGAGGTAGTACTTCTCTACTGGTCCCCAATGACTTGTATTACAAGTTGACGGGTTCGAGGTTTGACATCTAATTCGAGTAGAACGATTTGTTGCCAGGTCCCTAATGGCATTTTTCCTTCGATTATTGGGATTGTAATACTGGGACCAATTATGGCGGCCCTGACGTGGCTGTGACCATTTCCATCCTGCCAACGGAGCTGGTGTTCATACAGGGCATCACGCGGGGCAAAGCGCTCCATTGCTACGGGAAGGTCTTTGAGCAGTCCGGGCTCGTATTCAATGGTTGTTACTGCCGCAGTGGACCCGGTACAGAAGACCGTCACAAGTCCCGATTGGATACTGCTTTTTTTAAGATGCAAGGTGACCTGCTCTGTGACATCGATGATGTCGGGTTCACCGTTGGTTTTGACTTTCACTTCACCGGTATAGATTGTCATAATACCACTTCTGACTCAGTTGAAACAGTGCCTTGATAAAAACGCTGTGTGTTGCAACGGAAAGATAAAAGGGAAGAAAACGAGAGAGAAGCCGATCTTGTATGCTGATTATTGGAGTTGCTGCCGCATTAATCGCGGCTTTTTCCAGCCTTGTGTAACCTCAAAACCTATTAAAGCGAATAATTTTAGGTCAACTTCTAGTAATTCATCGATATCATACTCAGTTCTCCTAGGTGGCACTTAATGAAATATCAGGACTTTTACAATCCCAAATACAAACCAGCTCCCACAGATACCATCTGTACTTTTCGGATTGAAACAAGGAATCCAAAACGAAGCATAGAGTGGGCGGCAGGTGGTGTCGCAGCGGAAAGTTCGATTGGGACGTGGACTGAATTAACGACCGAGAAACCTTATATGAAAAAGCTTGCTGCAACTGTCTTCGAATTAGTCGGAAATGTTGCTCGTATCGCTTATCCTATTGAGCTCTTTGAACCCGGAAACTTGCCAAACATCATGAGTTCTGTGGCGGGGAATGTGTTTGGATTGGGTGATCTCAAATACCTTCGATTACTCGATATTGAATTTCCCAAAAAGCTAGTGAAAAGTTTCCCTGGACCTGCGTTTGGCATTCCCGGAATCCGAGCCACCATCAAAGTGCCAGAACGTCCTCTGGTTGGAACCATTGTGAAACCTAAACTTGGGCTCCGTACTAAAGATCATGCGGCTGTTGCTTATGAAGCTTGGGCAGGAGGTTGTGACGTGGTGAAAGATGATGAAAATCTTTCGAGCCAAGCGTTTAATCCTTTTGAAGATCGCGTCATCGCCACATTGGATCAACGCGATCGCGCTGAAGAAGAAACGGGAGAAGAGAAAGTTTACTTAATCAATGTCACCGCCGAGACTCAAGAAATGCTCCGGCGCGCTCAATTTATCGAAGATCATGGTGGACGAGTAGCAATGATTGATATCCTCACCTGTGGTTACTCGGCCGTATCCACTCTACGAAATCAGGGGTTCAAGCTGATTCTACATGGACATCGAGCTATGCATGCAGCTTTCACCAAACTTCACGAACATGGGATTGCCATGCCAGTCATTGCCACAGCTTCACGGTTGCTTGGAATAGACCAATTACATGTTGGCACAGCCGTCGGGAAAATGTCTGAAGACCGAGAAGAAGTTGAAACCAACATTCGTAAATGCAAAGAACCGCTTGCAGATTTGAAACCCACTTTACCCGTGGCATCTGGGGGGTTGCACCCAAGGCATGTCCCCAGTCTCATTGACATTTTTGGAACAGACTTGGTTATCCAGGCGGGTGGCGGAATTCATGGGCACCCTAAGGGAACTCGGGTGGGTGCAACTGCAATGCGGCAAGC
This sequence comes from Promethearchaeota archaeon, assembly GCA_048939595.1. Lineage (GTDB taxonomy): Archaea > Asgardarchaeota > Hermodarchaeia > Hermodarchaeales > Hermodarchaeaceae > Hermodarchaeum. The sequence goes on along the minus strand of JBHLPI010000001.1, from coordinate 66,742 downwards.
GGTGGATGCGACCATAGCTGGGTTTTCTCTTGAAGAATTCGCGGCATCACACCCAGAATTAGCTGAAGCCTTGAAACATTGGTCGACTACCTAGCCTTTCACTTTCCAGCAAAGATTCCTTCGTCTTAACAACATCAAGAATCGGTATGATCCTTGATTAATTTGTGCTAAAACAGTCTGAAGTTGCAAGTCTTTACCATAACTCTGCGTGTACCATCATTGGCTCTTGGCATAAGTGGAGGTTTGGGTACGTTGATTACACCCATTATTGGGTATATCGATCAAATGCTAGTTAAAATTTCGAGTATTATTGCTGGAATCCATGGAAGGACTCCGAATATAACAACAATCAGTCCGGGTATTGGTTTATCAATTCGTCGTTGAAATACGGCAACCAACACGGCAACTCCAAGAAGGAGCATTAAAGCGGAGGCGAGGGCAAACCAGATTCCAAAGTAGACAAGGGTATGAGCCACGATGGCAGAATAGGAGACAATATCGCCAACGCCCATAAAAGTGCCACCAAGCATCGTACCTAAGAAATCCATGCCGTCAACACGCTTATGCCAATCAGGTTGAACAGCCTGGGCGGTGAAGATATCAAGAGCAGCTAAAGCGATGAATAAAACAAAGAGTGGCAGTGTGGGAATCGCCACGCCAAGAAAAGCACCGATACTTCCTCCATACCAAATAACCATCACTTGTTTTCCCCAGGTAGGAAGCATATCAAGTATGATAAAGAGGATGGCAAACATAGAGAAGTATATCGAAGCGAAAGCGACAATTGTATAGAGAAAAAGATTCTCGACTCCCTGAAGAAAGAACAGAAGGATAATATGGCCCACAAGTAAAGTTGCTAGAAAAAGTAGTGGGGAAAGAAGAACCGAAACGAATAGTCGATCTGGACGGAGATTGGAGAACCGAAAAAAAAGGTTGAGGATGAAGACGATGCCAAGCCCAATTCCTGCGTAGATTAAGACCATGTAAATATTAAGTGGAAAAGGATAGGCGGTTCCCAGTGAAATATATGTGAGATCAGTTGTTGTTAGTAAAATATACGCTAAAATACCGCCGTAAACTGCGGCAATCACTACTTGTGCCGCAATGGTTCCAAATCGCCTTTTATCAAATTCACTGTTCAATATTTTCACCCAAAAAAAGAGGGTTGTAGGGCCGAAGCCCTACTTTGATCTAGACTACTTTCGAATTCTGAAGAAGTAGACACCAGCGATGATGATAATGACTATCACCACAACAGCAATGCCTACATAAATCAGAGGATTGAATGGAGGTGGACACGGAGGTCGATCTGGGTGTTCAATACCGAAGTGCCAGTCCTCATTGCGTTCTAAGATAATGTATTGTCCGGTAACCCGAGTCACCCACTTGTAGGGACCTGTTCCCGACATTTCGGTCGGAGTTTCAGGGCTCCAGGTGAAGTTGCCAGATTCGTATGGTTGCCAGATGTGTTTGGGAAGAATTGGCAAGCTTGTTGCTCGGGTAAATTCTACGTAGCCACTACTGTTTGAATATACTTCAACAGTTGTATCGTTTGGTGTATCAACTCGGTAAATCTCTAGCAGGTTGACAGATCGTGGGGGAGACCATGGATGGATATTCATGAAGCTGTATTGAACATCTTCTGAGGTGAAGGGTTGTCCATCGTGCCAGGTAACATTGTCATACAGATAGAAGGTGAATTTCTTTCCATCTTCAATATCGCCTGACGCGACTGTGTCTTCAATGGTCCAATTATATGCGAGTCCAGGTCCTATACCTTGGTCTGGATCGAGAGGATCAACATTCCAAAGGGTTTCGTAGATGAGTCCGAGGACGGTTAATGTGTAACCCGAATCGCTTTGGATGTAGTTGGTGTAGTCCATACCCTCAGAGAGTACAGTGACGTAATCCGTTGGGATACAACCGAAGGGACCACCAGCATCCTCTTTCAGGCGCATTTGAATGTAGGTATATGGGTTTCCACCCATACGGTTAATGGCGACTTGGGGCACATAGCCTTCCCAGATGTCAGTTCGGTAAGCATGGGTGTATTCGTCGTTATAACAGACAATCATTGGCATCTCTTTTATGAGAATCGCAGTACAATTCCATGCCCAGTTTCTTGCCTCTAATCGAGTCGGAGCTTCAACGAAATGAGTTGCGTTGTAGTCGTATTCCGTGTTGTTGAATCGGTAGAAGAGACCGTTGGAGCTGCCTTGGGTGTGGAAGAAGTCGTAGAGTAGGAACGGCTCACCCGGTGGATTGATGTTCCAGCTGAAACAGCCAAGACTAAATTCACCAGTGATAAGACCAGCAATTAAGGCGTTAAAGTCAACTTCTACGACTTCTCCAAGGAGACCGCATTTCGCCATGCTATCAACCATGACGGTAACAGCTTGGATAGCGGGGTCATAGCCTGTTGACGCCCATAATTCAATTTTAAGCCCATCCGGAGCCCACACATCACCACGTTTATCGCCTGCAGTCCAGGTTCCGCTGTCATCAGCGTCGTAGTACCGATAACCAGGGTGAGGTGAGTCAGAAGTGTCGATGATCTGTGCCGCATCCAATGTGGCATTAGCTGCAGCAATGTCTTCTGTGTAGAAGTGTGATGCCATTTGGGATTCATATTCCCAATATTCATAGGGTAGCGGAATAGCGCTGTCCATGGGAGTAGCATATCCACCACGGGCGTTGGCAACTACTGCTGCTTTGTCGAGTGCTTGGTTCAATGCATACCGATACCCGGTGATATTGGTGGGGAATCGTTGGCATTGCAAAGTAAATTGTCGATAGATAGCTCCTTCAATGGAGGTAACTTCGATTGCTGGGTTCGCCTCAAGCTCCTCCACTGATTGGTGCGGGATCCGTTCATCGTATGAATAAACAGTACCAGCCTGAAGAGCAAGCAGTGCTTGAGCTATATCCTCAGATGGATACACGACGAAGGTAATTCGATCAACGTAACCACCGTGAGGATCGTATCCACTTGGATATGTCCACGAAGCGCTAACAGAGGCACTCTGTGGAGTAAGGTACGCAAGAGATAGGAAGAGGCCCACTAGTGCAATAGCAGTCACTAAAGAGATTTTTTTAAAATTTGTCAATTCGGAATTCATTCCTTCCGTTAATTGCCCTTGCGGCCATGCAGATTTAGCACTGCCGCTAAAGGTCAGTTTTCATCCTATTAAGAGATATATATACGCTATGGTATAGGCGAGTACACCATGAATTTCCTTTTTTCTAATGGCAAGAGACGCTCTGATACGCCATTATTGCAGGGTGTCAAGTTGAATTATTCTTTTTGCTTGTGAGCATCCTTTTCGCGTTCTGCTTTTTTAAAGTCCTCACTTAGAGGCGGAGGTATTGGTCTTTTATGTTGCAGGCTGCGCGTGCTGAGTTCAAGGGATATAACCATGACCAATAGAAGACCAAACGAAAGTAGTCCGATTAGGATTAACATACCTCCAAAGAGTGAAATTATTGTGTTAATCGACCAGAAAACAAACATCAGGATGCTTCCAAGTATCAATAAGAGAACTGGAATTATTAAGGTCCACCGACGGTAAACAACTTTTACTTCGCGCTTTTTCGACATTGCTTTATCACATTCATGTATTTCATGGAATTCTTCATCTTTGTTATATCAAATCCTCAGTTCGTGGCTCTATTATAAATTCATTGAAGAGTAAGCCTGCCACAGTGCCTAAGGTAAAGATGAGCACAAGAGGGAAGAATAGGGGAAGGGTTAATGCAAATTGAGAGATTATGAAAAATGGGGCGGTTTCAGTAATAATCCCAAAAAACACTGGAGCTGATCGTGCGAGAGCTATAAGAAAAACGGAAATAATAATTGTAGCTAGCATAGCAATCATTGTGTCCTTGAATTCAATGCATATAATTCCAAGGAAGAGCGATGGAATGAAGAGTAAAATAAATGCAAGTTGATTTAAACCTGGGATGATGTTTGTATAGGAAGCGTGAAGAATTGAAGTAGTTATAACTACAGCTCCGACTATCGCATATCCGGTAAAAACAATGCGTCTTTTTAAATACGACATTGTTTGTCCTCAATTAATTATTGACGCTAGATCATCCATATTTTATTCGTGGATCAAGAACCCCGTAAAGGATATCAGCGATGATATTAGCGATAATGACTGTAGCTGCTATCATGAAGAATATGCCTTGTGCCACTGGCCAATCATTTGCGGTTAATGACGCATATAGTAGACGGCCCATCCCCAGCCATATGAACACGGTTTCAGTGAGAATTGCTCCACTTATGATAAATGCGAAGTTAATCGCGATTAGAGAGATTAGGGGTAGAAACGCGTTACGTACTCCGTGCTTGTATAGAACGGTGCGTTCTTCTAGACCTTTTGCACGAGCTGTTAGAATATAGTCTTCTGTCAATACGTCAACTAATGTATTGCGCATAAGCAGCATGTATCCTCCAAAAAATGCTAATGTCAAGGTCAATGCAGGTAGTACTAGATGCCACGCCACGTCAAGAGAATAGGATATCGGGTCATTGGGAATTGAGCCAGGGGGACTTGTTGTATGTCCAAGTGGGAATAAGGGGAATCCAAGATAAATTTGTGGAAGAACAGAGAAGGCTAGTAGAAAAGACATGCCTAACCAAAATACGGGTAGGCTATACATGGTCAAACTAAATGTAATTAGTCCTGTGTCTAAAGCTCCACCATGCCGACTTGCTGCAATAATCCCTATTACTACACCTAGTATTACAGCAAAGAGTGTGGAAGTACCCATTAGAAGTAGTGTGTTAGGAAGGCGTTCCATTATGTCAGCGGCAACAGGTCTTCCGGAGCTGAAACTAATACCAAACTGAAGAGTAAACATATTTCGCATATATGACACGAAATGGAGAAACCAATCATACCAAGTCGCATTAGCTGGCGGAAGTTGGTATAATCGACGAATCCCTTCAATGGCTCTTGGGTCCATACCCGGAGTAATATAGAGGTATGCGGGATCAATTCCGAAGATAAAAACAGGCAATCGGAAAAGAAAGAAGTTGAATATGATGACCGCAATAAAAAGGACTATGGCAATAATGATACGCTTGATTAGATAGCTACGTAGTCCCATAATTCTCACTTCACTTCTGATTGAGAAAGACCTGAAATGCTAATACTAATAAAATTAACTGAAGAGGTATTATAGCTACGCTGTTCTATAGATTAGAACATTCAATAAGAAAAAATGTGGGGCAAAAAGATAATGCCTGAACAATTGAGTTTTCGTTCACTGATGGAAACAAAACCGACATTGAAATGGTTTATTGTAATTGGCATTATCATAATTATTGCCGGAATACTATTGTCTTTCATAAGCTTCGGTGGAATTGTGGTTATTTGGATTGGTCTCATTCTTATTGCTTTTTCATTGATTAGCCTACTATATCTCTGGTTGACCGAAAGATATCTTCTCCAACCACGTATGGACCCTGTTTCTTCTTAAACCGGAGAATATCTCGTAATTTTTGAAAATATGGTGTTCATATAAAATATTTCAATTGGATTAAGTTTCAGTAGCCTGGGCTGATAGTGTTTTCCATTCGTCGTTATGGGAGCTATATATTTGGTGCACTTACCGTCAACTTAATATAACTTTTAAACAGGTTCGGACTGTCTATACTGAAAAAAGCATAAGCAAAAGATATCCCTTTAGGTGATCACTGTATGAGTGGAACACAACTCAAACATCGGCTTTCAATGCTTGAACGTGCACAAGGTGTTTGGAAGCGGTATCGGGAAGTGAAACAAGGTCTTTTTGGGCTTCTTGTTGTAATCTTGTTTTTTTTCATGGCTTTACTTGCCCCCACCTTATTTCCATTATATCCAGGAGTGTTAGTTCGGGTGGGGCCAGACTATGCTGCTCCCCAGTGGATGTCATGGACCTCTCCAGGTGATTTAGGAAACCGGGTCGATTATCCTCCTGGCCAAAACTTTGTTCCCGATCCATTCTTCGATTTTGATACATCTTGGACAGTGAATGCCTCATCTCCGCAAGCTTCTTGGTATTACGATACTACCGATTTTACTGGCAGCATATCAGGTACAAATCGATCATTAGTTCTGCAGCTTACAGATGCTTCAAATAATGAAACATATAACGGACAACGCATATATGCTGACATTACTTTTTCTTGGGAACATATACCTCCGGCATTGGCCTATCTTTATTTTACATCCAAAGCCGAAATATCTGGGAATCTGACAGATAATGCAGTATTGATTTATTATCAAATTAGAAATGAAAACCTTGATGATCCTATCATTACGCCGGGCCAATACACCTTTCGGCTTCAACCAGCCTATCCTCGAAACTGGCAGACATTTACAAACATTCTCACTAGTCAAGTAATGACTAGGGCATTACAACCAAATCAGGAAATTACCATTCGTGTTTTTATGGAATTCCAGCAGAGTGAAGTCAATAAAGACCAGGTTGGGACAGTGAATCTATGGTCTGATGATATACAGCTCTGGGGTTATAGCGATTTTTGGGGGCCATTAGGCACAACTGATCGAGGGCAGGATGTCATGGCACAACTATTCTGGGGGGCCCAAGTTTCACTCTTTATAGGCATTGTCGCTACATTTATTGGCGTAGCAGTTGGGCTAATCCTTGGTCTCGCAGCTGGATACTTTGGAGGCTCTGTCGATGAGGCTGCAATGCGAGTAACGGATTTCTTTATCATCATGCCAACATTACCAGTCATGATGATCTTATCTGCCATTCTGAGGCCAAGTCTACCAATCACAGTTTTTGTAATTGCTTTATTCGCGTGGCCTGGACCTGCCCGAGTAATTCGTTCGCAAGTACTTGTTGAAAAAGAAAAAGCCTATGTAGAAGCAGCTAAAGCTGCCGGTGCAGGTGATGTCTACTTAGTCTTTCGCCATGTATTCCCGAATGTGTTGACAATTGTCTTCGTTCAATTGGCTACAGGTGTTTCTGGAGCGATACTTTCCGAAGCTGGACTAAGCTTTCTCGGATTGACACCCCAAAATCTTGTATCTTGGGGTCGAATGTTACAGGCTGCCTATAATCAAGCTGCCTTGACACAGATTCCACCTGCTTGGTGGTTCTTCATGCCTCCTGGACTTTGTATTGCACTGCTCTCTATGGGGTTCATCTTTATAGGGTATGCCGTAGATAAAGCGCTCAATCCACGACTCAGGAAATTATAGGTGAGAACACGATGTCATTGCGCGTAGAAAATCTTGTAGTATACTATTGTATGCAACGTGGAGACTGTAAAGCAGTCGAAGATGTCACATTTAAAATTGAAGCAGGTGATTCCGTTGGGCTTGTAGGCGAGTCCGGCTGTGGGAAAAGTACTGTCGCTTTTGCCATTCTTCGCATGTTACCTGATCCAGGAGAGATCATTGGTGGACACATCTATTTTAATGATGTAGATATTGCTACTTTAGATGCTGAGGAGATGCGGAACTTTCGCTGGACCCAAATCGCTATGGTCTTCCAAGGTGCAATGAATGCGCTCAATCCTATTCTCCGCGTTAGCGACCAAGTAACCGAAGCTATGCTGAAGCATGATCCAGAACTCGGAAAAGAGGCTGCTCATGAAAAAACCAAAGACCTCTTCAGACTAGTGGGTATGGATCCTGACCGAGTTGACCATTATCCCTTTGAATTTAGTGGCGGAATGAAACAACGTGCGATGATTGTCATGGCTTTAGCTTGTGATCCAAAGTTTCTCATAGCCGATGAACCTACAACAGCCCTCGATGTTACTGTTCAAGCACAAATTATGCAATTACTCAAGAAACTGGTCAAAGAATTAGGCATCACTCTTATGCTGATTACACATGACCTTTCTGTAGTTGCAGAAACCTGCAATAATGTCATTATCATGTATGCAGGTAAAATTGTCGAAACAGGTTCAGTTTTAGAAATCTTCCAAAAGCCTTGGCATCCCTACGCTCAGGGATTAATTGCTTCTATTCCCTCAATCGAAAAATCCAGTGACCAAACCCTCGCATCAATTCCTGGGTCCCCTCCGAATCTCTTAGACCCTCCTCCCGGGTGTCGCTTCCATCCTCGATGTATGTATGCCCAGGACCTGTGCAAAATAGAGGATCCCCTATTACAACAGGTAAGTCCGGGACACAAAGCCGCGTGTCACCTCGCGAGCGGAAAAATCAAAGATGACAAATGGTCCCCAGGTAAACAGGAGGTCAAATAATGGCTAAAGCACAAGAACCCGTTATCTCTTGCCGTGGACTTCGAAAATGGTTCCAAGTCAGTTCAGGCTTCTTCTCTCAACTCATTGGTGGAGAAACATATCTTAAGGCTGTTGACGGAGTTGATTTAGATGTTTTTCCCGAGGAACTCTACTGCCTTGCAGGCGAATCCGGATGTGGGAAAACAACTACCGGGAAATTACTGGTCGGATTAATTGAACCCACTGATGGTACAGTTATTTTTGAAGGAGAGGACCTCAATAAAATCAGTCGACGTCGTCTTCGAAAACTCAGAGCGAAGATGCAAACGATTTTCCAGGATCCCTATTCCTCGCTGAATCCTAGGCTGAGTCTTTATGATACTATTGCAGAACCACTTCGGTTGAACAAAATAGCAGAAGACGGTGCAGACGAAGAACAACGGGTAGTGCGAGCACTTGAAGCTGTTCAACTTGTTCCCGCCGAGGAGTTCACCTTCCGTTATCCTCACGAACTCAGTGGCGGACAACGTCAACGAGTCGCCATTGCACGCGCAATCGTTGTGAACCCCGAATTCATTGTTGCTGACGAACCAGTCTCCATGCTCGATGTTTCTATTCGGTCTGAAATTCTAAATCTACTTGAAAAAATCCGACGCGAATTCCATATCGCGTATATCTATGTTACCCATGACCTCTCCGTCGCCAGTTATATCGGAGATAAGATCGCAATCATGTATCTAGGTAAAATCATGGAAAAGGGAAGCATTGATCAAGTCATTCGCGGGTCAGTTCACCCTTATAGCCAAGCACTCATTTCCGCGGTGCCTTCCCCTGACCCCACCAGTCAGCGAAAACGAAAAGTGCTCCCTGGAGAACCTGGAAGTCCGATTAATACTCCTCCTGGGTGCTTGTTTGCGCCACGATGTGAATTTGCCCAAAAGAAATGTCGCCAAGATGAACCCCTTCTAGAAGAACTTGAACCAGGTCACTGGGTGGCATGTTGGTTCCCGCGACCTCCACTTCACTTAGACTTTGATCCTGCCTCTAAATTAAAGGAAAAGGCTAAATCCTAACCACTGACAACGTAGCATTGGTTGTGTATCAACATTGGGCTATGAGTTAATCCTGAAGCAACTACGCCACATCATAAATCTACTAAATAAGACACTTGAGAAATTAGATGAAATCACGCGACCAAAAAGCCGAAATGTAGCATGGCGGCTCCTATTTCCTTATGGTGAGTTTCAGGGTCAAAAGACATCAGCTAAAGAAGCTTCGGCAATCATGCTAGATGTCCAGGCGCGGATGGATGATATGGTGCAAACACTACGCAAGCGAAGCCATCCGCTATTTGATCGTATTAACATGTTGAATTCGCTTGATTTAAGGGAAATGGGTGAACAACTCATCGATCTTCCTCAACGTGCACGATATATGGGCGAACAAATTGAACAGTATGGGATTAGCATTAAAGAATTCATCCAAGAACTGGAAAAGACCGAATCCAGTTCCTGAACTGAATTTTGAATGCGATAGTTACCTTTTGATTCATTCGAGTTTAAGTGGTTTTGCGAATGCCTGCATATCTAAGAAGCCATGTCCTGATACGTTAAACGCTATCACAGCATCTTTTTTCTTCTCCTTGTATTCAAGAGCTTTATCGATTGCAGCACAGACGCCATAGGAAGATTCTGGTGCTGGTATGAACCCTTCCGTTTGTATGAACCGGCGAGCTTGGGAATAGACATGAACTTCATCAACCGGGTATGCTACTGCATCAAGTAAACCAAGTTTTCGTACTGCACTCATGATTGGTGCTGCGGCGGAATAGCGAATCCCTTCCGCCCAAATTTGTGGCAATTCAACATCATGACCAAGCGAATACATTTTCAGCAACGGAGTAAGTCCAGCGTGATCTCCATGATCATAGATATATTCACCCTTCACGAGGTTCGGAGCAGCTTCACTTTGTGCGGCTAAGAAGCCACATTCGCGTTTACCCTGTAAGACTTCACCAATAAAAGGTAAGCTAAAACCACCAAAGTTACTCCCGCCTCCGAAACACCCCACGAGGAGGGTTGGATTATCTTCAGCAATTTTAAACTGCTCAATGGTTTCAAGACCAATCACAGTCTGGTGCAGTAAAACGTGGCTAAGCACACTGCCCAGGCAATAGATGCTGCCATCACGATTGAGAGCGTCTTCAATTCCTTCGCTAATTGCTATTCCAAGACTCCCAACATGTTGAGGGTTGTCTCTGAGGAGTTTTTGACCAAACTCCGTCTCTTTGCTCGGTGAGGCGAAGACGTCTGCCCCAAAGAGGTTCATGAGGGTTCGTCGTCCTGGTTTCCAGCGATATGCAGCCCGTACCCAAAAGACTCGGCAGTTAAGGCCGTTAAGTGACGCCGCATAAGAGAGCGCCGAACCCCATTGCCCCGCTCCCGTCTCAGTGGTGACTTCTTCAAATCCTTCCTTTGCTGCATAATAGGTTTGGGCTAAAGCTGTATTCACCTTATGCGATCCTGTTGGTGAAAGGTCTTCACGCTTGTAATAAAGGCGAATGGAGTCTGGTAATTTCAGAGCCTTTTCTAATCGCAAGGCACGCATTAAGGGGCGTGGACGACCAGCTTGAATAAAGAGTTCTCGAATTCCTCCAGGAATGTCAATCCATCGTTCAGTGGCATTTTCTTGTTCCAAGACTGATTTGAGTAAGAATTTTGGGAGCATCTCTAAACGTGATTGGCCTTCCTCTGGGTCCTTTGGCGGAGGCAATGGCTCAGGTAAATCCGCGGCTAGATTATACCATTGGCGGGGTAATTGGTCAACTGGTAAATTGAATTGGTTATTCTTTTCGGGCATAATAAACGCCTACGCAAACTAGTCAGTTGTAGACGCCCTTACTTCATTCTTTCACCCAAAATGGCTTTCGCTTCCAATAAGAAAACACACTCTGACCTCGAAGATAAGCTCAGATTGTTGTAGATACCCTAAACTTCAACCTACACTCAGTTTTTAACACAAAGCACTTAAAGGCACGTCGGTAAAGTGGTAAAATAGGAATCCCGCGGGTGAACATTGAATGGAAGAACTCGCCGAAGTTGTCTACAAAGTCATAGTTGTTGGCGATGCCGGGGTCGGTAAAACCTCCCTTGCACGCCGTTACACAACGGGTCAATTTGATGAAAGTTACCTCTTCACCTTAGGTGTCGACTTCTTTACCAAGCAAATCAAATTGAGGGATGACACAAACATCAAATTAGTTATCTACGACACAGGAGGACAAGAACGCTTTGATTTCATCCGGGGCTTATACTTCGAAGGTGCTGCTGGCGCAATTGTTGCCTACGATGTTACAGATCAACAGTCCTTTGACCGAGTTGACCATTGGATCCAGCAAGTCTATCAACGGTGTGAAGGAATCCCGTTAGTGCTCGTAGGTTGTAAAGCTGATTTGAAAGATCAACGCGCAATTTCAGAAGAGGATGGCATAAGTACTGCGAAGCAGTTGAAAATGGAATTTATTGAAAGCAGTGCGAAAGACGATTTTCATGTAAGTGATGTTTTTGAATCACTTGCCAAGAAAATCTACTCCTCGTATGAAAAATCTGGAAAACCTTGGGATAAGATATAGTTCTTTGTTTTGTCCTATTCTGAGTCCGACTCTTCAACCTTCTTGATTAGTGACTCGGCAATAGGTCGATTCAGAACGAGGCGATCCATATTCCGGTATGCTGCTTCATCGGGTTGAAATTGTGATCCGCATTCAGTGCATAACAGAGTGACAACTGGTTCGCTGGTAGTGTGTTGGCAGGTAAGGCATGAATAGAAAAGTTCCATAGGTTTGCCTGAGGCGCCTGACGATTTTGTGTCGGAATCCTTTGAAGCGGGAAACCGAACCACATCTAATGCCGTCACACTACATTTGGGGCAGGCTAACCGACTCACTACTTTGAATCCCAGACAGATGGGACAATGTGTAACGCCTATCACGGGTTCACTGGTAAAGATTCCTGCCAAGGTAAGTTTCTCCAAGAATAATCGTGTATCATAACTATGGAGTCCTGTGAGATGGTCAGCCGCGGGATAAGTTGCACCAATCTCAAAGTTGAAGTGTGGATCAAAATACTGAATATCGAGTTCAATCAGTTCCTTAAGAAAATTCGTGGTCTTCTTTGAGGTGAGAAAGTCCGCAACCGGTGAGCTTTGAATCTCAACCAGCAGCTCATGGTACAAATTCTTCCAATCCTCCGGTTTTGGCTCCTCATCTAATTTGTTGGTTCCCATGATTTTCTTCATGGGTTCTCGAAGGGGTCCGATAGGTTCATCAGGTCCTAAAAGTAGAGCAATAATCCACGGAGGGAAGACATAGGTTGCCCAGGTTCGATTGCTGACATGAACACCTCGAAAGCCTTCGCGGAATAAATTGTGTGTCGCAAAAATCGCTAGGACCTCTTGGTGTGAAATAGTCTCGATTGTATCACTCTGATACATGTATTGGGGTCCAATTTTAGGGTCCATGCGAAAGACTGCGAATCCTTTTATCACGATTAGTAGTCCCCTGTGCCGTTTACTCCTATTCTAAACACTTATACTCAAACTAATAAAGAGTCTTTCGTCCCCTGCTCCCGAAAAGCGCTGATACCCATTTTTCCGCTAATCTCTAAGATTTCGCGTTTTAGTACAGATTTAAATCACACAAGACTGTTGCTTCACAACATTACACATTTTCGATGAGGATTTACATTGTCTCTAAATCTAGCGCATTTAACCAATACAGATGACCTATTTGTCCCCGATTACACGCAAAACATTTACAGGGTGTTACCCACTGCGCTCCGCTGTATCAAAGCACCAATTCCGCGTGATGACCTCTTTGGTGTTCCCAGTGTTGCAAAACATCTTAAATCCAATAATGCATTAAATGCTGATCGCGTCATAATCTGCATAGTCGACAGTCTAGGACTACAAAACTTCCAAGGAACCAAGCTTTCAGGCTTCTTCGAAGACTTGGATGGTATAACACTTAGCAGTACCTTTCCTTCAATTACTTCTTCGGCAATCACCAGTATTAACTTCGGGCTCCCTCCAAGTGAACATGGCATTCTTGGGCACGTTATCTATTTTAGAGAATATAACACCCTCATTGATACCCTGAAGATGTCGGGTGACAAAACACGCTGGCGCGATGCTATTGCTGCCGCTGGAATTGACGTAAAGACCTTACTTTGGGCTCCAGGCATCCCAGACCTGTTAACGAGAATCCATCCTGAACTTATGCAAGCTGAAGGCCTTCCTCGGGAAATACCGGGTACGGGTCTCGGGCGGTTCTATATCCTTAAAGAGAATATCTTCACCTATAATGGGTTCATTGATGCCTTTGGAATGGTAAACCGTGTCCTTAATGAATACCCCTCCTCCCCTCTTTTTACAACTCTATACTTCCCACTCATCGATACACTTGCTCACAAATATGGAGCTTACTCAACTGAGTATAAAACGGGGTGTAATGCTTTCTATCAACAACTTCGTGCCTTCACTGAACAACTTCCAAGCTCTGTAGCAAAGACAACGACGATTATTCTTTGTAGTGACCACGGACAAAACCCTCTTCAAGAAGGACGCTCGATCACCATATCCTACGAAGAACTTGATGATATTCGAGGAACAATCAAGATTCCGCCTGGCCATTCTGGTCGAGTCACTCATTTTTACTGTCGTTCTGCGTCTAAACGTCGTCAACTAGCTAAGTGGCTTCAAGAGCGAATTCAAGATAAGGGCATTCTACTTAATCCTAAGGAACTCGATCAAAGTAAATTACTTCCAAAACCTGTAACCCGAAAGGTTATTCAAAGACTTGGTGACCTTCTCCTTATTGGACGGAACGGGGTGAGTCTTCGCGTGGAACGAGAAGACTTTACCACGGAATCTGTGGGGCTTCTTCCTTGGCCAGGGCTGTTTAGCAGTCATGGCTCAATAACAAAAGATGAACTATTGACTCCATTTCTTGCCTTCAGGGCCAATTCAATATAATTCACTTTATTGATTCGTGCCTAGTGCTCTTGAAAGATTCCTTTATAGGTGTGATCTAGAGTTTCAACTTCCAAGGCTAGCTTGTATCGTTTTCGGTCAATTTCACGCATTCCTCGTAATCCGCGCCAAAATAGAAAAGTTCCAATAATCAAGAGGGTTGTAAGGAGGATTGCGACGAACCATAATAAGACAAGTACTGTTGCAGGATCCCAAAATGAAGAGGTGGATATAAGAACAGTTATAATCGTTAGGGAAATCGCCAATACACTAATGCCGGTTCGTAGCACGGCTAGCTTGCTTCTTCGAATAGCTTCAAGTGTTCGAAGAGCTGCTAGTAACGTTCGCATTTTTGCAGCTTCATCCCTGTAATTAGAATCGAATTGTTCAACGGTCATCTAATCACATTTACAATTCTCCGTTCAGCGCATAAATAGCTGTAGAAACGCCTATGTTCTCTCGTACTTGTCTATTAACATTTTTATGAAATCTCAGTAAAGAAGTTGATAATTGTTATAATATAGTCATTTTTTATGCACTTATTTGTAAAGAAGTCAAAAAAATTAAAGGCGAAGAATATGGACTCACTTAGTGCAATTGTTGTTGGTGCTGGTCCTGCTGGAAATGCCGCAGCCTATACACTAGCAAAAGCCGGATTACAGGTTATGCTAGTTGAACGAGCAAAAACTCCCGGTGAAAAGAATGTTTCAGGCGGGGTTCTATATGGGCAAGTGCTCCATAACTTGATTCCGAAATACTGGGAACAAGCTCCTGTTGAACGACGAATAACAACTCACAGACTTTCGTTACTCTCCAATGGTTCTGCGTTCACCTTAGACTTCTCATCAGGAAAACGTACCCCCTTTCCAAATGATGGTTATTCGGTGAACCGCTATAAGTTCGATCAATGGTTTGCCAAGGAAGCCGAAAAAGCAGGAGCTCTCCTTGCCCCCGGCATTCGAGTAGACGATTTACTTTGGGAAAATAATCAAATTATCGGAGTAAAAGCAGGGACAGATGAAGTCTTTGCGAATGTGGTGATTGCAGCAGACGGAGTCAACTCGCAATTAGCGAAGAAAGCCAACCTTCGAAAAGACCACACACCCGAACAAATGGGGCTGGGTATCAAAGAAGTCTATGCGCTTCCACGGGATGTCATTGAAGAACGGTTCAATCTTATCGGCAATGAGGGCGCAGCATACCATTTCATCGGGTGTACCAAAGGCTATCCGGGTGGTGGTTTTCTTTATACAAACCATGACACCCTTTCATTAGGTCTTGTTATCTTCCTTCCCGCATTCGAAGTAACCAGCGAAACAGCACCTGACCTTATAGAGCACTACAAATCCTATCCGTTCATCCAACGTTTAATTCGCAACGGAGACCTCAAAGAGTATTCCGCTCATCTAGTCCCCGAAGGAGGCTTTTCAGGCATCACAAAGCTCTACACGGATGGTCTTTTAGTCATAGGCGACGCAGCAGGTCTTGCCTTTAATATTGGTTATGCTCTTGAAGGAATGAACTTCGCTATTGCATCTGGCATAGCTGCTGCTGAAACAGTAATAGCTGCGTCTAAATCGGGCGACTTCACTAAGCGAAGCTTAAAGTACTACGAAAAATCACTCCAAGACAGCTTTGTTCTTAAAGACATGAAAACCTTCAAACGGGCCCGATACCTGTTCAACAATCCACGTGTGCACACAACGTATCCTAATCTAGTAAATGCGTTCGCACGCGAACTATTTACTTCACGTGGTGTGCCTCGACAGAAACTCGTTCAGCACCTAATTCGGCATGTTCTAGGAAACGTAACAATTCCATCACTTATTCGGGATGGACTACAAGTGGTGAGAGGATTATGAAACTCGCAGAAAAACTTGGGCTTATTCGCTATAACATCGACAAAGAACCACATATCATTGTGCAAACTGAAGAATGCGAAGGTTGTAAAAATAAACCTTGCATCGCTGGTTGCCCCGCAGGGTGTTTTGAAATCGAAGGAGGCAAATTCCAATTCCAATACGAAGACTGTATTGAATGTGGAACCTGCAAAATTCTCTGCCCTAAACGTGTTATCGAATGGAATTACCCACGAGGAACCTTCGGAGCCGCATTTCAATATGGCTAGATTCGAGAATGCTAACTTCACTGGGTGCAACCTTCTAAAGAAGCACAGAGGGAATCAATAATGACAAACCAATTAATTATAGATAATGAAACACTCTCACGAATTCCTATACATAGTCAGCGAGCGGCTACTCGGATTATCGAATTCATCTCCACTCATCCAAATTCTACAATTAGCGATATTGCCAAGGGAACAAATCTCAGTGAATCAGCTATCCGATACACTCTCGTTGATCTTCTCGCCTTGAAAGTTATTGCTGAAAGCCAAATCGACATAGATGCGCCCCGTTCCCGAGGAAGACCAGCCCAACGATACTGTCTCCAAAAAGCGTTAATCATCACAACACCTCCCCGTCGATATTGGCAACTTGCGGATATGCTGATTTCTACTTTTTTAAGAAAATTGGGAAGGGAAGCCACAATTGAGCTATTCCAAGACATGGGAAAACAAGCGGCGAAAGATACTGCACAAGTATGGCGTCAAAGTCACCGAGTTCCCATGAGCACTGCTACCTTTCGAAAAAAACTTGGCGAATCCCTAAATCAGCTTGGCTACAATGCTAGTGTTCATCTTCAGGATAAGACACTTGTAATCCGTACCTATAATTGCTTATTCCAAGAAGTTAGTTTCAAATATGAAGGGTTAATGTGCCACTTTCACAATAGCTACTACCCGACACTTTTTACAATAATGTGCGGACAACCAATTCGAAGTGTCGAACGCGTGAGCTGTAGATCGCATGGAGATGAAGGGTGTCAACTCGAAATTCGACTCTAACCTAGATAAGCGGGAAAAGACGATAAAAACTAGAATATGGTAGAGCATGGCAAATTATCTATTTATTCAATTTAACACAAATACAATAGTATAATATATAAAAAGGAATCCCGAATTCTCGTTTCTAACATCTCATTAGGAGAGATAACCATGGAATTAAATCGAAATCAGTGGATCGGTCTTATCTTTCTAGTGATCGTAGATGCGATTCTTCTAGCCATTATCCTACTTAGTTTAGGACCACAGTGGATGGTTCCAGATCCAGCAATTCTCTTTCCTTGGCTCAGCTTAGCCTTGTCACCTCTCATTATACTAGCGATTATTCTAGTGCCAACTATATTCTTCTTGCGATGGATTTGGCCTGAAAAATTTCCAATTCTAGCAATCTTACTCCCATTGCGATTAGCCTTAGGCTATGAATTTCTTCATGGCGGTTTAGAAAAGCTTCTCAATCCTGCGTATTCAACAAACTATGGGCTTCTGATGCTTGCTGCATCTTCAGCTCCCAGCCCATATATTCAAGGGTTTTTCAATATAGTAATTCTATTGAATCCAACGTTCTTTTTGATATTAATTGCTGCAGGTGAACTTCTGGTCGGGCTTTCCTTAACCTTCGGGTTCTTTACTCGATTAGGTTCATTCGGTGGTGTACTCATGCAATGGACATTCCTCTTCTTGCTCGGGTGGCTGAGTGTCTCCACATTTGGTGTCAACTTCCTTGGCTCAGTTGCATTCTTCGTCGCAGGAATGTATCAAGCCGGTCGATACCTTGGTGTGGACCAGTGGCTCGGTCCTAAGCTCGAGGAATCTAAGACCGCATTCCTACGATTTTTAGGATTATGGACATAGATTTACATGACGAAAACGAAATTGGAGGGCTATTGACCTTGTTGTCACGCCCTCCAATTTTCCCCTTTTCTTTTTTCACGGTCTGTTCTGTCTGAAAAGAGGTACGAATAGTAAATTGGGAAGCCTTATGATGAAAATCTGGGGCGTTTGAATAGAGGTTAAAGGTGCGATTTTATGGAACAAGAGCTAGCGTATCAAATTTTGTTTTTCTATCGTTGGATCGCGTTAGCCCTGTTTACGATCGGTTTCATTCGGATTCTCGTCCGTTGGACGAAACCACACGAAGAACCTGCTGAGCATACAGCTGGTTGGCTCATTGATGTGCCTTTTCGAACAAAATTTGTGGCTTTTATTAAGACGGTAATCTCTGATTGGACTTTTGGTGGAACGATAAGACGTCAGTCCATGTTTAGATGGGTGAAACACGGATTTATTTTGGTGGGATTTGCAGGTCTCCTTTTCTTCCATGGGATCCCTCGGCTCATTTTACTTAATGAAGCCATTCTCTTTCCTTGGGCTACTCTGGAAATGCGAATCATTGCTCATGATGTATTGACTATAATGCTAGTAATTGGTGTAATACTGGCTTTTGGGAGCCGCATTGGTTCGAAAGAGGGGCGAGCGGTAACAAACTTTCATAACTACTTACCGTTGATTCTACTGCTGTCTATTGCAGTATCAGGGCATTTAGCGTTTTCCTATGAATATGTTATCGGTATTCGCGGGTGGTATGGAATCATTCACGGATTCATTATATGGACGATGATTGCCGTTTTATTTTATTCAAAATTTCAGCATATCATTGCGGCGCCAATAATCATGGTTCGTAGTGCGATTGAAGAAAAGTGGGAGGAGGAATATATTCGCGAAGTCACGGGTGTTGATGAGAATGACAACTAATAAAGAAAAAATGAGTTTCCCACAATTAACTCGAAAACAAACGATGGAACTCGATGCTTGTGTCGATTGTGGGGAATGTGTTAAGTTCTGTCCAGTCTTTGACCAGTTACAGCGCGAAGGTGTAACAGCTCGTGGAAAGATTCGAAATCTGCGAGAAATGGTCAAACACGTCTACGGAATTATGGGACGGGCTAGAGGTGGAAGTCTTATTGATAAGAATAAGATCGACAAGTTTGTGGAAGATCTTTACCTTTGCACAGTCTGTGGACAGTGTCAAACGGTGTGTGAATCACGAATTAAAAGTTGTAGTCTATGGGAAACAATTCGCGCTGATATGGTGAAGCAAGGTTTTGGACCACTCGAACGACAGCGCCAATGGCCAACTAATGTTAAAACCAAGTATAACCCGTATGGAGAAGATCATCTTGCACGATCAAATTGGTTGCCTTCTGATGTCAAAGTAGCTGAGACCGCAGATATAGCATATTTTGTGGGATGTACATCTTCTTATAAGATGCAACACCTCGCCATTACCACAGCTCGGATTCTAAACAAGCTAAATATCGATTTTGTATTACCCGGAAATGATGAACGGTGCTGTGGTTCTCCACTTATTCGAACTGGACAGATTGAAGTCGTCAAAGACCTCGTTCAACACAATGTAAACACTATCAGAGAAAAAGGTGTGAACCTCGTTGTGTATTCATGCTCTGGTTGTTTTCGAACCTCTGTCTTCGATTGGCCAAGATACTACGGGAAGTTACCTTTCAAAGTTCAACATATTACACAATTGCTTGCTAAGAAATTAGAAACCGTTAAGATTGACCCCCTCCCGGGTGTTGAGGAACGTGTAGCATATCACGACCCCTGTCATCTTGGTCGCCATGTAGGCGTCTATGATGAGCCTCGACGAATCCTTGAGCTTTTGCCTGGCATAACACTTGTCGAGATGAAGCGCACCCGAGAATACTCACGGTGTTGTGGCGCTGGGGGTGGAGTAAAAGCTGGAATACCAGAGCTTGCCTTAGAGATCGCCGCAAAACGAATCCATGATGCCAAACCTACCAGTTCCCCAGCTCAAGTTAAGGAGGCGGCAAAAAACCTAACAAGAGAGTATCATGAACTTTCCGAAGAAGAAAAGGCGGTAATGCCTTTAGAAGAGCGCATGGCCTGGGAACGTGTTGGTGAAATTATGGAAACAGGGGCGACCATGGTTGTCTCTGCCTGTCCTTTCTGTGTTCTTAATCTTACTCATGGGATGCAACGGCTTGGCTTGGACATACCGGTGGTTGACATCGTTACACTTGTTGGACAATTCTTACGAATAACTCCACCCAATGAATGACCACTTCATTTCATCTTATTAAGGTAAGAACCCAATCACTATGGCTTCGATGTATCCGAGAATTATACCACTAAAAATTCCAATGAGAATTGTGGCTACTGCTAGTGTGATGAGCACAAACTGGAATTTACGTGATTCTCTGACGGGCTGATCTGTGACCGCCTCGTCAGGCTCGTCCATAAACATTCGTTTGATTATCCATCCGTAATAAGCAAGTGAAAACGCGCTATTAAGGACACCTGCGAGTGCTAACCAGAGTAATCCTACTTCGACTGCTGCTGTAAACAAAATCAGTTTACTGAAAAATCCACTCAAAGGAGGGACACCTGCAAGTGCTAAAAGTAGAATTGTTAAGCTAAGAGCAGTGATTGGCATTCGTTTGCTTAAGCCATTGTATCCAGAAAGTTTGGTTTTCGTAAGCGTAAAAGCGACAGCTGCTGCTGCAATGAATGCTCCTGTTTTGGCTAATCCATCATTCAAGGCATGAAACATTAAGCCTGATAATCCTAAGACCGTTGGTACGGCAAGACCGATTATTGTGTACCCCGCTTGTGCAATAGCTGAATATGCGAGCAACCTTGGAAGAGTTTTTTGTGAGAGAGCTGCAATGTTTCCCCACGTCATAGTTATTAGTGCGAGAAAAGCAAATGCAGCAGTCCATTGGAAGCGGAAGATCAGGAATCCTAAAATGAAGACACGGATAGCCACAGCAAAAGCGGCTTTATTTGAGCCTCCGCCTAGAAAGGCGGAAACTGGCTGTGGGGCGCCTTCATACGTGTCAGGCAGCCACATATGGAATGGGATGATGCCCATTTTGAACCCAAATCCAACTAGAATCAACATTACGCCTAGTAGGGCGATAGGAACAAGGTTTGGATCAAGGGTAGTCCATGCCGAAGAAATCTCTACTAATCGAGTACTTCCTGTGAGTCCAAAGATTACTGAGATGCCAAGTAACATTACTGCTGAGGATGCAGCGCTCATGATGAGGTACTTTACGCCAGCCTCAACACCTTGTGCATTGTCTTTACGAATTACCACAAGTGTGTAGCTGCTAACAGCAACGAGTATCCATCCGGCGAACATGACAATTAAATCAACTGCCATGGATAACAACATCATTCCTAGAAGGGCTAGTTGCAGTAATGTGTAGTAGATCTCTTTGTTGGGATTTTCCTCGAAGTAGTTAATTGATGCAATGATGACGGCAACACCAACGACGATGAAAAGAGTCACGAAAAATAGGCTAATGCCATCTAGGAGGAGGGTTGTGGAGACGGATGGTGAAGTAATAATGGTCGTCCATTGAGGCAGCACTAATATTGCGAATATAGCAAGATTGAGGAGTGCCCAAAAAGGGGCGACTTTCCCTCGAAAGACTCGATCGATAACAGGTGTAAGCAACGCTAGAATCGCAAATATGATGAAGGGGAAGAAAGGGCTAGCAACAAGGCTGAAGAACCATATGATCATTTCAGTAAATTGCATCTACGAACCTCCAAAGCTTAGTAAGACTTGTACAGCTGGAATAATCCGGTCAACCATCATCGCAGGAAGGAGTCCAAGGAGAATAACTGGAATCAGTAACAACGTAAGCGCGATAAGTTCTGTATTACGAGCACGTCGCATACGGGTTCCTGGGCGTGGGTCAGTAATTACAATGCGATCAATTGTCCATAGAAAATAGGCCGCGACAATTCCTGGTGCGAGAATAATAAACACCAGAAGCGGTAGAATTGAAAGAGCGCCAGTAAAGATCATGAATTCGCTGACGAAGGGTGCAAAGAATGGTATTCCCATAGAGGCAAGTGAACCTAAAACGAAGAAAAAGGCTGTCCAAGGCATGAATTTGCCCATACCTGATAGTTCGTCTATGTTTCGAGTTCCTGTGCGTTTTTGGATAACGCCTGTAAGCAGAAACATCATACCTATTGCACAGGCATGATTGAACATCATAAATACGGCACCTGCAACTCCAATGGTTGTGAGCGTAAAAGCACCAAGGAGGACTAGTCCCATGTGATTGATGCTTGTTAGGGCAATCATACGTTTCATGTCACGTTGATTTAATGCGACCAGTGCACCGTAAAAAATCGTTATAATGCCTAGGGTCATGATGATTGGTGCCAGCCACGCTGAAACTTCAGGAAACACTCCAATAGTAATACGGATTAAGCCATAGCCTCCCATTTTCAACAGGACTCCTGCTAAGATGATGCTTATGGGGGCTGGGGCTTCAACGTGGGCATCGGGAAGCCAGGTGTGAAGGGGAACAATGGGTAGTTTCACGGCGAATCCAATGAAAGTGATTATCATGACTGGTACTGCAACAGCGAAGGGAATTGGTGAAGTGAGGAAGTAGGTCAAATCCCAGGTACCAGCGAAGAGGAAGAGTATGATGAATCCCAAGAGCATCAGGATGCTGCCAACATGGGTAAAGATTAGGAATTTCATTGCCGCATATCGGCGGTTTTCATAGCCCCAAATACCGATTAGAATAAACATGGGAATTAGAACGAGTTCCCAAAAGATGAAGAAGACAAGTAAGTTCAGAGAAACAAATACTCCAATAAGTGCAGCTTCAAGCAGTAAGAGTGTGCCAAAGTACATAGCGACTCGTTCTTTGATTAATGTAAGGGATCCAATCGTTGCAGCTAAAGTGAGAAGCGTTGTGGCTAAAAGCAATGGAAAGCTGATCCCATCAACACCCAGTTTGAAGGTAATACCAAGGGTTGGTATCCAAGGGATTTCGATGAGGTAGGAAAATCCTGGTGCACTGGAGTTGAATCCTAACCATATTAGTCCTGTGAAAAGGAACAAGAGGGCGGTCCAGATCACAGCAAAGCCTTTGACAATCCTTTCGCCAAATCGACCCAACAGGTACAAAATGACTGAACCTAGTAATGCTCCGCCAATCAATATGAGTAATGCATTTTCCCAAAGAACCATAATGACTCACCAACCCAATATTACCAGAAATAGAATCAGTAGAACTATCCCAATTACAAAGGCGAGGATATAGTTCATTGTGACACCTGTTTGTACTCGCCGTAGACCTTTGGAGGCTCTCTCTCCTGCAGTGGCGATTCTGTTGACTACTCCATCAACTATATTCACATCTACATAGTTGCTGGCATTCGATGTTTTGACTATGAATTGCGAAAATTTGCTATTAGCACTATCAAATCCTCGATGCTCGACTACCTGTTCTAACTTGAGGCTTCCAGCTTCTACTTTGGGTGCCAAAACATAGTGGAATCGGTCAATGGTGCCAAGTTCAATTCGTGATAGGATGAAATTAAAAATTCGAAGTGTACCACGTACAAAAACCCAGTCATAGACTTTGTCAAAGTAATATCCATTGCTTAACACCTTTTGTATCACACCGCTTATGCGGTTTCGCCCAAATGTTTCTGGTCCTGGCTTTCGATATTTGTAGACTAAAATCGCTGGAATCCCTCCGATTGCAAGGGTAGAGAGCGAAAGCAAGAGTGGGATCAGTTCGATTTCAAAATGGATATGAACATCAAAATAGGTTGCCAGTAATCCTGTGGGAATGAGAACTGCTGAAATGATAACGGCCGTGGCTAAGATGGTTAGTGGGATGGTTATTAACTTGGGACTTTCATGGGCATGCAAAACGACTTCCTCATTTCGTGGTTCACCTAAGAAAATCAAAATTATCCACCGGAAACTATACGCCACAGTAAACACAGACGCCGCCCAAAGCAGAACTAGGGGTATGAGTGCACCAGAGTTCAAGGTAGCTGCAAATATGAGATCTTTACTCCAGAATCCATTAAAGGGAAATATACCGCCTAACGCTAAAACACCAATCACGCTTGCTGCAAATGTTATTGGCATTTTATGGCGGAGCCCTCCCATCTGGTTGATATCATTAGTCATGACAGCATGAAGGACTGAACCTGCGCAAAGGAAGAGTAAGGCTTTAAAGATGGCATGGCTCATCACGTGCGCTTGACCTGCAAACCATCCTACTGCCGTTCCGACTCCGAGTGCAGCCATGATAAGACCAAGTTGGCTTATCGTTGAATAGGCGAGAACACCTTTGAGATCAGTGGAAGCTAAAGCTATTGTTGCTGCAAGTATTGAAGTGATTGAACCGATAATGATGACTGTATTAAGCCAAAGTGTGACAGAACCAAAAAGAAAGAAGGTTCGACCCACAAGATAGATGCCCGCTTTGACCATTGTCGCTGCGTGGATCAGAGCGCTAACGGGTGTTGGACCCTGCATAGCATCTGGAAGCCAGACTTGAAATGGAACTTGCGCAGATTTACCCATGGCACCACCAAAGGTGAAGAGCGAAACCATGGTGAGTGCAAAAAGGCTAACCATACCAAGTTGTACGGCGTTTTGAATGATAATGTAGTTAAAAGATCCTACCTGCGTGAAAAGGAATACGATACCGATCAGAAGGAGCACGTCGCCCACACGAGTCACGACAAAGGCTTTCATTCCAGCCCGCGCCGCCTCCGGTTTTTCATACCAGAATCCGATTAGTGCGTATGAGCAGATTCCCACAATTTCCCAGAAGATGAATAATTGGAGAAAGTTGTTAGAAAGTACGAGGCCTGTCATAGCACCGATGAAGAGAAGAATCATCGCATAGTAGCGGGTTTGGCTTTTATCTTCACCCATATAGCTCATGGAATAGACGATGATCAGGAAGCCGATGAGGATGGCAATGTTGCTCATGAAGACACTTAATGGATCGAGGAGAACTCCAACATAGATTGTGATTCCAGGTAGCACTACCCATGGATAATTGAATTCAAGGTAAGCTACTCCTAAGGATGGTAAGGCAAGTATATCTTGAATCATGGAAACAGCGAATATAGCGGCAATAGCCCCAACAACAACAGCAATGTATTTGGGAAGCCGCTTATCGAACCATCCAACTGTAGCGATAAGAATCGCACCGAGGACGGGAATGATCCATGCGAGCCATTGTGCGTACAGAAGCATATTAGAGTCCTCCTATGGTCGCTGTAAGCATTGTTACGATGGCTTCAGCAGCGGGATAGAGGATTGGGAGAATGAAGCCCGCGAAGACTCCAAAGCTAACAATAAGGAATGCAACAATAAGCATTGGAATAGTCATCAGGGGCGGTGATTCATGGACATCTTTGAAACGCCGTGGAATTCCTTCTGGAGGGGTGTACTCGCCAGCAAGATAGTCCTCATACATTTTGTCCATTTTTCTAGATGGTGGACCGAAGAATATTCTTCGAACTGTCCACAAATAATAGGCAGCAGTGAGTGCAGTGGAAATAACTCCGATAATTCCTATGACTGTAAAGATCGGATAGGTGAAGCCAACAGTGAAAACGCCCATGAAGATTAAGACTTCACTGACGAATGTGGCAAGAGGCGGTGTTCCCGCAATGGCTAGTGCTCCAATTGTACTCAGGGATGAGGTTAATGGCATTTTAGAGGCTAGCCCTCCCATTTTACTGATGAGTTTTGTTCCTGCGGAGTGCACCAGTGAACCTGCAGTGTAAAGTAGAACTCCTTTGGAAAGACCATGGGTTAGAATATGAAAGAGAGCACCAGTGATTCCAAAGATGTTCATGGTACTAAGACCAAGAAGGATGTAACCAATCTGGTTTACAGAACTATAAGCTAGAACACGTTTGTAATCCGTTTGAACTAATGCCATACCTGCTCCCCAAATCATTGTAATGATGGCTAGGACCGCAAGGAGCAGTGAGGCGTGAAGAACCACAGATGGGAAGAAAAAGAATGTAATTCGAATAAACCCATAGGCTCCTGTTTTGATCATGACGGCGCTAAGTAAAGCGTGAATTGGTACTGGAGCTTCGCCATGAAAGTCTGGCAGCCATGAGTGGAGAGGGAAGATTGCCATTTTTACGAAGAATCCTATAGAGAATAGGAGGGCAAGGCTTTGCATGATTAGTAGACTTGTTGATGCTAGGGGATTGAGTATTGCAGGGAGCTCGTAGATATTCAGTGTGGGTGTTCCCAAGGTACTTGTTATTCCAAATACCCAAAAAATAGCCGTGAGGATACAGATAGCGCCGATGAAGATATAAAGTATGTATTTTATGCCGATGATTTTGGCTTTCTTTGTTCCCCAGTTGGAGACGAGGAAGTAGGCTGGAATGTTCATTCCTTCGAAGAAGATGAAGAAGACAATGAGGTTGGTTGCCATGGTTACTCCGAGCATACCAAGAGCAAAGAAGAGGAGGAGAACATAATACATGGCAAAATCGTGCTTGTCTTTGATGTATTCGATACTGTAGATTGCTGATGCAGTACACAAACCAATGATGGCCAATGAAAGCGGGAGGCTAAGGGAGTCAGCAAGGAGGGAGAATTCAACAATTACCGGGCCAATTGAAAACCAATAGTATTCTTCATAGACGGGTTGCCCAACGGCTAAGACAATACTGAGAACGTAGAGTAATATGATGAAGGAGCTCGCCATGGCAATCGATGCAATTAGCCCAGCACCCTTTCGGCCTAAGGGCTTCCCAACGAGGATTGTTAAAAGGATTAGTATTGCAGCGATGACAGGAATTAGAAGAGAAAGGAGCAAGAATGGATATGGCAGAGGAATTCCTGGTAGCATTTTTAGAGTCCTCCTAGATTGAGTACCCAGTGTCCAATTGGCGTTAGAACTAGGTCAGGCCAAATTCCTATGACAACTACAAGGAGTGTCATGAGGATGAATGGAATTGATTGCCAGTGAGATGGATCCTTCTTGTTGGTAAGTTTTGATTCAGGTGGTGACACAAAGAGCTTGTAAATAGGCCCAAGCACGTAAGTGAAAGTGACCAAAATTGCACCGGCTCCTATTAATGCCACAATCAATGCATTCGAAACCGTGAAGATTCCCAGGAAGATGAGGATTTCACTGATAAACCCGCTTAATGGAGGTATTCCGGCCATAGCAAAAGCTGCTAGTAAGAAGGAAATACCAGTTATCGGCATCTTAGTGCCTATACCACGAAGGGAATCAATATTCGTTGTTCGAACAATCATGAGATAAGCTCCAGCAGTAAGAAATAAGGCGGATTTGATAATCGCCGAATTGATAATATGGAAGGCTGCGCCTGCAAGTCCAAGGACCGAAACTGATGCAACGCCAAGAAGGATGTATCCACCTTGACTCACGCTTGAATAGGCCCATCGCCGCTTGAATTCACTCTGACCAATGGCAAGATATCCACCATAGATTATAGAGGATATAGCGAGTAGACCCAGTGGAACTGACCATGCGACAATAATCGATGGAAACCAACTTGCTGTAATCCGTATCAATCCGTAGGCTCCGATATTGGCAAGAAGTCCCCCAATTAGAGCAGTGACAGGTGATGAAGCCTGAACATAAGTATCTGGGAGCCAACTATGGAAAGGAAAAATGCCAAGTTTGACGATGAATCCGAATATCATTGCAGCCGCAGCAAATTGCAAAATATGCATAAATTCGATTGGCACCGTTGCCAATGCGGCTGGAATGTCAACCATTCTAGTGGTTCCCGTTAACGTGAAGACAAGGATCAGACCCATTAGCATAACAAGGGAACCTACATGTGTCCAAAGGAAGAATTTCATACCAGTCTTTTGGGCCTCTACTTTGGAAACTCCTGTTTCTCGCCAATAGATGACAAAAACATATGCTGGTATGATTGTGATTTCCCAGAACAAATAGAATAAGAAAAGATCTGCCGCGACAAACACGCCAAGCATTCCAACATACATCAGGAGAATCGTCGCAAAGTAAGTACCATTATTTTTCACATTTTCAAAGTAATAGCGACTAAAGGAAATTATTAGGGCAGTAATAATTGCTGTGATAATTATTATAGGGAAATTAAGCCCATCGAGCATGAAGCTCAGGGTAATATTAAGGGTTGGAATCCAGAGAAACGTTTCTAAGACATAGGGCGGTGAAGACGTCGAAAAGGGGAATAGCTCTAATCCACGTAACAATACCAGACCCATAGAGAGAACTATTGCAATTATACTTACCCATTGTGCTGTACGTTCCCGGTGTCGTGCAAAGAGATAGATTGCGCCTGCAAAGAGGAGTGGAAGGAACATGCCCAAAGTTAGCGGATGAGTTAGCAGGAAGATTATGATAGTATCGATGACCGTCTGCAAAGTGGTTAACCCTCCAGATCACGAAGCTCACGAATGTCAACTGAACCTCGCACTCGTGAGACGAGGAGAATAATTGCCAGCGCAATGGCAGCCTCCGCGGCTTCAAGGGCTATAGCAAATAGCACAATGGCATGGCCCATGACAGCCAGCGCAGCAACTCCCCATAGTACATACCGGGCAAAAGCGACGAAACTCAAATTCGCTGCATTCATGAGGATTTCAATACTAAAGAATAATCGCATGACATTCCGCTTACTAGTCAATCCATAGAGCCCAATCGCCGCAAGGAAGCCTACAATTACCAGATACACGACCAACGTCGCCATTAGGTTTCATCCTCCTTTTTTATCAAAGTTAGGGCTCCTATGAGCGCTGAAGCAAGAACGATCCCGAGAATCAATAGTGCCACACCATAATCCTCCAGAAGAGCTAAGGCAAGATCTGTTATGTTCCAACCAAATGCCGGGTCTGGCAAGGCTTCAACAATTGCGGGTGAATAGAAGATGTAGAGAAGTACACTGAATAGGAGTGCGTTGATAACCAGGGGAATAATCCATTCCCGTCGCGGTCGTTTGAGCCGATATCGCCAATGTTCGTAGGGAACGACCATAATGGTAAAGAAGATCAGAACGACCACAGCGCCAATATACACAGATATTTGAAACATCGCTGCATATGAAGCGTCCAATAAGATGAACAGCCCTGCAATACCCAAGAACATCCCAGCCAATGAAATTGCCCCGTAAACAATCTCTCTTGACTCAAGGGCTGCTATAGCAGCCGCGATGGTTAGAACTCCAATTACGATTAGCGCTAGATCTGGCAAGAAGAATGGATCAATCATTGGTCTTCCTCCTTTTCAGATTCTTCATTAGATGGGAGAAGATGGTCTTCTCCTTCGGGAATCTCTGCTAACTGATCAGGACTGAAAACCAGCGGAGCAGTTTCTCGGTTTGCTAAATGAAAATAGCGAGAATGCACTAGTGCATCCTTTGGACAGGCATCGACACAATACCCACAGAAAATACATAAACCATAATCTATTTGTGGGTGTCTCTTCGGCTTCTCTTTCCCTGGGTAATCAATCATAGTAATCGCATAGGTTGGGCAGCTCCGAGCGCATAAGGAACAACTAATACATCGGTCGAAGTAAAAGACGTGGCGACCACGTTCACGTTTTGTCAGTTCTAATTCTTGACTTGGGTATTTAATGGTGACTCGACGTTTGAATATCTGTTTTAGTCCAGCCCAGGACGCTTTGATCGGCACTAGGGAACACCTCCAAGAACAAACATAATTCCAACTACCAAGACCAGGTTTACAACAGCAATGAAGAAGAGGCGGTTCCAACCCAGTTTAAGGAGTTTCGAGATTTTAACACGGGGATAGATTCCTCGTGGGAGTAGAAAGAGGACAATCACAAAAGCAGTTTTGAGAAGGGTCCATATGAAGGGCGGAATAAAGGGAAGTATCGTAGTGATGAATGGTGGCATTAGCCACCCACCTAAGAAAAGGGTAGTGAAAAGTAGGGCTCCAAGGTAGAGTTTCAGATACTGTGACATCATCATTAAGCCAAAGTTCATACCCGAGTATTCGCTCATGTATCCTGTCACAATTTCTGGTTCTGCTTCTGGTAAATCGAAGGGAATGCGTTCAAGCTCAACAAGCATTGCGGTGAAAAAGACTACCGCTCCTAAAGGCATGAGGATTGCAAACCAAAGCCAATTTTGGGCCAATACGATAGCTGTGAGATTGAATGATCCAGCCAGAATAACAACACCCACCGCTGACAGCCATAAAGGTACTTCATATGCCATCATCTGAAGAAGCGCACGAAGACCACCCAGAAACGGATAAGCACTGTTACTCGCCCATGCAGTTAAGAAAGCAAGAACGGGAAAAAGTGCACCAGCAGCAAAAATGAATAATAATCCATATTCAAGATTGGCGATGACGGCAGTGGGTCCGACGGGAATTACAGTGGCGGTGACTGCTGCTAGGGTGACAATAAGAATTGGTGCTAATTGATAAAAGAAACTATCCGCACGTTTAGGGACAATTCCTTCTTTGAAGATAAGCTTCAAGAAATCCGCGACGGGTTGTAAGATTCCTCCGATACGCCCTGCGTATTGGGGACCAACACGTAACTGCATTTTCGCAAGGAATTTTCGTTCAAACCAAATAATTGCTGCAGCTGCAAGGACGATGGTGAGAAATCCAGGAAACACAGTGAGGAGGAATATTGTCGTTAAGTTTGTTAAAACAAAGGTAATCATTTGCTGAATTAAGATGTTAATCGTTTCGAGAATCTGCAACATTCATCACTACCTGTCCGCATTTGGTGGCCAATAATCGAGACTCCAATAGATACTCGGAATGTCTGCGAGGTCAATATTCTTGAGGAGGAACTCAAGAGCTGGAAGATGTCGGAAGCATGGTGTACTTACTTTCACTCGGCTAGGCTGTTTCTCACCATGGCTTACAACCAGATATCCTAACTCTCCACGTGCGGATTCAACCCGGGTATAAGCTACCCCCGCGGGAACCTTTTTCGGGGTTTTTAGACGGACTTCCCCCGGAGGAATCTGATCTAAGATTTGTTCAATTAAGGCTGCACTTACTCGCATTTCCTCTAATCGGACCATTGCCCGGGAATAACTATCGCCTTCATCCCTAACAACAGGCTCGAAATCTAATTTGGGATATGGTCCATAGGGATCGATCTTCCGTATATCGTAATTCACCCCAGAACCACGTAGAACTGGTCCGGTTGTACCTAGTCGGATGGCATCTTCCTTCGTGAGGATACCAATTTCTTTTGTTCGCTGTTTGAAAATGGCTGTAGTGAAAAAAATTCGTTCATAATCGACAAGGCGCTTTTGGAAATGCTTAATTACTTTTTTCATCCTTGGGGCAAAGTTGTCTGGAAGGGCTTGTCGAACCCCGGTCGGATAGATGTCGCTATGAGTAAGCCTTGAACCCGATATTGCTTCAGCAAGTTCAATGAAGGGTTCACGTTCAGCAAAGGGCCACATGAACATCGTTGAGTGACCCAGAAAGATTCCAAAAATTGCTAGCCAATATAGGTGGCTCACAATGCGATTCATTTCTGCAAACAGGGCTCGGATATAGCGGGCTGGTTCTGTAGGTACTAGTCCCATAAGCCGTTCTACAGCGAGAACATATCCCCAAGCAGCTGGAGTTGTATCCGGAAGACAAACACGTTCAAGAAGTGGAATATTCCAAAAGAATTCTTTTAACTCGCAGAGTTTTTCAGCACCGCGATGCACGTAACCCGGATCAGGTAATGCTTGAATAACCCGGTCTCCAGATAAGCGAACTTTCATTCGCATATGACCTGTGCCAGCATGCTGAGGGCCCATGCTATACTCTATTTCTGTCATTTTGCCTCCTCCTTTTGCTTGAAATCCTTACGAAGTGGATAACCTCCCTCCCAACTTTCTGGTAGAAGGAGGCGTTCCAGTTTCGGATGCCCCTCAAACTTAATTCCAAACATCTCCCAACCCTCCCGTTCATGAAATTCAACGCTTGGCCAGATTGCTGTAAGTGAGGGGGTGGAGGGAGTTCCTCGAGGACTCACAACTTCCAATGTGAAGACGACGCCATGCAACTCTGGTTTTTTAACAGAGGCGAGGTGATAGGCGATGAGAAACTGGTTATTCGCCAAATCATCAATCACAGAAACTGATACAGCATGATCAAACCCCGTATTCTCCTTCAGATATTGAGCGATTGGAACTAATTGATCACTGGGAACCCGAAGAACTGGCTGTTTAGAATGTCTCTCGATGATTTCCAGGTCTGTTTCGTGAAAGGCTGATTTCAAGTCTTTAAGATACTTGGACAAATTCGTTCACCTGCTATTTTGTTGCTCGCGGAATACCAACGATTTTTTCTAAAGCACGCCCAACGAATTCACAAGCAAGAGAGAGCTCCGGCACAGCAATACTGTAAAAAATTTCTCGGCCATCCCGCCTTGACTTGAGCACACCTTTGGATTTCATTAATCTAAGATGTTGAGAGGTGTTCGATTGGCTAATCCCAAGTGCTTTGGAAATTTCCGTAACGGACTTATCTCCGTCTTTCAGTACATGGATAATTCGAATTCGTTTGGGGTTTGCCAATACTTTGCAGATCTCGGCCTGTAATTCAAATACATCATTTTGTACCATCAACTAAAGCCACCTTCGATTCCCTGATTTTTTGTTGAAGTTCCAAAATGGCATCGATTAGCATCTCCGGTCGTGGAGGGCATCCGGGGACATACACATCCACGGGAAGAATTTTGTCAACGCCAGGAACTATGCTATAAGAATCGCGAAAGACTCCACCTGAAATTGCACACGCTCCCATTGCAATCACGTAACGTGGTGAAGCCATCTGGTTGTAAATGCGAACGACTCGCTCAGCCATTTTCTTTGTCACAGTCCCCTCGATGATTAAAAGATCACATTGCCGTAAGGAACCAAGGGGGAGAAGACCGAGTCGTTCAGCATCAAATCCTGAACCCATTGTTGCTCCAAATTCTACGCTACAACATGCTGTGGTTAAATGGACGGGCCATAAGGAATATAATCGTGACCAATTCACAAAATATCGAATTGGCTTAACGTTGACCACGCGATTTAAAACGTTACGAAGTGAACCAACAAACGCGGATCCCATTCCCGTCATTGCTATTTCCACCTTTCCGCATTTCCTGCTGCATTTACTGCATATGCAACAGGAGGTAGTACAACCAAAAGAAATGCTAAAACAGTGATATGGAGCTCGAGTCCTAATGAAGAGAATGCACCTGCCCAAGCAAAAAGGAACATCGCAGCAACATCAAATACTAAAAACATCAACAAATACGGATAATATCGAAATGCGAATTGTCCACGACCTGCACCGCTGGGTTCCTCACCACACTCAAAACTTTTGGTTTTCTCTTTTGACGGGTTTCTTGGGCTAACAAGCTTTGAAAGGATAATGGATGCAAGAAATGAAGCAAAGATTAAAGTTGTGAAAATGAGGATAAGGCCAAATTCAAGCAGTTGCATTGTCTAACCGTCCTCAAGATAGCTTAGGGTGTGCTATCTGTTATTCGCACGTATTCAAATATTCTAATACAAAAAGCTTTTGGAAACCGGATGAATGGGACACCTATCGGCTTTTAGGTTGTTTGAGAAAGAAGCCTTTTCAATCAATTTCTTCAACTCTTCATAGGTGTTTATCTAGAGTATGTAAAAAAGGAAAACCTTTTATGTATAACATATTCAAATTGTCGAATGTTCTAACATACGCAACTAATGGAAACACGGAGTTGCATCAAATGACTGAAAGAAATGGTAAGAAACGTATGGCAATAATTGTCTCAAAGAGCACCATGGACATGGCCTACCCACCCTTTATTCTTGGTGTGACTGGCGCTTCCATGGATATGGACGTTAGCGTCTTTTTCACCTTCTCGGGTCTGAACCTTCTTAAAAAGAAGGGAGGAGCCGATAGCGTCAAACTAGGTGGGTTGATGCGAATAGGAACTGGCATGATGAAGGGACGAATGAAAAAGGCTGGAGCAAAAGCACTTCCTGAAATGATTCGTGATGCCAAAGACCTAGGGGCTAAGCTTTACGCTTGCCAGATGACAATGGATGTCATGAACATTAAGCGTGAAGACTTGATTGATGAAGTCGACGATGTTCTTGGGGCTGCTGCATTCCTCAACTTCGCAAAGGATGCAGATATCACCCTATTCATTTAGTCACTGTCAAAAGAACAAAGAATACTGGAATAAATGCTCAAGGAATAATGAATACTGAAAATCGGAGATGTTAGCATGGCTGAAACACCAAAAACAATTGTGGACTGCCGCGGTATGGCGTGCCCCGGTCCAATTACCGAAGTGGCACGGGCTTATCGTAAAGCTCAGAATGGAGACGTTCTCGAAATTTTAGCAACAGATCCTGGCTTTACTCCGGATATCAAAGGCTGGATTTCTGCAACCAACAACGAACTCATCAGTGTTGAGGAAAACGATGGTGTCATCCGCGCACTGGTGAAAATCACGGCAAAACATTAGTTGGGATAGAATAATGAGACGAATTCTCGTTCTTGGTGGTGGTACTGCAGGTACCCTTGCAGCTAACCTGATGGCTCGTGAGCTCGGAAAGGAAATTAAAAAAGGCGAGGTTGAAATCACACTCTTAGACGCAGATGGGAAGCATCTTTTCCAACCGAACTTTCTGTATATTGCTTTCAAGGGCATGAGCCCAAAGAAGCTCGAACGTAAAGAAAATAACCTACTCCATAAGCGTATCAACTTTCATGTTGATCCTGCTGCAATAATCGATTTCAAAAAGAAGACGGTCACTACAACGAATAACAACATCTACCAATATGACGATCTAGTTATTGCATCCGGTGCCGCTATCGCCCGAGGTGAAATTCCTGGGTTTGATGAAGCGAATCTTGATTTCCATTCAACTCAAGAAAATGCGTGGGCAATCTGGGAGCGTATCAATGGAATCAAGAGCGGAAAGATTGTTGTAGGAATAAGTACACTCCCACACAAATGCCCTCCTTCGCCTGTAGAGGCTGCATTTCTCGTTGAGCAGTTTTTGAAAAAGAAGAAACTCAAAGATAAGGTGGAAGTTCATTTCGTAACACCACTGCCACGCCCTTATCCTGATGCAACTATCAGTAAGACTGTTGAGAAGCGCTTCAAAGAACGAGGAATCACAATTCACCCTTTCTTCAACATTGATCGAGTTGATCCAAAGAAAAAGATCCTCTATTCAATGGAGGGTGGAGAACTAGACTTTGAAGCGATGTTTGTTGTTCCTCCGCACAAGGCTCCACAAGCAATCATTGATTCCAATATTGGCGATGAAGAAGGCTGGATTCCAGTGGATAAACACACCATGCTAGTCAAAGATCAACAAGGCGTCTACGCTTTAGGGGATGTCGCAGACTTACCCACCTCGAAATCAGGAGTTACTGCACACCTTGAAGCTGTTGTGGTAGCGAAGAATATCATCGCTGATGTCAAAAAGACTGGTGAACTCTGTCACTTTACAGGGCGCACCCATTGCCCGATGGATGTTGGATATGGGAAAGGCCTTTTCGTAATCACAGCCTATGGTCGAAATGCAAAAGATGTCCAACCCTCACGCTTCAATATGATGATGAAGAAGGGCTTTGGGATGATGTATTGGCGTACCGTAAAAGGATCAATGGAATGGCTCATGGACATGTTCTTCGGTGAAGATGCCCGTGATTGTTTCCATGAAGAACCAATCGAAACCACCTAATAGTCATCCTCTAAAACGCGTTCAATTGATGAACTATTATATCGCTAGCCTAAAGTAGAAAATATGCGTATTCTTCTTTCCCATAAGAGGTAATATGGACTGAACTATATGTCGGCATCCGCATTTGATGTTGCGATAGTGGGGGCAGGACCTGCCGGTTGTACAGCTGCAAAAACTACAGCTAAACTTGGACTAAAGACCATTGTATTTGACAGTCGTAAACGTGTAGGAGTCCCTGTGCAGTGTGGAGAATATCTTCCTGTGCCTGAGGAAATGCAAAATCTTCTCCCAGATTCTCCTCGTATTGCTCGTCTCGTAGATGCTCCCTCAGAGGTAATTACCAATCGAAGCTCGCGACTTTTACTTGCCTCACCAAATAATCGTACTTTTGAATTCCGGCTAGTATCCAACATTATTGATCGCGCAAAGTTTGATCAATACCTCGCAAATCAAGCCATTGCTGCAGGTGCCCAGATACGATTACAGACAACGGTCCTAAAACGAACAAGTGCAAATCAACTACTTGTGAAAAATAAAATGGGTCGTCAAATGATTAAAGCAAAAATTGTCATCGGAGCTGATGGCACACATTCACGTATAGCACGATCAATTGGTGTACACTATTCAAATAGGATTCGCGATTTGTCTCCCACAATTCAATTTGTTCTATCGGATATTGAATGTGATTCAAATACAACTGAGATGTATTTTGGCAATCAAATTGCTCCTGGTGGTTATGCTTGGGTCATCCCTAAAGATGAATCAACAGCAAATATTGGGCTCGGCTTCCGACAATCATTCAAAACAAATTCTCAGACAGCTCTTTCCTATCTTCGTCGTTTCATTACTTCACATCCAACTAACGCCGATCGAATGAAAAATGGGAAAATCATTCGAAGAACTGGTGCAATTGTACCCGTTGGTGGACCTGTATCTCGAACTTTTTCAAATTCAGTTCTCTTGGTTGGTGATGCTGCTGGACATGTTATGGCTTCAAATGGAGGGGGAATTCCTACTGCCCTGGGTGGAGGAGAACTGGCCGGGATTGCAGCTGCTCAACATCTTCAGGAAAACCAGCCTTTAAGCTGGTACGAGGAAGCTTGGAAAAAGGAATTCGGACAGGAGCTAAAATCCGCTTTGGAAATTCTGCGGATTTCAGATCTTATAATGACTTCAGATACCTTAATGAATCGTTGCATGCGGCTAGCTGGTCCCCGATACTTACGGCACCTAATTCGTTGTCGGCTTCCTTTCCCAGTCAAGCTAGCCTCACGAACACTTGTGAAGATATTGGCGTTGATATCGTAATGATTGTCTGCAAAACTAGATTTGCCAAACCTCATCATAAGTTGTTCCATATCTTCTTTAGTATGTATTGTTTACATTCAATATCTAAAACGTACTTTCAAATAACACCAATCGATAATAGGAATCGATTACAAAGGAGTTTTCAGTGAATGCCTAATCGTGATTCAATACCAGCTGATAACCATCAACCAATGTCTCCTATTTCAGCTTCAAATATGAGTTCAGCAAAAAGTAAGCCTGCATCATACCTAGAAAGTGAACATATCAGAACACGAATTGTGCTCATCAATTCAGCTGTATTAGATTATCTTCAACAGCAAAAAGGAGAACCACCAGTTCTGTATAATGCTGCGCATCATCTCATTGTTGCAGGAGGCAAACGGCTTAGGTCTCTAGTGACCCTCCTTGCATGTGAGGCTGTTGGTGGATCAATTGAAAAAGTCCTTCCAATTACTGTTGCTGCTGAGCTTCTCCAAACTGCGAGTCTTATCCATGATGATATCATCGATAAAGATGATATGCGTAGAGGCGTTCCAACGGTCCATAAGAAATATGGTCATGACGTTGCACTTCTGGCGGGAGACTTCCTTATTGCCCAGGCTTTAAGAATTATTGGTACGCATGGTTCTCCAGAACTCATGGCAAATATTGGCGCTGGCGGTGTTCGTATGTGTGAGGGCGAAGTTCTTGATCTTTTCATCACCCCTGAGCAAGAAGCCGTTTTCACAACAAAAGAATATCTAAAAATGATTGAGCGAAAAACTGCTGTGTTTCTTGAGGAAGCTGCACGCACTGGGGCTATCGTTGGTCAAGCCACTCAAGAGGAGCGTGAGGCTTTAGCTCAATTTGGTTCCTATATTGGATTCTCGTTTCAACTCAGAGATGATGTACTCGATATTCAAGCTCCACAGAATGAACTGAACAAATCTGTGTTCTCTGATTTTCGAATGAAACGTGGAAACTATCCACTTCTTTATACACTCGAAAACTGTTCAGCAAATAATCGAAATATTTGTCTTCAAGCACTTGAAAAGCATCAATGGGATACAGTTCTCGCATTGATTGATCAAAACAATGCTTATTCATATACTATGCAGCTAGCACAAAGCTATGTAGAATGTGCTAAAGGATGCCTTAAAGAACACAAATTCCTCAACCAGACGGTTCTCGAACAACTTGCTGATTTTACTATTCAACGCGATTTTTAATTCTTAACAATCACAATTAGGGGCATAAAATATGTCTGAAGATCTAAAGGAAAATCCGAGTAAAGCCAAAATATGGCTAGAAGAACTTCGTCTCCCATTCGTGACAGCCTCGATCGTCCCAATACTTCTTGGAACCGCGATTGCTTGGGGAACCACAGGCATCTTCCTTTGGGACGTGTTCCTACTCACCCTCATTGGTGGTGTATTCATACATCTGGGGGCAAATGTAGCTAACGATTACTGGGATTTTCGACAAGGATCTGATAATATCAATGTCGAATATATCAGGCCATTCACTGGTGGAAGCCGAATGATTCAAAAAACTCTCCTTTCTCCTCGAGCAGTCCTTGCTGGATCAATTATGTTGTTTAGCAGTGGCGCTGTGATTGGTCTCTACCTAACCATCACACGTGGTCTTCTTGTGTTGATATTAGGTATTCTCGGTGTGTTTTTTGGGTTTTTCTACACGGCCCCGCCTATTAAATTCGTTAGCCGTGGAATAGGTGAGATAGTCATTGGTATTTGCTTTGGAATCTTCCTCACACTAGGAGCCTTTTATACTCAAACCCAACTTTTTTCTTGGGAACCGGTAATTATGGCACTGCCTGTCGCTTTCCTTGTATCAGCGATCCTCTATATCAACGAATTCGCTGATTTCAAAGCTGATCGAGACTCTGGAAAATATACCCTTGTTGTTCGCTTGGGCCGACATCATGCCGCCATTCTTTATGTTGCCCTTTTGCTGTTGATTTACCTTGTTGTTGTCTTTGCTGTTCTTTTCAATATTACATCCTGGTATTCATTCCTCGTCTTGTCAACCATTCCTCTGAGCTTCATTGGCGGGCTTTACACTCTTAGATTCTTTGACCAACCTCTAGCAATGATACCTGCTAATGTATCAACAATCCTCAATCATCTTCTAACAGGTATCACGCTATCGCTCGCATACCTCTATCTGGGTCTAAGCTCAATTCTCTCACCCCAGATAATTCTACTAACTGCTTTAATTACTGGAGTTATCAGCTTTCTTTTTACAAGTCTGTTTTCTCGTCGCCTTCATAAACAGGCCCAAATCAAGATGCTAGCAAGCTAAGTGTAAATTGGTTCAATTCCTAAAATCTCGCATAGATCATATAGCTCATTTACCACATCGCCATACACCATGTGTAAATGATTTGATCGCAAATGCTGGACGAAGAGGTCAGGATCACCTTCTAGGTGAATAAAGGCATGTGGCCAGCGATCGCGTGCTTCCTTAAAGGTTTCTTTGTCTTGAACAACAGCTTCACCGTTTGCGATTTGCATCACATACTCACCACCTACTCGCGCCAGTCTTGCTAAGGTGACGTATCCTTCTTTGCAACTAAAGGTTGGACAGGCTCCGCTGGCTTTGCCCATATATTCGTACTGTGGATTCCAATCAACATCTTTGGGCGAAATAGCCATATCCGTCGCGATTGTCCCACAATTAACTAACCGTAGTGTGCCTGTATTCATATCCAAATCATTGACATCAGCGAAGAGCACTGGCTGTCCACTTAATAAATGGAGAATTCGCATTGTGAATGCTGCGTTCATATCGGCTTCGCAAGACATCATGATGCCTTCATTAATTAGCCAGGAGATAGGCATACAACCACTGACATAATTGTCAATGAATTCAGGCTGACATTTGAAACCACCAAAAGCATACCCCTCTGTCTGCATCATCTCTTTCATAGCGAAATACAAACGAACACTTTTCTCAAGAATCTCGTCAGAGACATTGATTGACCCGTAAGTCTTCTTTGCCCAGGCCATTTTCTCTTTTACTTGCTTCTCAGGTATTTTCTGGGCATCCAGATATAATCGCAGCATATCAACATGTTCAATCTCTGTACCGAAGATATCTTTCACCTGGCTAAAGTCTACTGCAGAGGTCACCATTCCCATGGTTTTTCCACCAATGACAACGGCTTTGCTACGACTGAGATTATCAAAGGTCATCGCGGCTCGGCAATAACTGGTAATTGCATCCAACACATCTGGCGAATCGGGTTCTCCATAGACAAACCGATGCAGAAGATCCAATTCATCAAGACTGCCATGTGTAATCGCCGCACCAACGAGACTGAATGCTACAGGGCTCCGATATCCATACACGATGCTTGGTAATCCTGTAGCTTGAACAGCAGAAACAACCATGGGCGCGTACACCCAGGAGCCGATATTATAGATGAT
The DNA here is from genome assembly GCA_048939595.1 of Promethearchaeota archaeon. Taxonomy (GTDB): domain Archaea; phylum Asgardarchaeota; class Hermodarchaeia; order Hermodarchaeales; family Hermodarchaeaceae; genus Hermodarchaeum. Next base: position 26,301 of record JBHLPI010000001.1, on the reverse strand, counting down.
ACACTGAATATGGTCATGCACCATGTCTTCGGAGATCCGGACTGAATCTTCCATCGTTAAGACCAGTTCATCATAAGGAATTATTTCAAGGGGCTGTTTTTTCAACGCGGCTTTCAGTTCTTTATGGGCTTGTTCAGCAATGTCTATTCGTTCCCGGGCAAGTGAGAGTGTGATAAGTCCAACCTTGGGCTTTTGCATATACTTCCCTCGGATATATTGAGTGTATGCTACTCGTGGACCCGTTGTGATAAAAGCCTTTCATTCGTTCTTGGGTTTACTGTGGAAGGATTTCATATGAAGTGGAGCCAGGAACTGACCGATTCTTCATAAATTGCATTGCAAACGAGTTGGCATAGAATTCTGCTGCTTCTTGTGTATCCCATTCATGAATCTCCTGATTGAGTTTTGTCTTCTCGTTTGTCACCGAAAGCTTAGGGCAGAATCCGGTCAAACCAATAAAAAAAGCAGAGGAAAACGAGAGAATTGTTTATTTTGGCTCGCTGACATTTTTTCGACTTGAAAACTTACACAGAAAAATCGCCTTTTGTGTTTTGGGTTGATTCTTCATAGGCTTAACATGTATTTGACGGAAAATGACGAATTCTTTCCTATCTTTTCATTTTTAGAACTTAACCAATGTATTGCCTTGGAAATAGTAGACGATTCTGAAAAAGGTAGAACCGTATTTTGAAGGCACAAAGGAAAGGAAAAACGTTCATCGCTTCGTAACCAATTATCTAGTAGCGATTTTTTTTGCTTATTCTTTATGATGGTTCGTCAAAACTCCCGAAACGGTAACCTTTCAAATCGATCGTAACGAACTCGTAACCAAAGGCTTTTAATTGCTTGATAATCTGGTCTGATATTGGTTTTCGAAGAAGTATCTGGATTTTATCGGATGGAACCTCAATCCGGGCTAAATGCCCATGATCACGGACTCGAATGAAACCCACATCTGCTATTTCCCGAATCGCTTTTTCAGCTGCTGCAATCCGTGCAAGTCGTTCCTCTGTGAGGGTTTCACCATACGGTATTCGTGTAGCTAGACAACTATTCGATGGCTTATTAGCTACAAGGAGTGCTAACTCCCTTGCAAGCTGTCGGGATTCCGTTTTAGTAATGCCTGCATCAAGTAGGGGGCTAATGATTCCCAATTCACGTATTGCTTTCAGTCCCGGTCGGTGTTCACCGAGATCACTTGCCGTGGTACCATCAACGACCACATTTAATCCTAGTTTGACTGCTAGGACCTGAGCTTCACGGAATCGAAGGAGTTTGCAATGGTAACAGCGATCAACGGGATTTGGAACAATGGACGCCTTTTCCAATTCATTCAAGGTTTGCACATGATGGCGAATTCCAATGGTTTTCGCCACTTGTCGTGCATCTTCAACTTCTTCGGGTATCATCAAGGGTGAATCGAAAGTCGCTGCAACTGCTTTATCTTGCAATGCTTCATAGGCAAGTGCTGCCATAACTGCACTATCTACGCCACCTGACAAAGCCACTAATACACTCCTTAATTCCTTAAGGTGTTCAATCACTTGGCTGCGTTTTTGTTGTAGAGACTTTTTACTGGCTGGAATAGTGGCTAGACCTCCTCGTTGTTGGTTGGTTTTTTGGGTTTTCCTAACACAAGTCGAAGTAGGTTCGGAGTCCCAGGTATCTCTCCTGTCCCAGCGCCATATCCTACCGCTTGGGGGTAGAGTTCAGGATATACCTGGGTTGATATTGGCTTTAGTGCAGCGAGTAAGGAGACTCCGGTGGGTGTAGCCATTTCACAGAGATGTGGTCCTCCTTTGAAGGCAAGATTATTTTCAGTTAGAATGTTCATTACTGCTGGACCTGGTGCTGCTAAGCGTCCATGCCCACTGGGAAAGGTTCCACCGCCTACAGCGATTGGTAGTGTGAAATATTTCGTAGTTTTAGAACTCACTATTCCGAGACTCTCTAGTGCTACAGCGGCTCCAATGATGTCAAGAACTGTATCGACAGAGCCTGCGGCGTGAAGATGAACTTCTTCTACTGTGTGCTGGTGCACACTTGCTTCAGCTCCAATAAGGGTGTAAATCGCTCGAATCGCATACGCTTTTGCGGGTTGAGAAAGTTTCAGATCCTTTGTCAGCGATGTAACGGCTTTTAGGAGGATTTTACCTGGGCGAGTTGAATATGATTCATCTATTTGAATATCGAGGAACAGTCCGCCAATATGACTGCGTGTGATTGGCTGTGGTGTTACAGATACCTTTCGACAATTTGGAACGTAGTCCACGGCTGCTTCCATGGCCTTGATTACCGCCTCTGCATTGGCTCCTAAATCCAGTAGCGCCGCAACAAACATATCGCCTGCAATCCCGGCAAGTTGGGGGTCGATGACTAGAATCTGAGAATCAAGCACGTATATTTCCCACTAAGTTGTCAATTCTTCAAGCTTTAATATGCTCGGTCTGTCTATGAGAAATTGGTGATAGCCGCAATGAGCGAGCTTCGTGATCTCCTTAAAAAAGTCGCACAAGGCGAGTGTACTATCGAAGAAGCAGAAACAAAACTCCGCATTTTCAACATTGTGGAGGTCGCCAAACTAGCAAAGCTAGATGTTCACCGGGAAGTTCGAAAAGGAATACCTGAAGTAATTTTTGCTAAGAACAAATCAATAACCGAACTTACGAAAATTATCACGGCTGGGATTGGGGCCAAGCCTGTGATAATTTTAAGTAAAATAAACCAAGAGCAGCAGCGAGCGATAAAGGAAACTTATGGCTCTGATTTGGTTTTTGAGGTCTTTGGTGAAGGAGAGATAGCGCTCATCCACACACAAGATTATCAACCTCAGCAAACAGGCGGTAAGGTTGGTATCATTGCAGCTGGAACCTCTGATCGGCGGGTTGCAGAGGCTGCACGTGTAATGGCTGAACAAATGGGATGTCAAGTTTCTACAACATATGATGTCGGGGTCGCGGGGGTTCATCGGCTTTTCCCAGAACTTGAAGAGATGGTTGAACAAGGCATTGATGTCCTTGTTATTGCAGCTGGAATGGAAGGCGCTTTACCCTCTTTAGTAACGGGGCTGGTTGATATCCCTGTCATTGGGCTTCCTATCTCAACAGGTTATGGGTTAGGTGGAGAAGGGCTTGGCGCTCTGATTTCTATGCTGCAATCTTGTTCGCTTGGGTTAGCGGTCGTGAACATTGATAATGGAGTTGGAGCAGGGGCGATTGCTGCTCTGATTGCTAATCGGATTGCACAAGAGTAACACTATGTGGAAGATACAGAAAATCGCAAAAAAAGTTCCACGCCGCTCTCCAATGAAACAGGCTTTAAGAAGGACCAATCCGGCATTTATCTGTACTTGTGTAAGTGGTCCCCCTCATCTTTGAGGAACGATGGGGACATGAACCAGCAGGATAAGGCACTACAGTCTTCCAAAGAATATTAGCGGGGTAGAAGATGTGCAACCAAGTCCGGTCGGATGGATATCAACCGGTGACGCTAGCCTACCCCGAAAAGCAGTTTTGAAAATGATTGTCGTTGGGGATGGGGGCGTCGGAAAAACCACGTTAATTCACCGCTACCTTACAGGGAATTATCTGGATCAACGAATGACTGTTGGTTCCGGATTCGCGACACGAGATATTGAAATGGAAGGTGTCCTTGTCACTCTGACCATATGGGATTTCGCGGGTGAGGAGCGCTTCCGTTTTCTCTTACCCAGCTATTGTCGAGGTGCATTAGGTTGTATCCTAGCCTTTGACTTAGCTCGTCCCCCAACATTCTATCATCTTGATGAGTGGCTCAACCTGGTTCGCAACAACACAGATGATATACCCATTCTCTTAGTTGGCACCAAACGGGATGTTGGAAACAATAACAGTGACATGGCTCACGACTATGCGAAACTCAATAATCTCGTCGGGTATCTTGAAACAAGTTCTAAGATAGGTCTCAATGTCTCTGAAGTCTTTGAAAATATAGCGAATCTCATGTGGTTACGGATTACGACTGCAAGACCTGAATCGCCTATTTCCCAAGCGATCTGATATCACCAAATCCATAAAAATTAGTCGTAAGTCAAACTTCTTAATTTTAGGCATTCAATAATCTCGAAGAAGAGAAATACACTTAACTGACTCATCGAACCGTTCAAGCCCCAACTGGAGGGGAATTACTTCATCGAGATGCACATATATGACCCAAGCTGGACGACCACCCACCAAAGAAGAACTCCTCGAAAAAGCCAAACAACCGGCTAAAGAAGCCATGCAACTCCACCCCTATTATAGAGGAAAAATCCAAACCATCCCCAAATGCACCATCCGGGGATTTGACGATTTCGCCATCTGGTATACTCCCGGCGTTGCAGCTCCCTGCCGTGACATTGAAGCCAATCCCGAAAAAGTCTGGGACCACACCAACAAAGCTAACATGATCGCTGTAGTCACTGATGGCAGCCGCGTTCTCGGACTCGGAAACATCGGTCCCGAAGCGTCGCTTCCAGTGATGGAAGGGAAGTCTTTGATTTTCAAGTATCTTGGGGGGGTTGATGCTGTACCCATTGCTCTTAACACTCAGGATCCTGAGAACTTCATTCGGGCAACCAAGCTCCTTGAACCCGCCTTTGGTGGTATTAACCTTGAAGATATTTCAAAGCCCAAATGTTTCAACATTTTGCATCGACTGAAAACGGACATGAAAATTCCTGTATTTCATGATGATCAGCAGGGTACTGCAACAATTATCCTTGCAGGTTTAATGGGTGCACTACGATTTGTTGGGAAATCCTTGGATCAAGTACAGATCGCGATGCTTGGCGTTGGAGCCGCGAACACTTGTACTGCTGAGTTACTCATCGAAGCAGGGGTGCCGGCGAGTAATCTTATCCTCTGTGACCGTGATGGACTTCTTTACAAAGGTCGTGAAGATTTGAAAGCAATGAAAGATGATGAGCATGAGAAGTATGACTTGGCTATCCTCACCAACGAAGAACAACGCTCTGGGGACTTTGGTGAAGCACTTCGAGGTGCTGATGTGTGTATCAGTGCTTCTGCCCCCATTCCTGGTCTAATTAAGAAAGAATGGGTCGAGAAGATGGCAAAGGATGCTATTGTCTTTGCTTGTGCTAATCCACTTCCTGAAATCTGGCCTTGGGAGGCTAAAGAAGCTGGTGCGAAAGTAGTAGGAACTGGGCGATCTGACTTTGATAACCAGATCAATAATAGTCTTGGATTTCCAGCGATTTTCCGTGGAGCCCTTGATGTCCGAGCGATGGAAATTACCGATGAAATGTGTATTGCGGCGGCCACACGGCTTGCTGACCTCGCAGAAGAACGAGGTTTACGTGAGGATTATGTAATTCCAAGCATGGATGAGTGGGAACTTTATCCAGCGGAAGCTGTTGCTGTAGGGATGAAAGCGATTGAACAGAAGGTTGCTCGAAAAGAATGGGAAGAGCAAGAACTCCTTGCTCATGCAACCAAAATCATTAAACGCTCTATTGATGTCACCCAATCCCTGATGGATAACGGATTCATCCCCAAAGCACCCATCTAATCATGGCGTGCGTTTATATTAGAAAAACTACCTTGTAGAAGGATTCACCTCTAACAAACACAAAAATCGGTTTGAAAATACTTGGGAGTACAACGCATGCCAATTCTTGTCTCTGATTTAGATGGAACACTTATCGATATACGCGACCGATTCCTCTATTCACAAATCAACGCGCTGGCCAATTTTGGGTACACAATAAGCTTCGAACAGGTCGAACCATTCATAGAGATCGTAATGAATTATGAACGATTTCTAGACGAGTTAGATGTCAGCCTTTCTCAAAAAGACTACATCCAGTACCTCCTCAGTATTGAACAGGAATTTTACAAAGGGTGGCAACATTCTTACGTGTTTCCCGGCGTTATTGAAGCCCTGAAATCTATCCGTCCACAGGTCGATGCTCTCCGCCTCATTACCTCACGAGCTTGGGTTGAGGAAACCCGAACCGAAGTCCAACATTTCGGACTTGATCAGGTCTTCGATCGTCCTGTCTTTACCCGTGGCGACCTAGCCCGTCAAGAGGGGATTGACGAAGTTCCATTTTATCCCTATGCTGATCATCGGCAACGATTAATCCAATTAGCAATTGCTGATTTAACGGCTAAAGACGATGTGTGGGTCATTGGTGATTTTCCCAATGAAATGCAAGTAGCACAAAGTCTTGGCTTCACGACAGTTGGGGTCTTAACAGGCTTCATCAATCCTGAGGCCCTTTATCCCTATTGTACTCATATAATCGATTCAGTGGCGGAGATAGGGTCGTTGCTTTAGTTTGTAGTTACCGAAAGACAGTCAAGCTTATAATAGCACCAATCTCCTTCTCTTCAATGATAATGAAGTTGAAAGCCTTCCTCTCAGACCTTGATGGCACTCTAATTGATACTCGTGAACGAGCGATCCAAGCTCATGCTCAAGCTCTTCGCCCCCTTGGGTATTCAGTAACTCCAGATCAAATTCGAAACCTGTACAGATATGCCTTTGATTCCCGCGATTTCCTCAATAGGTTGAATGTCCATCTTTCCGATTCAGACTTCATCCAATACCTTACAAATTTCCGAGGACATTTCTTTTCACATCCCGAGCTCTCATACGTCATTCCAGGCACACTTGAGGTCCTCACCCAACTTCAATCCCGAACAAACCACATGCGAGTAGTCACATCGCGCCATGATATTCAGCTAACCCAACAAGAAATGAGACTACACGGTCTTTACAAATGGTTCGAAGCAATTTACACTCGCGGAGATCTTGCTCAGGCTCAAGGAAAAGAGCGAGTCCCACTTTTTCCCTATCTACCGCAACGACGTGCCCTCATTCAATTAGCATTGCAGGATGTGAAAGCAGAAGGGGAGGTCTGGGTTGTCGGTGACTCCGCGAGTGAATTAGAAGCCGCAAAGGGTCTAGGGTGTGTAACAATCGGAGTTCTGACAGGATTCGGAACACCTGACGATTTAGCCCCCTTCGCTAACCATGTTCTCAACTCATTTGCAGAAATTGTGCAACTTATCTAGTCTGCTGTTATATGGTAAATGAATATGACACGAAAACAGCGCTCTTCCAGTGCATCGGATTGCAATTCAGATGCTCCCCGCTTTGATACACGACAGTACCAAGAACATATCCTTCGACGCATTAGGGAACATCATGGCCAAAACATACTGGTCGAATTAGACTGTGGACTGGGAAAACGAGTTCTAACTTATAAACTGATAACAGAACAATTTCCTGACACTCGATTTATCATAACGGTGAATTCGTCTTCTTCTCTCCAAGAAACTGCGCAATACCTCAAAGAAGAATATGGCGGTGTTGAAGGATTAGGTGTGGTTTCTCCTAGTGTTCAGGGTCCTCGGCGTGAACAACTGCTCCGTGAATCCCGCGTCGTATTATGCACCCCACGGGTCCTCGCCAATATCCTCAAAAAAGGCAATCTGCAACCAACTGATTTTGAAGGACTCTTAATCAATGAAGTCGATACAATCCTGCGGCGTATGGGACACAACCGTATTCTCATCCAACCCTGGGGATATCTTTTGGACTTCTTCAAAGAGAACTGGATTCTGGGTCTCAGCGGAACTCTCCGTGACGACCATGTGGTCTTCGATCAAGCCCAACTCCACATTCGGGATGAACTACAAACGCTTGCTGAGTTTCTCCCCAATGTAGAACTCATCAGCATGAACGAATTGGTAGGTACCGATATAGACCAATATATCCAGCCCACCATTCTAGATGTCGCTCCCGTACAGGATGCAGTCATTCGAGCCATGGCTCTCATACTTGATGATCTTATCCAATCAACACGAGAAGAAATCTACCAAATCGTTCGAGAGGAATCAGGTAGGGCCCTGGGCGAGCTCCCTGACTCCACTCGGACACTGCATCTAATTCTCCATGAACTCCCCATTCCCGAAGAGCTCGCCCGCCAATACAGCGGACTTCTAATGACTCGCAAATATCTCTATGGAATGGCATCTAAGAGCTTCCGTCGATATTTGCATCATCCAACCCTGAAACCCCAGATTGACGTAGACCGAATGATGAAAGATTGGCCGAAAATCACTCCCAAATCTATCAAAGCTCAAGAGTTAGCCACAAATGCAAATAAAACGGTCATCCTTTCCTCTTACTTGAACGTGGTCAGTGAAATCGATGAGCTTCTTAAAATGAAAGGAATTCGAACCTTCCAACTCACTGGCCGTACTCATGACAAACAGGAGGTCCTTGCAGAATTCAAGCAGGCTTCTTCACCTGCAGCGATTATTCTCTCCCCAGTCGGAGAACGGGACCTCGATTTGCCTGAAGCTGACTTACTTATCATTTGCGACACGGTCAATACGACTAAAACAATTTATCAGAAAATGAAACGAAGTCGCGGTGGCCAAGTGGTTTTCCTTGTATATTCTGATACCTCCGAAGTTACAAAAATCAGACGTCTCCTCGACAATATTATGGAGCGGTATCCATGGTCAACGAAGCTCGGAACTATTAACGGAATTATGAAATAATTTTGCTCAACATGGAAATTACTTACGAAACGGATTTCAGATATCGATACCAGGTAAATGCGCTGATAACAACAATAAGGATCGACATCGCAAGTGAACCGAAAATATTCACTGGTAAAATAAAGAAAGGGCTTCATAAATGGGAAAAATACGACCAATCGAAGCCAGAAACCAATCAATAACCAAATCCCTATTACTACTAATCCTAGCCATCGATATGGTCTAGGTACTACAAATGGGTGAGAAACGCCGCTGATTAGTATAAGACTAATCCAGATGCCAAAGAAAATTGAACCAATTATAAAGACAAAGAATGTTGCATTTAATAACTGACTAATACTTTGACCAATTAGAGGGGGTCGAACAGAAATAAAATTCCATATACCAATGATATAATTGTTAATGAGAAGAAGTATTACGATTGAGATAATGAAGCAAAAAAGCACAAAAATAGTTGATAGAATATACAAAAGTCGCCAAGTTTCGTTCTCTCCCAGACATTGCCCGACTTCTATGCTTGAATTTAGAGATATTCCCTCGTTCAAAGCATATAGTCTATAATATGAAAAATTACGGATTGATGCTTTGTATTACAAGGATTTAACAGTGTGAGATATTGTTTCAAAGTGTGAAGTAAGAATGGCCGCTCCCAAAAATGATGGTTCGAACATAATACCTTCATCGCCACATGTGTACTCTGTGTATATTTTCGAAAGGGTTTGCAGAGATATCTTCAATCACTGCCTTAGGGAAGCGACTGGAGACTCACGACGTGAGGCCTTAGGTGTCATTCTTGGATTTCGACGAATATGGAACGGACAAAAGTATATCCGCGTAACCGATTGGGCGACAGGGCGAGTTGAAGCGAGCATCGCTCATGCAAGGTTTACACCTGAGGGAATCCTCGAATATCGATTGGCCTTATATGATCGTTATGGAAATAATCCTCATTCTCCTCGAGTCGTTGGGTTGTGGCATTCTCACCCCTTTGGAGGAGATCCCCACTTTTCGTCAACAGACCTCCACACATTCTTTAATACTCCATTCTGTGCAGAAGGAAACATCTTCTTTCTAATTGATCCAATTAGTCGAGTCTTCAAGGTGTATATGCTTCGCCAACGCCCCGATGAACCTGGGCTTCAACTAGATCAAGTTGAGTGGTGTACCTATCGCCCCTCAGTTCCCCTTGATGAATCCAATCACTCCAGCGAAGCCGATTCTGCCAATGAGGAGGAACCAGTTCATGACAACGAAGAAACCAACTCCTGTTAGTCTCCAATTCTTTGAAAAAGATCAACATGACCGCACTCGCCGATGGTTAGGCAAAACTAACTTGGACACAATCCAACAATCAAAAGTCCTTATAATTGGAGCTGGGGCTGTAGGCAATGAAGTGTGTAAGAATCTTGGACTACTGGGAGTTGGAAAAATCATCTTAGTTGACCCAGAAAAGGTTGCTGCCTCTAATCTGAATCGCTGTGTCTTCTTCAGACCTGAGGATCATGAGGTCAAATTCAAAGTCGATGCCGTTGCTGAAAGACTCCCTAATCTCGCAACAGACACAATCGTCGAACCATACGCAGTTCCTATTCAGCAAGCTCCAGAATCCGTGTGGAACGTGGATTTAGTATTGGTGGGAGTCGATAATCATTATGCCCGGTATTTATTAAACGCAAAGAATCTCAGTTTAGATCCGCCACTTCCACTTATCAATGGAGCGATGGGAAAAGACTTTGTCACAGTAGAGGTCCTTGCCCCACCCCACACAGCATGTTTAGTGTGTTCATGGAGTAAGGATTTCGTTGATCATGTGGTGGCCAATGAAGTTCGAACTCGCTGCGATCCATTCTTTGTAAACACGATTCCTCGGTTTCCTATGATTAGTTTCGTCACCTCGATTGTTGGGGCTGTAATGTCTTGGGAAGCCACAAAGGTTCTCGTCGGATTAGAAGAATGGAAACACACTGGAAACTGGCATGATGAGCTTAAACCAGCTTTAGGACGGTTTATCCAATACAATTTACGTGAGCACACATCGATGACCGGGCCCATTATGACCAATCCAATATGTGCAGAAATCTTTTGCAGAGACAAACAAAAGCACGCGTAATAGGCTAGATAAGACCAATGGTTTTTTGCCAATAGGTTGAAGTTGGCTTGTAATCAGCCCAAAGTCGTAAATTCAATGTAACCTTAGATGCGGTGGTTGGGGTATGGATATTTAACCAAAGATTTACCGGGGATTGTAAACGGGGGGCAAACGGTTCGATAGCTACAACTTGATCCATTAAACCATCCGAAAGGGTAGCAGTCATAACCATCTGGTCTAGCGGATATTCACGACGTGTTTTAGGAATCAAAGCAATCTTCAAGGGAAGCCTACTTCCCCGGGGAACAGCGTCAGGAATCTGAACTTGCATTTCAGCAGGGGCTGCTCGCAGCCTAGGGTGCGAAGACTCGGGAACACTAACTACACACTTGACTTTCCATCCTGTTTGAATTTGTGGTTGAGATGATTTACCTTTTTTCCCATCAATTGTAACAGTTTGATAATGCCAACTTACCTTGAATTCTTGGCGAATTCGTGTATCCATCCAATTCCCAATAATGAGAGGGATGTGCCGGTTAGTGACCCCTAATAGCCCCAAGGCTCCATGCCAGGTCGGATCAACAGGAATCCACAGACCACGAATCCACACTTGGCTCCATGCATGACGTTCCCAACTTTTGCCATCAAAGGCATATCCTGCCTCAAGGCGTGCGGGAATTTTATTAGCTCGACAAAGAGCCGTTAACAAGGCCGCATATTCTGTGCAATCACCAACGCGCTTCTCAATGGCATACGCGGCCCCTCTCTCATGCTCTTGCCGTACATACCGAATTTTCTGTGTAACCGCTTTCATGGCCGCTTGGGTGTATTGAATAGGGGTACCATTGTCTTTGGCTAAATCTCGAGCCAAATCCTTGATGAGGTGATGATGCGATTCGATGAAGTTTTCAGGCTGAGTAAATTTCACAATATTGCCCGGAATGGGAGTTGAAAGCGAGGTTTTGGGAAGAGTGTATCGGACCGCCCGATTACGGACGAGTACTGTGTAACCACAAGTGAAAGCTTCTCCGACAGCCAATTTATTACACATGAAGCGGCACCATCGATTGCCTATCAAATCGTTTTGTTGTACTCCATTTCGCGGCGAGATCTTGATGGTAATAATATCCTGTCGTGGAGGTAATGAAGGAGGAGAGGCAATGTTGACCTGAACATTGCTTAAGGGACCTTGAGTCGTGTTTGTGACCGTTGCAGAATAATTCACACGGTGAACGACGATAGGCGGATGACCCCCTTCTAAAAGAAAGCATCCCATCACCAGATGGTCTTCAGGCGGTCCCCGTTGTGGATATTTATCGACAGCAAGTTTGATTCGTGTTTCGTGGAAAGCTACAAGAACAGAGTAAAACCCTGAAAGGAGTGCTTTGTCCAAAGACAACGTGAATTGGTCAGTATTGGTTGGTCCGAATCGGAAAGGAACTTTACTAACAGTGCGACCAAAAGGATCAATGATGTAGACAGCTCCACTCTCGATTTTGACATTCGAAATCGCCTTTACCGTCTGAGTGATGTGGATGGTAATTTTTTGCCCCGCTTTAACAAAGGGCACTCCGTCTCGTCTGGATGGAGCACTGATTTTCAAAGAGACCGGAAGATTAGTTGTCATCATCTTGTCCTACTGGATCAGAGCTAAAAACTGGTTCTGGGTCTTCTTGATCTGGCAGGATAACTACCTTTCCCCCTGGTTGCTGCTTCGGTCTACGGGGCACATCGTCGAGAAATGTTACTGTTGAGCGTTGTTGTGGTTCCTGAACAGGTGTGGGTTCACGTGGTCCTAGGAACCGTGTGAAATGTGGGCTATGAGGTTCACTACCCTGAATAATCGCACCAGGGCATATTCCTTGCCCGGTTTCAAGAAGGAGTACTCGGCAACTCGGGCAAATGTAGCTGCCACAGGTTGTGCAGATCCACCATTGGCTTCTTGCTTCAGCAATGGAAGTTTGGGCATCACAGGCCATGCACTTGAAATGGGACGCTCCGTGAACACTCATTCTTCCTCCTCCTTTTCAGAGGGTTTTCGAATGCGTTGAACCTTTATGGCGAAATGAGGCGAGAAATTTGGTGGGCGTTCTTCTTCAAATGGAATGTCTCGCTCTTGTAAGATTTTGATGCGATTCTTCTTTGACTGCTCTTCAGTGGGTTGGGTGTTACCATCAGGTTCCTGGGTCTCTTCCTTTTCAGGGGGCGGTTCCGACATCTACTCACAACTCCTATGAATCCTCTGCTTCATCAAGAATTCGCACACTCGAACTCCTTTTTGAATCATCTAAAATTCGAGGCAACCTTCCTGTGGCTTGCTTTGGAGATTGCTGAGGACCGAGAATTTGAACACGTCCTCGCCGAGAGGTCGTCGGTGATCCGGAGTGATGCCGGGCCTCCCAAAGCCGTTCAAGGGTTTCTATGATATTAGTCGTATCCTGTTCGTACCATGCCATAGCCGCACTATTTAACCCATGATCGGATTGAAATTGGGATGGGGGCTCCACACGATCAGGCTTTAGTAACACGAAGAATGGCAGATCTTCTAAAATCCGGTCGAGTTCACCGCGAACTGAATAACATGCATGACCAGTTCCACTAGCCGCTAAACGTGGATGAAAAAGCGGAGTCTCGGCAGCAGGGCGGATTGTTCCGATATTCTGTGGGTACTCTCGAGGTAAATCAAAGACAAACCGATGTTCAAACCGGATTGCGGTTTCATCTGTCAGGGAACGGGGTTGTTGAATTATCCCTGGGAGGTTTCGCATAACAAAACGGATGCGCTTGTAGGCACCGTCACGGTGCCGGGCGATAATTGCGACGGTAAAATCACGATTGTTCCACATGGTGTCTTCTCGGACGGGAGGGTCTGGATACCAACCCTTTCGACCATACAGATTATTCATCGTATCAAAGAATGTTTGGATTTGGGTTTCCACCCGCGCGTTGAAAAGTTCCGTTGAGAATACAGGTTGGGTCACGGTTGTATCCCTCATTCACCCCATTTATGGGTTAGACTAGAACTATTATTGTCCCACTTCTGGAACGACATCAAGGAGGAAGAATTCGTCATCAGTAATTTTAGGTTCTAGTTCTCCAAAGGTTACTCCTGGGCTTAAGCGGGTGGGTTCAGGAGCTTTGCGAATCAACACGAATTCAGCTCGTTGGTCTCCAATTTTCGCTTTTGCCCAATCATCAATATTTACTCCCTCATCACGGGCTTGTTGGACAAGGGTGCGAATCACCTCTTCAACCCGAGTATCCTCATCAATGCCAATCCGAAATTCCTTTTGGCGTGGCTCAACGTCGACTATGATTGAGCGCCAAAAACCTTCTTCGTTACTCAAGTCTAATCACCTACAAGGTCAGGGTTATATCATCCACTTTAACTTTACTCGATGCTTAGGCGACTTCCCATCCTTCTTAATTTAGGAAAGAGAATAGGTCGGGTCAAAATCGCAGAAAAATGGCGCACAATGCTTGGCTGGAGTGAAAGTTTAAGAGTCATAGTCTAGTTGGACTTAGTATACTTGGGCACCATTAACAATGGCGTCAGCCCAGGATAACCCGCGGGAGCTCATAATGAATAATGACCACTAGGTCTGAGACACCTCTTTCAACCTCACAGGTCGTGTTTCGATGTATCCGACTAGTGAATTTTGTCATTCATCGTGACACCACTATCCAGCTCGACCATGCTCCCGTTGTGCTAATCACCGGATCAAATGGAAGCGGAAAAACCCTCATTCTAGATGCACTCCTTCTTGCTATCGGGGTTGAATCCCGTCGAGCTCAACGTCAACGGAACTCGGGGTTCATTGGACGTTTTGGAAAACACGCAGAAGTTGAATTGACACTCAACAATTTTCAACTTAATGGTCGCCGTGTACTAAGAAGTCCAGATCCGGCACTCGCAAAGATTCTCGATATTGATGAAGTGTCGATTCGGCTTCGAATCCATGACACAAATCGGATTTCTTTCTGGTTGAATGGAAAGCGTTCGGTGAACGGGCACCAGATTACCAGGAAGGATATTAGAAGACTCTTCCAAGCTGCAGGCATCTTTGGTGATTCACCCTTAGCGGTAACTGAAGCTGAAACCCTCGACCACTTTGCATCCCAATCTCCACGGCGAAAGTTCGAAACTTTACTAAATGAAACCGGACTCCGGAATTGGATGGAAAAACTCGAAGAAGCCCGGCTCCTGGTATTACAAGCAAAGGCAAATGTTAAACCTCTTGAATACCGGATTCGTCACGAAGAGCAACGGCTTCAAGTATTGAAAGCTGCTTATGAAGCTTTTCAACAAAAGCAGCAATTGCTCCAGCGATTAAAAGAACTTGATATTGAAGCAGCCTGGGCTGAGGTTGGTTATCGTGAAACGCTTGCGCTGCAACTTCAGTCCCAAATCTCCGATCTTGACCATCGACTTGGAACTGAGAATGCCAAGTTGGCAAAATTCGATCAACGAATAGCGGATTTAACTGACAAGCTGACTGTGATTGAAGAGAGACAGGACAAACTCCTTTCAAGAATGGACTCACTTCGCGATGAACAGATGCAAGCTCAAGGCCACCGACAAGGATTAGAAAACGAGCTTAGCGCATTAAAGGCTCGGACTGAACGGTATACAAAACGTCGAAAACCTAACAGGCCCAAACTTAAGAACATTCAAAAAGAATTAGCGACCCTTGTGATGGATCGGGATCGGCTCGATGATGATCTTGCCCAAACTCGTCAAGACATCGCATCTACAGAAGAAGCTTTCTTTACTCAACCACAACGTTATCCACACTTCGAAGAAACCGTTCTTCGCGCATGTATCCGGTACCGCTCCGAGTTAGATAAGCTGACTCTCTCCGATTCGGTGATTGGACCGTTATTCACGCTCATCCGCATGAAACCTGAATATTCCCAGCACGAAACTGCTGTGAAGCTAGCTTTGGGTCGCTACGCTTACGCGTTTATTGCCTTGAATCGTGAAGTCTTTGATGAAGCAAAGAAGCTATATGATACACTTTGGCCGCATGAAAAACCAGATCTTGTTGTTGCCCGAACTAATCCCACAACAGCGATAACGAAAGACCGACCTCCTGTTTCCTCACCGGTAATCGGATGGGCCGCTGACCTCATCGAAGGAGATGTCTATGCTATCAGTTTTCTTAACCGAGTGGTAAACACCGCTATCGCTGAAGAAAGAGCTGATCCAAATACCCTTGTGGATGCCTCTCAACAACTCAATGGGAACATCATCACGAGCGAAGGTTCAAGCCATTATTTGCGCATTGGAGCCTTTGCACGACCTCCTCGCCCCGTGACTGTTAACTTAGATATCGCACTCCATGAACTTGGGCTAGCTCAGGATACAACCGATATCCGTCGCCAACTTAGAAAACTTCGAGAACAAGAAGCGATGCTGATGCGAGACCGCATGAGACTCAACTCAGAGATTAGTCAGCTACGGTCCATACTCCAAGACCTCCAACAAGACCATACAGGATCTCTCGCTGAAGCAGAAAAAAGTGCGTTCATCTCGGATTCTCAGGAACGTGAATCCACATTACATCAACAAATGCTTGAACTTGATACTCAATGCGATGCCTTAGGTCAGGAATTTCAAGACTGTAATTCAGAGTTATCACCTCTGAATTCACAACAGCAAAGAATCAAAGGGCAACTCCAAACCTTGGAATCTCGACGATCTAACCGTCAAGTAGTAATCACCCAAATTTCTACCGAGCTTCGTCAACGTGAAGATGAAATCGAACATCTTGCAAATCAAATGAAGGAATTCCGAAACGCCGCCCAATTGCTCGGAAAACGTCCAGAAGTGGTGCGAGAGCCCACCCCGGTTCGTGAAGAACAAATCCAGATACAGGCTATGATTGAAACCATCACAGCTACAGCTGAGGATCGACAAGTCTTTGAAGAACAAGAAAAGGTCGTTTCAAAGCTACAAGAATATCTCAAACAACGTCAGCAACATTTAGAAAATCTCATGACTGACGTGGATCGCCGCCTATTAGAATGGCGACGCCAACTCGAAGAAACGGTTGAAACCCTTAATCGCCGGATGAACCAGTTATTAAGCCACTTTCTCAAACAAGTCAAATTGCTTGTTCGTTTTCCTGATGAACCTAGTCGGGCAGAACTTCACCTGCAATTAGCCATTAATCGTAAAGGAGATTGGCGAACTTATCAAGAAATGTCAGGAGGCGAACGGGTCCTAGCAACTCAGACTTTTATTTTAGCCCTTCACACCTTGGCTAAGAGTCCCCTTCATGTGATTGATGAGTTTACTCAACGCCTTGACGAAGCTAGCCGTGCCGCAATTCTCAGTGTTGTCCAACGTACTTTAGATTTAACTCAACAAGACACCATGATCCATCCACAATTTCTCCTCATGGCTCCGTCCACAGTCGGATTGCAAATCCCAGCGACCATGCATCATGTGGTCCTAATTAAAGGACAGGCGAAAACCAAATGATAACCAATGACACTTCAGCATTGCTTCGGGCGTTTCCACGCCGCAAAGCCTGGTTTGACACCTTTCAGTACAATTACAAACGTAACCGAATAACACGATATGGCACCAAGAGTGTCGTAATCACCCTCTGGAACCTGACCAAGAAATATGAAGTAGCCCTCAGGCAGCATGATGTTGTTCCCGTTAAGGAAGCCGAGGTTGACCGTGAAGAAGTTGCCGATGCCTTCCGTGTTCTTGAAACACCTTGGGAAAGGAACCTCGATGGGCGCTTTTACTTTACTTTGGCCTCAATGCAGCACCACCGTGACTCACAACTAGTTACTCCTGAAATTGCACCCCACGAATGGATTTCGCAATTCGCAAATGAAGTAAAAAGGCGAGCCACACCACTGCTGTTCCTAATTAATCAGGACAAGACTGTTCCTCCCTTCAATTTACCTCCCAGCGACACCCCAGTCACCATGGATGAAGCCCCTTCACTTGATGATCGCCAAGCAATGCGAAAGTATCAAGTATTCTACGATGAGATTTCAATTAAAACACTTGATGCATGTCGCGATTCAATTCTAAAACGCCTTAAAGGAAAACGGTACAGCTTTACTGCATTGGCAGAGATGTTAACTAATTGGGAATTAGATTTATTGAGTCAAATGGTCCGCGATAATATACTTCCCGCTACATTTGAAAAAACAGCAATCATCTTTCGTAATCCTGTGTCACGATCCAATCCGGTCTATGCTGCAGTGGCCATCGCTGCTAAAAAGCATGAGGAGGTTCAACGCAAGTGACTTCGAAGCCAACCTCAACAGAACCAGATACCTCCACTAGCGAGCAGACCGAGGAGGAAGAATATGGGCGACGCCATCTTCTCGGGCAACTCTTTGCTGCACTTACTGCTCGATTTCGCAACGAAGATGGCCAACTTAGTATTGGGGTTAAACGGCAGGATTTGCTTGAAGCCCTCCATATTAACAAGGCCGGGCTTAGCCGGTTACTTGATTTGCTTCGACAACAAATTGTTCCTCTGGGATTGGAGTTAGTAGAATACCGGATAAATCGTGACACCCTGTATTGTATCCGAACCATTTACGGTGTTCCGGGAGAACTCACAGATCCTGAATACGCTGTCCTTGGAGTGATTATTTCTAGTGTCGAACGAGCCAATAAGAACCGTAGACCTCGAAGACTAGCCGCCAAGGACATAGAAACCATTCTCGTGGCCCGTGGTCGCCTTTCACGTTACCAGCTAGATAAAATATTGCGGCGCCTGACTGAACTGGGCTACATCTCACGTACAGCTAAGCGAATAGCTTATGGTCCGCGATTAGAACTCGAATTTGATCCTGAACGAAGAGAAGCCATAGCAAACGCTGCAACCATCTACTTAGCAGGTGCTATTACAGACGCGGAGGAAGAAACCCATGAAACTTGACCTCTCGACTGTTGGCATCAGCTGTGTAGCCTGTGGAAGCCGAACCACTCTCGAACAAGCTATCCGCGATGGCTGGCATCAATGCCTGCGATGCCAATTTTTCATTGATCCTCAATGTTTACAAATAGTAGAAAATACCATGGGTGGTGTTTGTCCTTCCTTTAGTCAAGGAGTCTCTCGACACCTCCTCCAACAAGCCGATATTCCCTCAGAACAAATTCTTATTTTTGTCAAAGACCAATATCAAAAGGGTCGAGTAGGTGCTCTCATTGACTCGCTCTTTTATACCAAACCTTCGTATCTCGAAAAACCCCGACACGAAAACCCACACCACCCTGATTCCGAAGAAGCCTTGACTCGTGAAGAAATCTGGCAACGGTACGGGCTTGTCCTAGTTCAACGGGCTCAAGGTAAATGGAAAACTTGGGAAAAAGTGGGTAATACGAGTTAACTCGAATTTACGGCGGTTCCTCTAACCCTAGTTCTGCTAGAATCTTATCCACTAGTTCACGCGCAATCTGCTTGGTAGGCTTAGACTCTGTAACCGGTTCATCTTCAACATCAGCTGGGAGTCCAGGTAAGCTAGCGAGTTTTCGAATGATCCCTGAGATGGCGTGCTTCGCTACTGTTATCTCCGAGCCTCCCGATAAGAGTACAACCAGCCGCCCGGAACATACTTCTTCTGCAGCTTGAAGTAGGATGTCTGTCATTGCCGGAAACGCCTGAAGAGAGAGGTTAAACCCACCATAATCTAGGGCGTGAGCGTCGTGGCCCATATTCCATATTATCATATCTGGTTGAATTTGACGGGCCCACGGTCGGACCAGTCGACGCATCGCTTCAACAAAAGTTTCATCACTGCTGTTACTGGGAAAGGGAACATCTACATGGCGTGTGGTTACTGTATCAAAGGTTTCACGAAAACTAGCCTCAAAGTTTAGGTGGTATACTCCCTCATCGTCACCAAGAATATCCCTTGTACCATCTCCAGGATGGGGATCCGTATCGACAATGAAAAATCGTTTGACTCCATGTTTCTTTTGGAGATGTCGAACAAGCAACGCGGAATTATTATAATAGCAAAATCCCCAAAATGAGTCACGACTCGCATGGTGACCTGCACAGCCGGTGAAGGCGAAGGCGTTTGCGGCCTCATCGAGCCATACTGCTTCTCCTGATCTCACAGCCGCTCCTCCTGAAACAAGAGACGCAGGATCATAACCCGATCCTTTCACTCTTTTGATGTGATTTGGTGTATGAACAGATAACAATAACTCCTCTGTTACTTCAGAGGCTTGCTCTACTTTCACGTGAGAAGAGGACAGGGTTCCTGATTCCTCTAGGTAATCAAAAGCTGGTTGTACGCGACCCGCCAGAACCGGATATCCTTCAACGGCCATTAGCGGATGATAAATTACAAGAGTTGGTTTCCATTTCATTGCTGGTTCCAGTCAAGTAATACGTAACAAAGGATTTAACAGGATATGATACTCTACTGAAAAACTCGAGGAAAGGAATAATTGTGGAGATTCGTAAAATCACCAAAAAAGAACGAACTGCACTCATGGATTTGTATCGGTATGCCTATACTGAATGGGCAGACCAGCCCGTTAAAGATGAAGAATTGGACGAAATCATTGTAG
Organism: Promethearchaeota archaeon; assembly: GCA_048939595.1. GTDB lineage: Archaea > Asgardarchaeota > Hermodarchaeia > Hermodarchaeales > Hermodarchaeaceae > Hermodarchaeum. The sequence continues at coordinate 6,095 of JBHLPI010000001.1, read as the reverse complement.
AGGAGATTCTGGGATTATTTGATAATGGGCAATTGGTATCTTCTCTTCGCATTCATGATTTTCAACAATCCATTCGCGGTATCCTGAAAAATTGCGGAGGTATCGCTGGGGTCGCTACTTATCCTGAAGCCCGAACAAAAGGTTACATTCGTCAACTAATGCAGGAAGGATTCAGGCAAATGCGAGAGCAAGAACAAGCTGTTAGCATGCTTGATCCCTTCAAACAGAGCTTCTATGAGAAGTTCGGATATGTAGCAGCAAATGCACCCTATATAGTAGAAGCACCAATCAAACAACTTCAGACTTGGAACCTCGAATCCAAATCCTCTGACTGGACTTATGAGCGAGTTCGGGCGGTCGATGCCCAAGAACCTCTTCTCAAGTTTATCCGAGAGGTCGGACCCCGACAATACCACGGCTTCATCATTTTCAAAACGATTACCCCAGGTATGTGGAAACAACGCGTAAAAGACAGTCTCGTTGTTTTCATTCGATATAGGGGAAAAATCCAAGCGGCTAGCAGGTATCGAATCAAGGGTGATCGCAGCTCTGGACGTTGGCAGGCGAATCTGACCGTCATAGATAGTCTCTGGCGAACCTGCGAAGCACGGGACCATCTCTTCTTATTCCTGTCACGACATCAAGATCAAATAGATAACATAATAATTCATGCTCCTTTTGAAACGAAAGTTGAGCACTGGTTCAAGGATGCTCATCTCAAGGTGGAACGGAAAACTCCTTGGATGGTTCGAATCGTCGATGTCATCAGAGCGTTCGAAAAACTTCCGGGAATGGGTGAAGATGTCCTTACCTTGGGGGTGACGGATGCCGACTGTCCTTGGAATAACGGGGTTTTTTCCCTGGCATCCGAAAAAGGCTCTCTACAGATATCGAAAAGTTCAGGGCATCCTGTTGTGAAAGCCTCCATCGAAGCTCTCTCTTCCCTGGTGTATGGCACCCAATCGCTGGAAGAACTCGAATTTGAAGGTCAACTCACAATTGCCGAGAAATGGGCTAGACACGCTTTGCAGCGCTGGTTTCCGCCTCTCCCTCTGTATAATGTTGTCTATTTTTAAAGAAACCATAACGCGAGGTTTTATAGGCAGAAACATCTCTGGGTTGATTCTCATGTTAGTTGGTGTAACCCATGGGCTTTGAAATTCCTCTCGATAGAATTCGTGAAGCAATTCAATCGCATTTGGCTTTTTCATCCGATCCAACCGCACGGACAATCACTCTCGAATTTAAAGGATCAATCTATGAGGAGATGCCTTTCGGTGATATGCTTGAAGATGAAGAAGGATTGAGACGGATGGCAAAGAACTTCATGGATGAAGAAATCCATTATACAGCTGAACCCCTCTCAGAAGGAAAAGGGGTTATCCTCCGCTTTGAAACCGTTGAAGACTTCCAGAAAATGCACAACTTCATTGACGGAATTGTCAATGGGGATCTATTACAAGAATTGATTACCAAGGTCGTACAATCCATGTTTTCAGCAATGGACGATGACAAGTCAGAATTTGATAATTCAACCTGAGTTGATTAAATACAGAACCGATTTTTCTCATCTTTCGGGAAGAATTGGTCAACCTCCTTTTCCATGATTTCTCGCATTTTTTCTCGGTCAATATTCGGGTTATCAAATTCAGCAGCGAAGTTCAGCAAGTATTTGTTTCGGGCATCATAGGTAATCGAAAGCGTTGGCGTTTCACCCAACCATTGCTCTTTATCTGTCTCATTCCAGGTGACCTTCAGCACCTCAGACACTCCGTCACGCTTACTAATCTTAGTGGTAACTGGTTTTGTATCGATATACGATTCAAGTTTCGATACATTGATGGGCTTGTCAAACCGGACATCCATTGAAAGATGTGGTTCACTTTTTCTTGTTAAATATCGCATTACGTAGAATAAGGCACCGGCAACTAAAGCCCATGACCCTAGGGCTAAAACAAAGACGATGCCAGTGCCGAGTAGTTGGAGGTGTTCGAACATTCCGATAATACTGAGCACTTCAAAGAAGGCTAAAGCTAAGGTTCCAGCGACAATCACTTCGATGATAGTTAAAGCGTTACTGGACCGTTCACTAGCAATGAGCACCTCTTCAGTTGAACGAGAACTTTCTTGGAGTGCTTCATAAACGCGTTTCATTTGTTTATCTGCTAGGGTTCCGACTATGCTTTGTAATCCCGTGACTTCTCGTTTCAAACCTTCAACGACTTTCTCTGCATCATCAATACGACTTTGCACCCGGTCAAAAAAGCGTTTGATGTGTAGCTTCTCAGCGAATTCGCCTTGGGTGGGGTCCACATTATCCATTAGATAGTGTACTTGTTTCTTGGTAAAGCTGACAGCTTCAATTAAGTATTGCATTAGAGCTTCAAGAATAACGCCATCTGCTCCCACACGTGATAAAGCTTCTTTGGCCCGTGTCACGATAGTTGGATCGCGTTCAGATTGTTCCAATATCATTTGTCGGATTCGCAGCGACTCATCCCAGCCTAACCATAGCCGGGCAAAATATTCATCCATGAAAATGTCGAGGGCTCGTACAAGTGCATAAAGGCCTACAAAATCTTCATACTTTTCTAATTGTTTCGTGATAAATACGGAACCAAGAGTACCAACGAAGAAAAACGATCCGTCCTTAAGAGTTTCCGCCTCTTCAAGGGTTCCAACAATTTGTTCGAGTTCGTTTTGATAATCTTCGCCATCTCGGTATTCTGCCGCTGTCTTCAAATGGGGGATAATTTCTTCACCAATAGCCAGGACGAACTTGCCACGATTATGCGATTTTCCTCGATACATGACATCCAAAATACGTATCTGATTGTGTGTGAGTAGCGTATCTAGGATTCTTGAAGAATCCATGATTAGGTCCGCATTTACACGTGTTAGTTTATCAAAAGACACTTGGCCGTTTGTACCATTCACTTCAACCAAATCTAGTGCGAATACAACAAGGCCCTGTTCACTGACATGGACAGCAAATTCCTCTTCTTGGACTATCCCTTCTGCTTCAGGAATATCCACCTGAGCTGTAAACTCAGCAAATCGTGTGAGGTCAAAATCATTGACGACCACTCGGGAATGCACCGGATCTGACTCAAAGATTGCACTTTCAGGAAATTCATCGACCAAAGCGGTCAATAACGTACTTTTTAGCCGTTCGAGAGATCCAAGTTTATGGTTTAAGGCGGCAATCTGATTATTTCCAAAGGGTATCCATTCTGAAATGATCACCGCTGGTTTCTGGAGAAAAATAAGTTCTTGTAGCTCATCCTTGATTCCCATTCCTATTCCTCCAAGACACTATTATGATCGTTCCGATAAGGGAGCCGGAGAAACTTTGCCTTCGAGATGTAACTAACATCTTCGATATCGAAAATCCTAATTTCTGTAATGCAGTTGCAAGTTGGGCACTGGAAATAATACTGCTCGAAATTCTCACATTCGATTTGTTTTAGCGCACCATCACAATCGTTGCAACGAATGACTTTGTTCACTCCTTCGCGTTCTTCATCTGATACATGTGATAAGAATTCACATCCTTGCTCGGTCAATCGATATCCGGTCACTGTGCCATACTGGCTAGTGCTGATTTTCAGGTGGTCGAGTAACCCTAATTCTCGCAGATCATTGAGGTCATCAATTCCCTCTCGTGAGATGTTCATGAATCGTCGATATCCGTCCAAACACAGAATGGACATTGCCGCATAATCATACGTTTCAAATACGCCTTCAACTGTCAACTCGTAGATCGCTGCGAGTAACGGGCCATCTTTGAACCAATATTCTTGCTCATCTGAAACTTGTGTTTCGTGAGCATACGTGCCGATCAAAAACAACAGCTTTCGTTGGTCTTTAGTAAGCTCTAGGTCAGCCACATAGAAACCCCCACGCCAATGAAGCAAATTACACTCACAGTGCATTGTTAAAAAGCTTCACCCCCTCAAATCATTTACAAACCTATAAGTTCAGAAAACCTTAGCTTCAGGATACTGATTCGTAATGATTCGCAACTTTTCGAAGCTTATCAAAGGTACTCCTCGCAACCAGCAGGCACGAAAACTAGTTCTTGACTTATTTCTTAAGGCATTAGAAGCTGTAAATCCGCATCTCCTCATCCAGCGCGCACTTCAACTTAAGAACTCCATTTTGCATTGTGCGAATACGAAAGTGGAATTATCGGATATCAACGGAATATTCCTAATTGGGGCCGGAAAAGCCACGGGTCGAATGGCTGAAGCCACTGAAGCCCTCTTGGCAAAACACATTGTTGACGGACTCATTATTGTCCCTGAATCAACCATCAAGGATTATTCACTTAGAAAGGTACAAATCCACGGAGGTGGACATCCAAAACCCAACAACGCCAGTCTCCGAGCGAGTCAACTCCTCCTAGAATTCGTTGAGAGAATTCCGCCAGATAGCCTTCTCATTTCTCTCTTTTCTGGTGGTGGGTCTACGCTGCTTACACTTCCCTCTCCGCCACTAACTCTCAAAGATATTCAACAAACCACACAGGTTCTTAGCAAAACCGGTATCGCAATTAATGAGATGAACACCGTTCGCAAGCATCTCTCTCAAGTCAAAGGGGGGCAACTTGTGGCGCATATCCATCCTCGGCGCCATTTGGGCCTTCTTCTCTCCGATGTTCCAAAGGATCATCTCCACCTGATCGCAAGCGGTCCCACGCTTCCTGATCCTACCACCTTTTCAGATGTTGCCCAAATATTTGATACTTACCAACTCTGGCAACGAGTTCCGTCTCGAGTGCGAGATTACATTACTGCGGGAATTGAAGGTTCTGTTCCAGACACTCCCAAACCCGATGATCCTATTTTTCGTAACTCTCTTCATCATCTGATTGGAAGCAACTACGATGCATGCCATGCTGTATTAAGACAAGCTCAAAAGAAGAGAGTGCAGGCACGAATACTCACAACGGATTGTCAAGGAGAGGCCCGCGAAATCGGAAAAAAACTAGGACGGCTAGCAATTACTTTGGTGAAAAATAATGACCCTCAGATTATCATTGTTGGATCAGAAACCACAGTTATGATCCGTCATCCAGGGAAAGGCGGCCGTAACACTGAACTTCTAGCAGCAATCCTGCCGTATCTCCAAAATCACGAAGGACTGGTGGTTGGCAGCCTTGCTACTGATGGCATCGATGGACCCACCGATGCTGCCGGAGCGATAGCTGATAATACCTCTTATCATCGTGCCCAGGCCCATCAACTCTCACCAGCCCATCTTCTTGACACAAACAATACCTATACTCTCTTTCACGCACTTGAAGACCTCATAATTACAGGTCCCACACAAACCAACGTCCGGGACATTACCATCTTTTATTGGCACGGTTCTGTTCACTAAATTACAGTAATTGTTCCATTGGATTATCCTCTCAGCAAAGGTTTTTGTTGCAGTGCCAAGAAAGAACAATTTATGGCTGGTGAATCTTCCGATTCAGTGTTGCAGACACTCAAATGCTCAGAATGCGGCGCTAAAATCGCCCCTGATGCGCTACAGCTAGAACGCCCGATTATCTGTGAATATTGTGGCGCAATCAATGTTCGCTCTACTCCTCCACCTCACTCTCAGATCGCCCGAAGAGGTGCACGGCATCCCCGAATGCGAGCACGACATAGTCCCTTCCGGGCTCCACTTTTACGCACGACAAAATTACTGACTGAAAAAGGTGCCCTTGACACAAAGACACTCCGGCAATATACAAAAGGCAACATCGACCGTCGCATGCGTCCTGCAGTAGCTCTCCGCCAAGCACTCCAGCAAATGCGTGATGAAGGTAAACTAGACCGAGATAAAATTCTTCCAGCAGTTGATGAACTCATCGCTGAGAAGAAACTCCCTCCTCGGGCTCGTGACATTTTCGTCCGACTCTTACAATAACCTATTTGTTCTTATCTTCTGATTCTAGTGAAATTTTTAGATGGCACACACAAAAACAAGGACTTAGTGTACCATAGATAGTTTCTGAAAAGATAGAAAGGGCACTGGGAATTATGGCGGATTAGGCACCTCCATAAAAAGGACATTTGTCCTAAAGGACACAATTGGAGGGG
>JBHLPI010000088.1:0-8341 GCA_048939595.1 Promethearchaeota archaeon | reverse complement strand
AAATACCAGTATCGGCTTATCAGATTCATCCAGAATTTTTCTTCAGCTTTTTCTTCAATTGACATTTCTTCATCTGCCAATTCGTACACCTGCCCGCTCTTAGAGATAAGGGAATAAAAATCTACGCAGTTTGCCAATATGGAAGTTCAAGTCTTTCATTTTGACCTTTATTCGCATCTGTTTTGAATTGATCGGGAAGATGTATAGCAAAACGACAATAGGTGGCTCCTTGGGCTACTGTTTCTAATACTTCAACGTGGACCGATTGATTGAGGAGCCCCTCCCAGAGGGTTTTATAGCAACCAGAGCCACATAAACAAAACGTAGGAGAGATGCGTTTTTGCTTCCGAATTGCAGGACGGATATGGGGACAATGACAATATCGAACTTGCTTTTCAGTCTTATCAGTCGTTGACTTAAATCCTTCAGGGTCTGCGGGAATTTTTGTAACGTACAAGATGTTAGCGTTGCGTTCGATGCAACCATAACGCGAGAATCCATGCCAAGATCTGTCTTCATCCATTAGCGCAAGGAGAGCATCGAGATCCCCCGTTTGATCAAATTCTTCACGTAAAGGCTTCATAAGATCAACAGGAAAACGATTTGAACAACAAAGCATGATATTTTGTCGAGTTTCTTTATCTGTGACCAGAAGATCGAGTCGCTTAATTGCTGCGCAAATCCAATCACAGACTTTACTAGTGGTTGAAGAAGGAGATATTTCGTCACGGCCATTCAAAACGTCTGCCTTGGTTTTGGGAGTGGAATATTTATCCAATCCTTCGGTGAATAATTGTACCCACATCTCTCGGTGGCGGAGTTCCAAATAGCGTCGAGTATTTGAACTCATTTAAAAGCCCCAATATTCTCAAAAGATGAGAACATTCTCTCCCATATTGATATAAATACCTTTCCGTATGCGAACCCTTTGTCCGTTTCAATGAACTAATAGTTGTGAAAGTGTTGGAGGCGCCCAACTAGCCGGCGGGATTGGTAGCCGCGCCGATTATTACAAGCATACCAGGAGCAGTTCCAGTGAAAATAATCCCGATAATCCCAGTGATGATTAACTTATTTTTCTTTTCCGCGATGTTGTGTTGCCATCGGATCCATAAAAATGCAAGGAAAAATCCGATAATGCCGCAAATAACGAGGAAAACGAGTAGGAGCACTGTCCACCAACCAAAGAGTAACCAGAAGGCGGGATCGATGAGCACGGGCCATAATTGCCAAAGCATCCAGATGCTAATCCACATCATGAATAAAGAGAAGGGGATTTGTAACCATCCACCAATTCTCACAAGTTTCATTGAGGTTGTCGATTCGGTCATTCTATTCCACCCGTCACATTATTTATGAAAGAATGGTGAGTCTAATGGGTTCAGAATCTACTCTTAAAGCCATTGGTTGCTCAGAGTTAAAAAACAAGGCCTAGTATTGTTGGCGAAGTTGGAACAACGCACGATCAATCGTATGTCTGAGGGAAGGATTCCAATCACGCCGTCGCAACAATTGTAGGGGTGTGATGGCTCGTCGATCACCCAGCTGTCCTAGGGCAAAAGATGCGGCGATTCGGACTTGGAGGTTGGAATCATTAAGTCGATCTATGAGAGGGAGCACTGCTTCTTGGTCTCCAAGTCGACCAAGCTCTCGGCATGCGACCATTCGTGCACCGGCGTCATTACTTCGGAGTCGAATAAGGACTGGAGCTAGTACCCAGTCGGCACCAACCTCTTCAAAGGCTTTTACAACTGCTTTTCGAACGACTGGTGAGTGATCATGCATGGCGATACCAAGAGCTTCATAGGCAGGACCGTTACGCATCGCTCCTAATTCGGTGACAGCTCGGGCCCGTTCTTTTTCGTCTGGATGGGTTTGTAGAATTTTCGCCAGTGCATCGATTTTTTCTGGGCTACTCAACCATTCAACCTCAGTATGGTTCTGTAGGATATCATTGGTACTTAGAAGGTAAAAATCTGTGTGGATTGGACATTTATTACTGAAAGTTCTGTAGTTTTTCCTTTCTTATTCCCTTTTTTTGTTTTCACGAGTAAGCAATCATTGGGCGTGCTTGGTTGTTGAGAAAAGATGAATGAAGTTGTATTTTTAGAGCCTTTGTGGAGTATCTTTAAAATCACTGATTCGTAGCAGAGACTTAGAACAAACACCTCGTAATTCATTTTCACTCAATTTGCATTCTGTAGGCTTGAGCGTGTGGGGATAGAAAGACCATGGACGTAAAACCGAGGACTAAAACGGCTATCCGTCTAACCCTTAACCTCTTTTTTACCTTCACATTTGCGATTGTGGGATTTCACCTTTTACCACTCTTTACTTGGACTCGACCGAACACAAATATTTCGATTCATGCTCTCCTCGGTTTGCTTGCTTTAATGGGTGGTGCAATTGCAAGCCTACGTGCTCGAAGGGATTTACAACTTTCAAAGATTTTCTTATATTGTGCGTTCTTCTTTTTTGGAATCCTTCACCTAATTGGAGCCATTCTCTTTATGATTGGGTATATTGTTCCTGGCTCAACGATGGCTCCGTTTCGTCTTGTGGCAAACATGCTTGAAATCGCCATCTTTGTTGGTCTTGTGAGCGCATCGCTTATTATGCAATTATTCAGAAATTTATCAGTTTCAAAATCTGATTCTACCAAAATTGGTGGACTTTTGATCACTTCAAGCCTGGCAAGTTATGCTTTCTACTATCTCGTGGTCTTTCCCATACTTCCTATTATTGTTTTAAATGCCATAGGGATATACCTTGCTATTGGCATTGTAGGAATGCTAATTGCTGTCTTGTATTTCAATATGCGTTCTGAATTGTTAAGATCTCATTACGATGGTTTCTGGTTACTCAATGGTCTGGTCCTTTTCCTGTTTATCGCACCATCGTATCTCATTGCTCTAATAACGCCTTTCCATATTTGGGTGATAGCCATTCTATTCCTTACCTTTGGAATGGTTTGTCTAAATCTTGCAGTATCGATCCCCCTCGTTCGTTCTACAGGTATGACTGAAACCAATTCTTATCGGTATGCGTTCATTCTAAATCTGTTTATCATAATTCCTTTCCTAGTCGCCTTTGTACTGGAATTTCTCTCATCTACTTTGATGGTAGGCTATGAATTATATTTACTAATTCGAGTAGGGGCTGGTATCATCTCAATTGGGGTTGCACTGCTTCTCTATATGTATTCTAAACAAAAATTCACCCGGAGCTTTATCCCATTAATGCTCGCCTTTGTAGTATGGGTTATTGTTGATATTACACTCCTTATTTTAGGCCCTCTTTTTTCCCCCTTTCAGGAATCCCTCGTTCCCTACATTGTTGGCTACCTGATAGTCTTCTTACTACTCGTGACAGCTGTTTATTGGAAGCAGAATCCACCAAGTGTAAAAGAATCAGGTCTTCCTATCCTGCGAATTGTTCTAAGCATCATAGGCATCACGATAGCGCTTGTAATTAGCATCGCAATTGAAACCTGGTTAATTATAAACAATCCTGGTACTTTAGCATCTCCTGCTGATCGCATCATTCTTCTCTGCTTTAGCTTCCTGAACGTGTTCTTATTCACTGTTCTTGGTTACTTCTATCTGAAAGAATCTCGTGGAGAAATTACCATTGAGATTTTAGGACTTAGTTTCCTTATGCTTTGGATTATTCCTGGTATTTTGAAGGGTATTTTCACAATGTGGGAGTGGGGATGGTGGGCATCCGAATTCCTCCTCTTGGGCGGATTGATGATTGGACCCATTATTTTCGGAATCGCCTATTTGCGCGCTTTACGAATCACTGAAGAAACAGAAAAACGAGCAACGCTGTATGCGGATATTTTGGCTCATGACATCAGCAATTATCATCAAGCGATTCTAACATCTCTTGAACTAATTGAATTAGAGGATCTCCCCGAAGAAGTACGTGAACAAGCAGTTGAACAAATCCATCTTAGCCTTTCCCGTGCTGACCACCTCATCAAGAACGTGCGACGCCTAGGGAAGGTCGAATACATGCCCGAAACCAGTTTTCAGCCACTTGATTTAGTCATGTATATTCATCTAGCATTTGACCAAGTCAGCCGAGCTCTCGGTGATGGTGAATTCACTCTAAAATGTGATACTGGCGAAGGTGAAGCCTATGTGGATGCTAACATGCTTCTTGTGGATCTATTCCAGAACCTTATACGAAATGCCATGGAATATTCGGATAGTAAAAAGGAAATCAAAGTTAAAATCAAACTACTTAACAATCGGGATAAACCTTGGTGGGAAATTCAAGTCATTGATTTTGGGCGGGGAATTCCGCCTGAGCAAAAAGCACAGCTCTTCAATCGGTATATGGACGGGGCTCATGGCTCGGGTCTTGGTTTATCTGTGGTTCGTGCTCTTTCTGAAGCATTTGGTGGATGGGTTGCAGTCCAAGACCGTGTACCAGGAGAGTACCAAAAGGGTACAGTATTTTTAGTTTACCTCCCAGTGAGTGCCTCTAAATCTTCACAATGATTTTCTGCTTTTTCTGATTGATTTCAGCGTGAGGGTAATTCACAAAAAGGGAAAGCGCCTAATGAAACGATACTCAGAAGTGAGTGATTATGTCTGAAGTAAAAAACGGTGATACAGTCCGTGTTCACTATGTTGGTAAATTTCCAGGAGGCAAAGTCTTTGACACTTCCTTAGAAAAGGAAGCGGTTAGGGCTGGAATATTCAATAAGGGTCGCGATTACAAACCTTTGAAAGTGACCTTAGGCGCGGGTCAGGTGATAAAAGGGTTTAACGATGCCATTGTCGGAATGAAACCTGGAGAGGAAAAGACAGTGGTTCTCAAACCGGAACAGGCGTATGGGAAGAAAGGTAACCACCCTATGGCTGGTAAAACCTTAGAATTTCGCATCATCTTAGTGGATATTGTCGAATAAGGTGAAATTCAGGTAAGGTGCAATGAGTACATATAAATAGGGCTTTCAGTGCTCCTTGCACGCTAATGGGGGGTCCCCAAAACATGTATGCGCCTGAAATCTCGCCAATTCTTAAATACTCACGCTATATCTTGTGTATCGGTTTCATCATCGCATTTACTGCCTATTTGGTGCCAGCTTATTCGCTCTATATCATCGTTGCAGGTACTGGAATCTTCCTGTTTGGCTTTATTGCGCAGGTGTATTTGTACCGTCTGATGAGAAAATACCAAATCAAAACCAGTTTAGGTATAGATTTTCTTTTTCCAGAAATAGATAGTTGGATTGTGTCTGTTGATTTCATCGCTATGCCAAAAGAGGTTATCCCAACTGAAGCTGATCTCGCTGAAGCAGAAATTGCTGAACTAATACAAGTTATGAAAACTAGTCGGCGAAAACGCAACAATGCCACAAACCAACTTGCGTCAGGGGGCACAAAGATCATTCCGTATGTCACACAACTCTTGACTGAACAAGAGCCTGAACTCCGAGCGAAAGCCGCAGCTATTTTACGCCACCTTGGTCCTCGGGCTGAAGAAGCCACATCCGCGTTAATTGAACTGATTAGTGACCCTGAACTTGTTGTTCAGGGCCAAGTAATCTGTGCACTAGCCCGAATTGGTAAACCCGCCTTTGAGGCAACTCCGTTTCTCGTCGAGCAACTCAAGAACGCTAACGATGATATTCGTATCTGTTCCTCACTTGCGATTGGTCGAATTAACAAAAAGAAGAAACCTAATACAGAAACCCTTAATGCTCTCACCAAATTATTATCAGATCCTATCCCCTCAGTTCAGGTGGCCGCGCTCATCAGTCTCCTCGATATGAATGAGAGAGTTGATGATGAAATCGAAATACTCACCAGTTCCCTTCGGAATCCCAACCCCATTCTAGCTCTTCAATGCGTGCAACATCTAGGCCGGTTCGGTAAAAAGGCTAATGAAGCAGTCCCAGATTTGATTGATGCACTCAAATCAAATCACCCGATTATTCAAATCATCATCGCGCATACCTTATACAGGATTGGTTATGATCCACTGTTGCTCCTTCGACCTATTCTGACTGCTGCGAAGAATGGGGAAATCTATGTCAAAATGGAAGCCCTGGATATTCTTAAAGAAATGGGTCCAGCGGCAGAACCCGCGACCCAAGCCTATGTTCGAATGTTGGGGGATAAGAGCACGTTAGTACGCGTGGTCGCTGTTCGCGGAATATCATTCCTTGGTGAAGCTGGTCGTCCCCTTGCTCCACAACTCCGCCGAGCCTTAGAAGATCCTGCCAAAGCCGTACGATATCATGCCGAAGCTGCTCTCAAAGCCTTGGGCGAACCCCTGGTTGAGCCACCACTCCTTGAAGAAGAAGCCGAGTAAGGGTCCTAACTCTTCCGGAGAGAATAGGCTTAAAACAGCAATTCTCCTTTTCCTTGATGGGAGTTGGTCATGCAGTTAAATCGGAAAGTTCTCCTCGTAATAATACCTTTCATTTGTTTAACTAGTGTAAGTAGCAATCCAGTTATCCAAGGACACAAAATGCAGGCATCTTATGGTTACGCCGTGGGTGATGAATTCACCTTCAAGGATCTAACACGATCAAGTGTTGATGTTAATCAAACACATATCCATGGCGAAACTGAGATCCAATACCACCTCCAGATTACAGCAATCGACGAAAACACCGATGGATACACTATCAGGTTGATAACCGAAATCTTGGATATCAATTTGGGCTTGCTTCAGTTCAACAATACTGTAATTATGGAGGGACACACACCAATCGTTTCAGGACCACAAGTCGTATTTACGCATACAACATGGTCAATTCATAGTATCCAATTTAATGAAGATGCAGCTAACTATGCTGAAAACACACAGATGAGTGGAACCATTGAAGAGGATTCTCTGCTTCATATCTATCATTGGAATCTTTCACGCTATATCCCCGCAAATACCTCAACCTATGATATGGATCTAGATGGCCTTATGGATTCCTTTACATCGATTGCTGAATATACAGCTCGGTTCAATGATCAAGGTGTATTGCTTCTGAGGGAGTTTATCACTGATTTCCGATTTGATAATGGAGCACACTACTATCGGATTCGACAGATCTCGTTAGTTACTAATACACCTTCAATGACGCCCAGCATTACACCTGAATTGGGATTAGTAATTGGAGTAATTGTAATTGTTACTATTGGCCTTGTAATTGTTACCTTGTATTGGTATCGGCGTGTACCGAGTTCTCTAGAGTAATCCTTGACGGAAGTAGGTCCACTACTTTCTAAGCTTGAAAAGGAGAGCTAGATTTTTCCTGAACCATTCTTCTCCCCCTGGAGTTTCCAAGGTCATCGGATGCAAGTGAAACCGAGGATCATTGACGATTTCTGCAAACGTGTTCTCACTGATATAGCCCAAGCCGATGTTTTCGTGGCGATCAAGACGACTTGATAATGCTGTTTTAGAATCGTTGAGGTGAAACGCTTTCAAATGAGCCAATCCAATTATCGAATCGAACTGGTCCATTATCCTGCGATATCCTTCAGGTTTGCTCAGATCATATCCCGATGCATAAGCATGGGATGTATCAAAACAGACATGAACTCGCTCTGGGAACTCAAGCTGATCCCGAATCGTTGCAATCTGCTCGAAATTACCTCCCAGTAACGATCCACCACCGGCAGTATTCTCAATTAGTATCTGGACTTTATGCGCTGGCCGTTGATAGAGTAAACGGTTAAGGCTGCTTACTAGTCGTCTGATACCTCGCTTTTCGGTTGAGTTACGATAGGAGCCAGGATGAAACACCAGATATGGAATGTCCAAAACTTCGCATCGGTCCATTTCAATGAGAAATTCACGTTCTGATTTTTGGCGAATTGTCTTATCAACGCTAGCCATATTTAGGAGATAAATTGCATGTGCCATGACACATCGAATATTAAATGATTTTACTTCTTGCTTGAACTTGCTGATAGAGTCTTCTTCTAGTGGTTTGCACTTCCATTGGCCTGGACCTCGGGTAAAAATCTGCATGACTTCAACGCCAAGGTTGTGGGCATTTTTGGGAGAGCCTTTGACCCCACCTGTCACATGACACCCTAACAGCCCCATACATAACCCACTGCTAACATCGTTTTTGTGTTTAATGGGTATTTCAGGATAAAAACTGATTCAGAGCAAGCCTTTTGAATACCCTCAAATGCAGTAGGACGATATTAGCTCAGAGGGAACCAAAAAAGAAGGTTAGAACTGTGACAAACCGGGTTGCCAGGTTCTTTGGTGTTGAGAATGAATCCAAACGGGTCCAATACCTGGCAAAAGTCGCCGCAGCTTGGATGCCTCTAGCTGCACTCGCATTTACTATGTCATCAACATTTTATTC
>JBHLPI010000087.1:0-8443 GCA_048939595.1 Promethearchaeota archaeon | reverse complement strand
CCAAAGGAATCGGCTCCCAAATTCCCGATACAGATACTCAAATTCATCCGCTACCCGTTCTGGGGATTTCCGTCGACAGGATCCCCAATACCGCCATTGACTACAAAACGAACAGGAATGTACACACCCGCGGCTTCCCTCAACCAATGCATAAGGCAAATTCGGCCCTGCAGGAAACCGGTACTTGGACATATGTTCACGTACGAAATGATAGCCTGGAAAAGGCAGACTATTCAAATCCCTAATCACAGATCGATTCGGCGTATGTACCACTCTACTTTTGTCACGAAATGAAATTCCTTCCACCCGATTCAGCGGTTCACCTTCATCAAGAACTTTCAACACTTCAAGAAACGTAACTTCACCTTCTCCTCGCACAATCAGATCAAGCTGAGAGTGTGCTTCCAATACCTCTTGGGCTAAAACCGAAAAGTGCTGGCTCCCCGCAACCGTGACAATCTCTTTATTAACTTCCTTTGCGATACTGACCGTTTGAAGCGTGATATTTGCATTACAGGTTGAAACAGTACTCGGGGCGACGACATCCGGTGAAAAGGTGGCTATCCTTTCCTCCACTTCAGACCATTTCGCTGCCTCAGCCTGACAGTCCATAACTTCGATATCGACACTAGGATAATGTGCCTCCACATATGCAGCCAAACACAATAATGCCAACGGCGGTGGTAAATACTCACCCATCACAAACCAGGGCGCCTTCGGAGGCTCAATAAACAAAACCTTCACGACAACACAATCCACTCAAACCGTAAATCCGCTATCAACACCCCCCAAATTTAACCTTTTAGTCTCCACTCAACTGGAAAAGTAGCGAACCGGAGCCATGGCGATCCAGGCCCCACAAAAAGGACACAATTGGAGGGGAGAGGGAATGGTTTCTAGGGGAGTAAGTGGTGCCTGAATATTCGTCACTCCGGTTCAGGGGTTAATACTAGTCCCTCTTCACCTAGTTCCGTACGCGTTGTCTTAATAAAAACTTCTCTTTCGCGAATTTCAGTTTTTTAGTTCCATTGCGGGTTCCCCAAAATCTTAAGAACAGGAAGAATGCTACTGCAGGGTAAGGTGTTCCTCATGGTCTATTGCCAGAAATGCGGTGTTGAAAACACCGATGAGGCTGATTTTTGCAAGAAATGCGGTGCTCCTTTGGCTCCGGTCAAACGTACTTGGCGTGTAAAATATGGTGAACGAGCTGAAGAAGAATGCTTTGGCGTTGCGGGTGGTGGTGCCATCTTTGGCATCATTGCTGGTATCGTTGTGATAGTTTTAGGGCTCGCTCTCGTCTTACAAATTCCCATTTGGTTTGTCATCGGTCCAATCGTAGGGATTATCTTCGGAATTCTGATTATCATCTTTGCACTGAACTCGATTCGACGTAAACGTCGGATGAGAGTGGAGGCATGAAAGACGCATCATGATTTGGAGGTTATGACTGTGAGTAAAAAATCGCATCAAGATCCAGATATTATCGGTATAATCAATGCCGGCTTGATTCTCATTCTGATTGCAGTGTTCTTAGTCTTCCGTCCACTCCTGATTCCAACAGGATTCAATTTCATCTTAGACTTAAGGTGGCTTGAAGTATCTCCTGGGATTTTTTGGTGGTCGCCCCAAACCCCTGGTGCTCACGTGTACGTTTATGAGACAATGTACCTCTTCTTCCTTGGAACCATTATCATCAGTTTCATTGTGCTAGCGCTTCGGGTCGTCTTTCGGGACAACTATGATCGACAAATCGAAGGTATCGGCAGCATCATCATGAGTGCAGGGATCACCTGGGCTGCCTACAACCTGTTCTTCAATTACACTCCGATTACCGCCTTTACGGTCTTTTCCGGGTGGTTCATCGTATTTGTTGGTGTGAGTATCATCATCCAGAGTTTCGGGCATTGGGTTGTAAGTAATTACGGAAAATCAACCCAGTGATTCCTTTAGCCCATTCTTTTAATGCATCGCATCCCCCTGGTGCTAGTGGATTTACCTACTAGAAAAGAAAATAAACCTAATTTCCTTTAGGACGATTCTGCCTATTCTTGCCTGGATTCTGAGACGGTTTCGCAGAGGGACCTCCCTTTGCTAGTGTTTCCTGAGCAACCTTGAGGACTTCTTCAGAGATTTCTTCTGCCGACTGGTGGGCATAATAAGTGTCATACAGGGCTTTGTAATGGCCTCCAAGATTAAGGAGTTCTTGATGAGTGCCCTGCTCGATGAGCTTCCCATTCTCAAATACCAGAACCCGCGATGCATTAGCAATAGTAGTCAGCCTGTGAGCAATCACTATCGTAGTCCGTTTTGAGAAGAGCTGTTCTTGGGCTGCCTGAACCAGCGATTCAGAATACGCGTCAAGGCGACTGGTCGCCTCATCTAATATCAAGATTTTGGGGTTAGCTAACATAGTGCGAGCAATCGATATCATCTGCACCTGCCCAGCACTGAGATTTTTCCCTCCCTCAGTCAGTTCAGTGGCATAACCTTGTGGTAAGACCTCAATGAAATCATGGGCTCCGATTAAACGTGAAAGCTGAAGGATTTCCTCATCAGCCGCATCAGGACGTCCGTAGCGAATATTTTCCATCACAGTATCATCAAACAAGTAGGGCTCCTGAGCAATGAGTGCTATTGTGTCATGGAGCGATTCCAGGGTTATTCCACGAATATCCTCTTTACCAATCCGGATACTCCCGCTTTGCGGATCATAGAACCGGTTAAGCAAGGCGGCAATTGTGGTTTTTCCAGCTCCAGTGTGCCCAACAATCGCTATTAATTCACCAGGTTGAACCGTAAAACTCACGTTTTCCAACACCTCAGCCCCTTCGATATAGCTGAAGGTGACATCATCAAAGGTGATACCATCACTTTTTGGATCGAGGGCAGTCGCATCCAAATTGTTTTGAATTGAGGGCTCAGCTTCGAGAATGTCCAAAACGCGATCCATAGAGGCTAATGATGCTTGAAATTGAGTGGCCATCATACTCAAGCTTAGGAGTGGCCATAAGAATCGTTGAACAAGAATGACGCCAAGAAATACTTCACCAAGAGTAAGGATTGGTATAGTTCCTACTGCTAGGCTTCCACCGACGAATAGCACAGCAGCAACCGCGGCAATTGCAGATGCTCGAACCAAAGGCATCATGAGGGTCATGAGCATCATAAACCGAAATCCATGCCGGTACGATTCCTGATTGAGGTCGCTGAGGATTCCCGCGGTCTCATCTTCTCGGTTGAAGGCTTTTGCGATATGGATACCGCTGAGGTTCTCGGCGATCTGGCCAGAAACAAAACCGGTTGCTCGTTGAGAGGCAAGCATAGTTCGTTGCCCAACTGTGCCAAATAGAACTACAATGAGGATGACAACTGGGACGACAACAAGTGAAGTAATTGCGATTAATGGGTTCACAAGCCACATGATGGCAAAGGTTGCAATTAGCAATAACAACTGGCTTCCAAAATCAATGACAATCTGAATTCCAACCGCAAGATTATCCGTGTCCGTTGTAACACGTGAGGTAATATCTCCACTTTGTTTGGCTCGAAAATAGGATAAATCTGCACTAATAAGTTTCCTGTAGATATCTTGCTGGAGTGAACGGACATATCCAGCCTGGGCTCCTGACAGTATCCACGTATACAGTGAACTCAAGAACCAACTAATCACGCGTAATATTACATATACCACGCCCAGGAAGAGTACCGCACTCATAGGAGCACTTGGAAGAAGAACAAGGTTGATGCCATTTGCAAGAATGACAGGATCTATTGAACGAAAGATCGTAGCGGTAATAGCAAACACTGCCGCAACTACGATAAGTTTTTTGAACCGACCGAGATAGCCAAATTGAGCTCTGAGGAGAACTCTCATAGGTCGACTTCGCTTATACCGTTCCCCGGCTAATGCAGTTGGACCACGACGTATCGCCATTAATTGCTCTCCTCCTTGTTCGAATGCTTCAGGACATATGGCAATGCGCCGGGAAGTCGTTCAAAGATGCGCTGATAATGCTCGGATGTCTGAATTAACTCGTCATGAGTGCCTGTGGCTACAATTCTTCCTTTATCAACAATCACAATGAAATCTGATTCGAGAAGGGTTCGTAGCCGCTGGGTGACCGTGATGCTGGTCCGATTTTTCATGACTTCATCAAGGGCTTTTCGTAAAGAATATTCAGTTTGAGCATCAATGGCGCTCACGGAATCGTCTAGCAAGAGAATTTTAGGATTTTGGACTAAGGTCCTAGCGATAGCGAGACGCTGGCGTTGCCCCCCACTGAGTGTCATTCCCCGCTCGCCAATTATCGTATCATAACCTTGAGATAATTCCATAATGAAATCATGGGCTTGAGCTTTTTTGGCCGCATCAATGATTTCTTCTTCGGAGGCGTCGACGCATCCAAAACCAATATTGTCGCGGACACTCATGCGAAATAGGAAAATGTCTTGTTCAACGAGTCCCACTGCTGCGCGGACATTGCGAGTAAGAACCTTGTGGAGGTCAACTCCTCCGATGAGAATTCTTCCTTCTGTAGGATCGTAAAGACGTAAAAGAAGTTTCAGTATAGTGCTTTTCCCGCCTCCTGGGCCTCCAATGAGGGCTACTCGCGAACCACTAGGAATGGTGAGATTGATGTGTTTGATTGCGTATGGATTATTCGAACTGTTTTCATTGGTATATTTGAAACTGACATTATCAAACACAATGTCTCCAGTCCAATCGATTTCCGTTACCCCCTCCTCAGGCTCTTGCAGTGGGTCTTTCCAGTTCAATACATCAATGATTCGTTGGGCATTGACGTATCCTCCACGGATGACCAATAGAAAACGTGGAAGCATGAAACTAAAACTTTCAATTGCTGCAAACAATCCCAGTGCGGTCACAAGCATTCCAACGGTCCAAGTTCCATTCAAGACCAAGCTTGCTCCATAAACAAAGGCAAGGGTAGTAATTGAGATGAGAATAATGGTTGGTAAATAGAACGCCCCGAGTTTGCCTTCTCGAGCGGTGAGTGTCTCATAAACTCCCGCGGCTTCACTGAACTTTTCTTGTTCCCTTGTTTCTGATCCAAATGCACGAACAACTTCAATTCCCCGAAATACCTCTTGACTGATAGCCGTAATCGTTTCGTTCTGTTCGGATCGATTCCGGCGGACGGGTTCGATTTTCACTGCATACCGATATGCGAAATAAAGGTAGAGGGGGGTACCAAATACGACGATGACTCCTAACCACACATCCATTAAACCCAAGAAAATCGAAGCAATAATTAACGTACCTATTGCTGAAATGATATTTCGAAGTGCAGGATTCAGGGAGAAGCGAACCCATCGGACATCCTGCATTGCTACAGCGAGTAGTTGCTTACTATCCACTTGGTCATGAAACGTCATACTGTTTTCCTGTACTAGTTCAAAAAATTCTTGGCGGGCATCGCGTTCCCATCGAAGGGTAATCACGGCGAAAGCGTAACCTACAAGGAGAATTGTAAGAAACAAAGCCAAAGCAATTCCAAGGATTGACCAGACCTGCATGACGAACGCGGCAGAAAATCCTTCAGTTTCAAGGATGCCAATAGCATTCCCGATGACAATAGCAGGAAGGGTAAGAAGGTATGAGGCAAAAAGCGCAAGTGCCGTAGCTACAATTGTAGTGCCTGGATAGCGGCGTAATGCAGCTAGCTGGTAACGTGTTGCGCTTTTATATTTGATGTCAGTCATGGAGACTCTAAACCCTTTAAATTCAGACTCTTACTCAAACAGCTACCTCGTCTGACAGAATGAACTTACTTTTAGAGCCATCGCTTTTTCCGGAAATAGACAATTAGCCCCAAACCGATTCCCAGCATCACAAGTATAAGAATAGGATAGCTGAAAGGAAAGTGGTATTCGGGCATGGTTGGAAAGTTCATCCCATATATTCCCACAATTAACGTTAAGGGGATAAATATTGTTGAAACAATGGTTAGAACTTTAATCACTTCGTTCATGCGATAGCTCATACTGGACAAGTAGATATCAAGCATCCCAGAAAGCACTTCACGATAGGTTTCCACTGTTTCTAACACCCGAATCACATGATCATAAATATCTCGCAAAAACCGCCCAGACTGTTCTCTGATCTCAGGGGTTTCAGCACGCTCTAATCGACTCACAACCTCACGTAGCGGCCAGATGGCTTTACGCATCATGATCATGGTCCGTTTTAAGTCATAGATTGATTGAAGTGTGTTTTGTGTTGGGTCAGAAACTAATTCTTGTTCTAAATCCTCTAACTCTTCGCTAAAAGCTTCTAAGAAGAGGAAATACTGGTCAACGATCGAGTCCATCAACGAATACAAGAGATAATAGGGGCCCCGGGTTCGAATGTTGCCCCCGTTGTCCTGTATCCATTCCTGAACTGAATTGAAGATTAGCGACTGGCGTTCCTGAAAGGAAAGAACGTAATTTGAACCTAACACTAGACTAATTTGTTCTTGATTTGGTGTCTTTCGTGATACTTTCCTAAGAATCGCTTTAAAGACAATGTATTCGTGACCATCATAGTTTTCGACTTTGGGGCGCTGGTCCGTTGCAAAAATGTCTTCCAAGACAAGGGGATGTAAGTGGAACTTCTCACCTAATTGTTGTATCAAGTTAATATTAGCTAAACCACTTACTTGAACCCATAATACACCATTTCCGCTGGGTAACTTTGGTAGCTCACCCACGGTCTTAATGACTTCTTCTTTGACAGTTCTTTCATCGAATAGAGTGTATGAAATAACTGTGGCTTCGACCGCCTCATCGCCAACATACACAATAGTTCCTGGTGGAAGCCCAATTTTGTCCGTGCGACGTTTCTCTGGCTCCTGCATTAAATCCCTCATTATCCATTCTAGTAATAAAGGACACTTCAGAGGAGTACACTAGTGTAAACCCAAGTATCGGTCCTTTTATTTGATATTCTTTTGACGATTTAGTAAATAAACAAGACCTAATATACCAAAAAAAGCGTATTTGTTATGCCTCGCAAACCTCTAATTATGGGATTTTTAGTGCTCGCACTTCTTGGATTCTCAGTTGTGTCTGCGGATTGGCAATATACTGAAACTCTATATGATGACACCCACCTCTTTGTGGCCTATTCGACTCCCTATCCCCATCACTGGGAAATTCATTTCAACCTTACTGCGGGGGATCGTCTTCTCTTTATTTTCAATGCCTCTGATGTCATCGAATTTTGGATTTCTGATAAGGAAAATTATGTGGGTTTTGAAATTACCACTGAAGAGAGTTATCCATATCTCTGTTATTCAATTTACAGTTATCAAGCCCCCGTGACCGATTTTAGCGGTGAATTTCTGGTTCCTCAATCCGGTGAATGGTATTTTGTTTTCGTCAATGAGTATGCTCCAGAAGAAAACCGCACTATCCAACTTTCAATTGACAGATACCAATGGGAAGGCTTCCTTCCTCTGATGGATCCGAATGTCTTCCTTGGCCCAATAGTACTTTTTGTCGGAATTCTGTGTGCAATAGTACTTTTGGTGGTGGTTTCCTTACGCTTACGACAATCTCAGAATGAAATCTAAATGAAGTTCACAACGAGCCAAAGGCTGAAATATCCCTGAAGCGAATTCTATCTAACTCCTCCTTTGGAGAGGTTAATTGTGCTTGAATTAATGCACTGGTTACTTGCCTCTACTGGAGTATCTGGTTATGAAGCTCCAATTCGTGACGCAATCCGAGAAAGCATCGGTGACCTACTTTCCTTAGAATCGGATTCATTGGGCAATCTCTTTGCTAGCGTTGGAAAAGGGTCTCCACATATCCTTCTGATTGCCCATATGGACGAACTTGGCTTTGTCGTTACACACATTGAAGACAATGGTTGTTTACGATTCCGGAAAATTGGAGGAATTGATGATCGGCTTCTTCCCAGTCGACCCGTTATTGTTCATACACACTCTGGACCGGTCCGTGGAATAATTGGGATGGTGCCTCCACACCTGATGATTGATCGTGCTCAGATGAAACAAGTTGTTCCTTGGCAGGAACTCCAAATTGATCTTTGCACACGTAGCCGCGAAGAAACTGAAGCCCTAGGCGTTCGACTTCTAGACCCAATTACCTTTCAAAAGGATTCCTTCGTTCTTCAGGGGAAATACCTGTGTGGGAGGGCAATCGATGACCGGTTCGGCTGTGCAATTCTCATCCAGCTAGCTAAAGCCTTCGCAAAGAAAGCCCTTGACCGCAAAATTACCTTCGTATGGAGTGTCCAAGAAGAAATCGGGTTACACGGGGCTACTGTTATTGGCAACCGCTTCACCCCCGATATTGTGCTAGCCATCGATTCTTATGCCACCGGAGATGCACCGGATGTTCCTTATCATCTCGCTCCGGTCAAACTCGGTAACGGACCCGTTCTCCGATTACATGATAATCGGGCCATAGCTTC
>JBHLPI010000086.1:0-8446 GCA_048939595.1 Promethearchaeota archaeon | reverse complement strand
CTGGGAATCAATATCAGTGCGATTCGTGGTCATTTGGACGTCTTGGAACTCGCTGGGCTAATTACCTCAACCTATCAACACGCAATACGTGGTCGACCAAAACGCCTCTACACCTTAAAACCATTAGCTTACACTTTGTTTCCAGCGCAAACGACGCTACTTCTTGAAGCCCTCTTCCAAGTTCTTGTTCGATCTTTGGATGCGAAAACAACCAGTAATCTCATTCGTCAAGTGGTAACCCAAGTATGGCAACAAATCCTCCCTAACACACCTACAGGAAGTCTCCAAGATCGACTTGATAGAATCGTTGAAGCATTAGATCAGTTTGGATTCTATGCCTCTCTGGACCAGACAGGGCAACAACAAGCCATTGTCATTCACAACAATGTTTTCCAGTCAGCATTAGCTGTCCTTCCTGATGTGCTGGCAACTCGGTTTCATCGAGAGTTTTGGAATCGTTTGAGCCAGCTGTTAGATGGCACTCGTGTTCAGTTCGAGGCAGCTGAGGCTCGCCAGCATACGTTTCGTGTTTTTGTTGAGGAGAGATGGGAGTAACGAATCATGTCGTTAGGCAAAGTAAAAAAAAGCGCAATCAAAGACGAGAAAATTAGTGACCGCCTTCTTGAAATCGGGAAGGATTATTTAGCGGGCCGCACTCTGTCGGCCCTTACTCAGCTCTCCAATGTCGGTACACTTGAATTCTCTGATGCCTTCTATGTCCTCGATAGACTGGGACCCACTCTCATGCGGCGAGAGCAACGTCTCCTCTTAGACCTACTCACGGAAGTCGTAGTCCTCAGCCAGTGCGATGTGGGAATGGACAAGCGTGTCCTCCGAGACTACCTGAAGAAACGAATCCGAAATAGCGGGAGCTTTGGGGAATTCATCTTCCAAATCATCCAACAAGTGAATGGACTTAACCACACCTGACCCGCAGCCTTTAGATAACAAAGTTAATGTTGCTACTTACCATTCTAATCCTGAAAATCGATGCGATACGAGAGGATTCAGGCTAAAACCCTGTTGTCCAGATTACATTATGGTGACCCATGGTTCCACAGCCACCGGCACATGAACTCCTACCGAGGGTGTGAACATGGATGTGTATACTGCGATGGGAACTGTCAATATTATCGCATCGACAACTTCTACACCCATATTCGGATCAAAGAAAATGCCCCGCAGATTCTTCGAAAAGAATTGGAACGAGCAAAGTTTCGTTCTAAAAGCCGTTTGAAATCAGACACGCTCGTCCGGTTCCTCGATGATAAGGATGCAACGCGATTAATCGATGAAGGTCCGCGGAAAATCATCGTGGGAATTTCTGGAGGTGTGTCTGACGCGTATCAGCAAGCTGAACAGGAGTATCAAATCACTCGTCAGGTACTGGAAACACTTTATGACTTTCACTTACCGGTTTTCATCTTGACAAAATCAGCCGCGGTTCTGCAGGATCTAGATTTGCTGAAGGAGATGCATAACGAAGCCTTTGTCAACGTCTGTTTCAGTATCACGTTGCATGATGAGGAGATGAAAGCAATTTTTGAACCTAAGTCCTCTGCAACCTGGGAAAGATTTGCGGCACTGAAAGAAATTCGGAACGCGGGATTATTCGGAGGCGTTTATGCCTATCCGTGCATTCCAACAATTGGAGATACCATTGAGAATATGGAAGGATTAGCGAACGATGCGAAGAATGCTAAGGCCGATTTCATCCTATTTTCTGGGATGACCCTCAAACCTGGACGACAGAAAGACTATTTCTTCAATGTCGTTCGACGACAAGTTCCTCGATCCTATGATTTACTTCAACAAATCTATGCGAACAACCATACCTACGGTCATCCAATCAGAGACCTACTCCCGGTCAATGTGATGATTCAAGGACGACAAATTTGTAAGAAGGTTGGAATTTCGGATCGATCAGTACGGCATAAGATGCCGGATGAATGTTCGAGTAACATCAAGGTAATTAACGCGCTTCTTGATTTAGTGTTTTACCAATCCATGGTTCTTGGAAAACCACGGAGAACCTGGCAACCGTTTCTTGAAGCGTCCATCCAAATTGAAAAAACTGATACCGAATTAATCGATCTCATTCAACGAGGTACATTGGCAGAACAACTGGGAATTTCTTCAACGGTTGCCTTTGAAATCCAGGAAGTATTATCCAAAGGAAAGAGTCCGATTCAGCAGCGAACCTATAAAGAGCTTGACAAATTATCCCAATGCGCAACAGAGAAAAAGACCCCAAACAAGTGAAAGGTTGAGGTAAGAGATTATTCCGGAAGAATGCTGGTATTGTGGAAAATCCGTTGAACCAGACGAACAAGGTCAATGTCCGCATTGTCAATCCAGGCTTACACGGTTCGATATGAAACTCCGGATAGTGGATGAATCTGAAGAAACTCCTGATCCCCAAATAGCAGTGAGAGATTCTCAGGATCCTGTTAAACAGAAAGAAGCTGAAATGGCGACTCAATTTCATGCCTGGCTCAAGGATAAGCAACTGCTTCCTGGTGGTTACACTATTACTTCTCAAACCGCATTAATGGGTGATTTATCTCGTCAAGAATTTGGACTCAAGCTCTTAATAGTAGCCGATAAAGACCTCGACCTTACGAATCTACTTGAACGATCACAATTCGAAATCAGCCCTACAGATTACCGAGCAACCCTTGGTCTTAGCTTATCTTTTCGCGATTATGAAAATACAGAAAATCGGGTTAGGGTTTTAGCCTGGAATGTTCTGCCACCACATATCCCATATTTTCTCACTCATTATCGGGGAGCCCATGGAACTATTTTAGCATACAGCGTCCAAAAAAAGCAAGCTTTAGAGCCAATTCCATCGTGGCATGATTTGATCAAAGATATTAATGGGGATGTGCCCATCGCGCTTGTGGGCCATAAAGCAAGCCTCCGAGGACGCCGTAAGGTGACACGAAGGGCGGCTCAAACAGTAGCAAACCAATTAGATATTTTATATCACGAAACTCGGGATCCAACAGGTCCGACATTGGAGCCATTATTAGAAGAGCTAGTTCCCTTGATGCTAGGCTTCGCTAAACAGTGATTATTGTAGTAACAGCATATACAATCGAAATGTGTGAAAGATGACCGATAACGAGAAACCAAAATATGGCTATTTTTTCATCAGGCCCTTCGCCGCCCTAGGCATCTTGGGCGTAGGCGGAGCAATTCTAGCAGTTTTGTCATTTCAGTTTCCTCCACCCTTCCAGTGGTTTTTACTCGGGATTGGGATTCCTCTGGCTGGTATTGGATTGTGGCTAGGTCTAGCGTATGTCCGGTTATCCAGATCTGTGTTCAATGTAGATAATGAGGGAGTGATGTGGAGTACCGTTACCAAGTTTGATAAAACCCTTCGAGGCGATGAAAAGGTGCTGGACGTAGGATGCGGAACAGGTCGTGTCGCAATTAGCATTGCGAAGCGCCTAACAACGGGACAAGTAATTGGAATAGATCTTTTTGAATGGGTGAGTTGGAGCTCGTCCGAAATTCCCATTGAGAATGCCCGTATAGAAGGTGTCGGTGATCGAACCGAGTTCAAACATGGTGATGCTACTGAATTACCCTTTGAGGATGCGTCTTTTGACATAGTTACAATGGGGTCGGTTCTTCATGAAATCGAAGAAGAAGCGTTGAAAATCAAAGCGCTCAATGAGGTAAATCGGGTTCTAAAACCGGGGGGTCGGTTCGTCATCGTGGAATTGATTCGTAACCGGAAAATGGTTGCGTGGCTCCTGTTCTTTGCCTATGTCTTCAAACCACTTGAATATTGGAATAGCCTATTCGGAGCGTTTACAGACTTTCATATGGGAACACCAAACATTATCAAGGCACCAATTGATACCGTTGTTTATATCATGGAAAAGCCTGGCGTTTTAGCAGAGAACTAATACAAAAATTTGAGAACGAGTCAGTGAGCAACCGAGAGAGTGAGCATTTTGTCTTGTGAACCCTAGATTTGCGATGTTCTAGTCAAAATCTAGCTTAATTTTCGTTTGACTAATTTCTCACGCATTCATTTGAGAACGCTTACGAAGCCAGAGAACAATAATTGATGACACAACCGCAATTATCCCTATGGCGATTGCAATCAGAATTATTTCGCTTGGAATTCCCGGGATGAGCATTTCACAACAATTACTCCAGGAACTGAAGGCCCCTTCATTGTCGATTGCAGCCACACGGAAGTAATTCATGCCTGCAGGTAAATTCGCAATGATAATCGTTGTTCCATTCACATTCCAATTACCAATTACTACTAAGAAACTCGATTGCCGTGATTGTTGAAGTAAATAACCAGCTACATATCCATCAGCGTCGCTTGCACTTGACCAAGATAATGTAACAGAACCATCATTGTTGTAAACAATATCCAGGATGGGAGATGAGGGAGCAAGGTTTTCAAGTTCAACATTTACTGATACGATATTACTCCATAGACTATAGCGGTACTCATTATCCTGTGATCGCACCCGGAGATAGTAGGTCCCATCGCTGGACACGGTTAGATTCTGTGTTGTATAAGGAGTTGTATGGATTTGGAGAATTTGCGTAAAAACATCATCTTCAGCTAATTGTAGCTGATATGATACGATAAACCCATCTGAATCACTTGACTCGGTCCACGTGGAGGTGAACTCTGGTTGTGTAATGGTTTTATCAATAGCATGCAATGTGGGTGTTGTGGGTGCCAGATTCTCATCAATAATCCATTCAACCATGTTTACACCCAATCGTAAATTATCCATTGTCTCCACTGTGTAGTCAGTTAACGCTAAAACGGAGGCGAATCCGATAACTCTTCCAGCCGCTTCATAAGCTGCCAATACAATGGAATCAGTTGGAGTTCGTGCTAGATCTATTGCTGGCGAAGTAACTTCAAGAGTTGTTCCAAGGAATTCAAAATATAATGAACCCACACCGTGAGTGATTGTATGAGGTGTAATATCATCAACTATGCTGCCATTCCAATCATATACAAATGATATGCCAGCGAAAGAGGTCAATGATGAGCAAATGATTGGAAACCAGCCCCCAACAACTAGAAGACCACCGCCAGTATCAACATATGTTTGAATAGCATAAAGTTCAGACGGTGTGTACGGGAGCATTGGTGTAACACTAATGAATCCGTCATAACCACTTAGAATCGATATATCAATCGGTCCTGAATATAAGATATCGATAGCAATTCCGATAGCAAAGAGTTCTTCAAACAAGATTGTGAAGTTTGAAGGGAATTGGTTTTCATGGGTCATGTCGTATAATACGTGGGCATGAATTTCTCGAATTAGTAATATTCTGGTGTCCCTATTATTTCGAGTGACATTTTCGGATGGAACGGGGATAACATAAGCTGTTATGTTATAATTTCCGAGAATAGTTGTTACCCAAGTCGTATTTATTTTAACGAATAATCCGGCGTTTAATTCCGAGATTGGAAAAGTAGCAGTTAAGGAATCATTGATAAATAATTGAAGGGTAAGTGCCGTTTCATTTTCAGTGCCTCGATTCCATACTGTCATATTGAGAGGAATCACTTCTCCAGGATTTGCATAACTTGGCGAATCAAGTTGGACAAGCACGTCATGAGGGTAGCGAAAGGCCAGCCAAGAGACCATGTTAATGGCTAGTAAGCGATTATTTGCATTGCTAATTGTGCTATCTCTTATTGTATTCTCATCAGCAATTCCTAGCACACGACCCACACCAGCTTCTGAGGCGGCTAGCAAAGTCTCGCCATAATTTCTGATTAGACTGATAGCTTCACCCGAAACAAGTAATCGACTTACAGGAGATGAGAAATATGCAGACACAACGCCCTCTGTGACAGGATGGGGTGTTATATCTGTTGTAGTGCCTGAGATTCCTCCTGCTTCCCAGTCAATCCCTGCAAACTGTGTCAAAGAGGTAAAAATGGAGTGAGCATTGTCACCAATTACAAGTAATCCTCCACCATTCATCACAAATGATTGTATCGCAGTTAATTCAGAGCTTGTATAGCTGACTGTTGGTTGGGCACAGATTAGCACGTTATAATTACTGAGAAGGGTAGAGGTAATTGTTCCAGTTGATATTGTGTCAATTTCACAACCTAAATCTAGAAGATCTGATTGCCAAATTGAATATGAAGTGATGGAATCGGTTCCGTGTATATAATCCCAGAGAACATATCCCTGAATAATACTGACTTGTACAAATCGAGTAACAATATTGTTTACGAGCGTATACTCATCAGGAACAGGAACAACATAACTGGTGATGTTATAACTTCCCTCGGAGAGAGGAGTCCAGTCATAGGAGATTGTTTGCGCCTCACCTTCATCTAGCAGGGGAATGAAGAGCTCATCAACTAAAACTCCCTCAATGAATAATTGGAAGGTTACATTGGTCTCGTTATTCAATCCCCGGTTTCGTACAATGGCAGTTATTGGAATGAGCTCTCCTGGCACCGCACGTTGAGGTGTAATGAGCCATGCAGATAAATCATGATCAGGCTTGACCATCAACCAAGCGACTGCATTAGAAATTAATAATTGGTTTGTGGTTGTTTGCCAGTGGTGGGCATCCCATATTTGAACAGCAGCTCCTGAACTTCCTCCTTCGTAGGCTACAATAAGATCAAAATCGCTACCAATTGCCGTCTTTACCAAAGGACTGTAATATGGTCCTGCAGAAGTGCCTTGCA
Organism: Promethearchaeota archaeon; assembly: GCA_048939595.1. Classification (GTDB taxonomy): domain Archaea; phylum Asgardarchaeota; class Hermodarchaeia; order Hermodarchaeales; family Hermodarchaeaceae; genus Hermodarchaeum. Next base: position 1,728 of record JBHLPI010000086.1, on the reverse strand, counting down.
TGACCGTGCTGAAGTATTGTGCATCTCCTCCAGTCCCCATTATGGTTTCCCCATACGAATAGCCAGTCATAATGGGGTGAGAATCATCTACCACAACTCCACTTGATGGAGAATTATAATCCCAGTATGTATGATACCCATTGCTTCCTGCAGCCTCGGGAGGCAGAATACCTGCCCAATTGAGGAAACAGATGCTGCTATCAAAGGTTAGAATGGCACCACCAGCAAGACACCAATCTCGTAACAATGCTGATGCATCATTGCTAGGACAATTGTCAATCAAAATCACAATATCAACGGATACAAGAATTCCAGAAAGAATGTCCATATTGGTTATGAGTATTACGGGAAATCCCTCAGTAATGAGTCCACTATAGATAGGCGAGTAATTGTTCCCCCACCCTCCCATCCAGTAACTGGGTGTTTCAGATCCATCAGCATTCAGAATTGCTACGAGACCTTTAACTACATTGACGAGTCTTTCTTGGTAATTATTGACGATATCATATTCATTTGGAACAGGAGCTACATATGCCGAGATATTATAGAGAGCTTCAATTGTCGGAGTCCAAAGATATGATAAAGTCTGACTAGTGAAATTCGCGAGCTCAGGAATAGAGAGAGAGGCTACTTCAATTTCATCAATGAAAAGTTGAAGGAGCAGATTTGTTTCGTTATTTTGCCCTTCATTCATGACTGTAGCATTTATGTTGATTGTTTCATCTGGTTTGCAGAAGTAGGGCACATCAAGAACTACACGAAGATCATGCTCAGGAATTATGCATTGCGTCCACGCTAGGGCATTGTACACTAACTGAGTATCGTCTCGATTAGACAGTAGTTCAGGACAATGTGAGGTATACACCATTCCGCGATGAGCTAAAATGGCACCAAAATTAGTTCCCGAGCTATCTAGGGCAAGATATGCAGCTCCATCCAGAACTGAATCATCCCAGGCTGTTCCAACGGGGTAGGTAGACATGCCAAAATAATGTGTGAAAGGATCTGGGAGATTATTGAAAAGTGGGTGTCCTGATTGGATTATATCAAATTGAAAGACACTGGATGAGGAAGTAAAAGTCAAGGATTGTGAGAGACCAAAGAAAGGAGCAAGAGATGTTGGATGAAAATAGAGGGCATAACTTGTTGCAAAAAGTCCATGTCCTGCTCGTGTATAGGTTATGATTGCATCAATTTCACTTGACGTATAAGGGCTGTAGCGATGTGGAAGAATGAGAGTATCAGGATTTATCGCTTCAATGTCAGCTAGAGTAAAGCTGGAATTAGTTCCCGGAAACGCCGTATAATTAATGAAAACGGGGATGCCTCCATAATCCTGCCAGTTGAGATTGATTTCATCCCAACAGAAGTATTCCGGAGATGCAGTTCCTACACTTGGAAGAACTAATACTTCAATTTGAACCCCTATTGAACTTGTCGCATTTATGTAACCCGTAAGATTAGCATAAATTGAAATGATGCCTGAATAACTCGGTGCGACGGAGAAATCACCTAACCCGGATGAATTGGTGTGACCAACATTATTAACCCCACAACCTGTGATGTTAATAAAACAGTTGTCAAGGGGAAAATGTTCATAATAATCTGTGGCCAAAATGGTGAGTTCTTGAGAGTCATATTTTCGTAAAAAGCTCGGATTGGTTTCTATGGAAATCATTGGGATGTCATAGACGATGATGATAGAGATGAAGTTCAAGTACCCAGCTT
>JBHLPI010000085.1:0-8450 GCA_048939595.1 Promethearchaeota archaeon | reverse complement strand
GCTGTAGGCATCGATAAATGGGGTGAGGATACTGAAGCCCAACTCCATGAGAAATACAAGGACTGGATTTGTAATTCTGAACTTATGGATTTAGCCAGTAAGGACGCAATCTATATGCACTGTCTTCCCGTGTTTCGTGGTGAGGAAGCCACCGACGAAGTTGTTGATAGCCCTCAAAGTGTAATCTTTGATCAGGCAGAGAATCGGCTGCACCTACAGAAGGGCCTTCTTTCGTTAGTCATGAGCGCTGATAACTTGCTCTAAATCTATGTGCTCCCCTTACTTGGGTTGACCCATAATTGCAGCCATAATGGCTTTCTGAGCATGGAGCCGGTTTTCAGCTTCATCAAACGCGATGCTCCGTTTGCCATCTAAGACTTCATCAGCCACTTCAAACCCTCGATCCGCTGGCAAACAATGCATATACTTAACACCCTTTGCTCCCAGATCCATTTTCGCTGGAGTTGCAATCCAATCTTTGTTAGCTTCAAATAGCTTCTTCGCACCTTCCCAGTCTTCGGCGGGAGCAATCGGAGGAATGTGATGTTTACTTGTCCAGCACTTTGGATACACATAATGTGCACCAGCGAAAGCTTCCTCCATATCATTTGTTATTTCAAAGGAGCCCCCATATTCAGCAACGTTCTTCTCACACATCTCAATGATTTTTGGGTCCAATTCAAAGCCCTTCGGATGAGCTAGAACAGTATCCATTCCCCATTTGGTACCCATCAGTATACCACTCTGTGGGACGGCTAGGGGTTTTTGCGTACTCGGGCTGTAAGCCCAACTCATGACGAACTTCTTGCCTTGTACCTTGGGAGAATGTTCCTGAATTGCTTGCATGTCAGCCATCGCTTGGCAGGGATGATACACGTCATCTTCCATGTTAATAATGGGAATATCCGACCATTTTGCGAATTCGCGAAGAATACGGTGACCGCGACCATAGATCCATTTTGCATGGGACCCATAAATGCGGATTGCTATCGCATCACCCATCCGTGCTAGAACTCGGGCTACGTCTGATATCCTTTCACTTGTATATGCTTCTTCATCATCAGGTAACGCCGGTCGATACACATCCTGTGGCGAGAGGAAGTGAGCGTGGCCACCCATTTGGGTCATACCTGCCTCGAATGAGTTGCGTGTCCGCAAAGACCGATTAAAGAAAATCATAAACAAGGTCTGTCTGGGAAGATAATCATGGGGTCTTCGCGCTTTTTGCAGTTTCTTAATCGCAATCGCTGCATCAATCAACGTTTGTAGTTCTTCTTGGCTCCATTCTTGGATAGTTAACCAATCACGGCTATAGTATTTACCAACAATATCCGCACCCATATTCGAGTCACCTTGAATTACTGCGATTAAACCTGAACACACCTTTAATTTGTTTGCCATCGACTTTTGATATCAACTTCAGCTCGTTCGAGAAGCTGTTCTCCGTGTTTTCGGGCTGTTTCAATAACTTTGTCTTCATCCATTGTCAGGAGTTTGCCTTCATGTACTAGGATTTGCCCATTTACAATGGTGGTGTACACATTAAATCCATTAGCTGCATAAATTATGTTACTAACAGGATTGTAAGTTGGTGCAAGGTTCAGCTGAGTCGTATCTATTAGTACTAGATCTGCCCGTTTCCCTACCTCAATACTTCCAATCTCCTTTTCTAATCCAATGGCTTTAGCTCCATTGATTGTGGCCATTTCTAAAACTGTTTCAGCAGGCATTATCAAAGGATTAAGTGTACGTGCTTTGTGGATTACCGCTGCTAGAAACATTTCCCGGAACATATCATAAGCATTATTGCTGGGTCCTCCGTCACAACCCAAACACACGTTGATACCTGCTTCCAACATTTCGGGAATGAGTGCAATGCCGGAGGCAAGCTTAGAGTTACTCGCTGGGCAGTGGCACATGTGTGTTCCTGTTTCAACGTAAATGGGAAATTCCTTAGGAGTAATCCAGACCCCATGCACTAATACGACGTTATCACCCATCATCCCTACGTCGCGTGCAAACTCTGCAGGCAGCTGATTGAACTGCGTCTTTGTATACTCAACATCTTCTTTTACCTCACCAAGGTGCATGGTAATTCCCATATGGCGTTTTCGGGCTAACTCGGCTACTCGGCGGTACAATTCAGGGCTAACCGCACCGGGTGTACGGGCTCCCCACCAAATGAACACTCGGTTATCTGCCGCGCCTTGCCACTTACTGTGCATAGATAAAGTTTCAGCAATGCACTCCTCTGGGTCTTCCACCATACCTTCATACATGATTGCTTCTTCATCAGCATAACCCGTCCAATCCATGAAAAGCTTGGAAAGGCAGCCCCGGATACCAGTTTTTTCAACGACTTGGGCTATTCCATCCATTCCATACCGTTTGTGAATCATACTTTCAAGGAAACTCGTTGTTCCGGATTTGAGCATCTCTGCAATACATAGTTCAGCACTTGCTTTCCCATCTGCGGGTGTAAAGTTGCCTTGTAACACCCAAACGTAATCACGTAGCCAAGGAATTAAATCCACATCGTCTGCTGTCCCCCGAATCATTGCTTGGGCTAGGTGCACGTGACAGTCAATCAGACCAGGGATGAGAATCTTGTTTTTTCCAGAAATCCTTGTATCAGCACTAAACTTCTGTTTGATTTCATGGGCTTTTCCAACAGCAATGATACGTTGGTCCTCAACGACTACAGCCCCATCAGAAATAATTCGACGTTGTGAGTCCACGGTTATGACGGTTGCCCCGTCAATAAGCAAATCTGCCATGGGAATCAGCAATGAGCATGCGATTTGTTCTTATTAAGGGTTGGCGTTCTTAAGGAATCAAAATACCAGCAGGTTTTTGTGTCGTCAGACCTTTGCCGAATTGGAGAACCCAACAGATGCATGTAGTTGTAAGAACAATTGGGCCGTTCTCTGACCAATTCGGTTTTCACCAATTGACTGTGAATTTCAAAGGGCGTACGGTGAGTGACCTGCTTCACCAACTTTGTGAGGAACGGGGACAGAAATTCTGTAAGATTATTTTTGATGAGGAAGGTCGGCTTCACCGTTATATCAAAGTCTTGGTAAATGGCCGTGGGCTTCATGTTCTTCAGGATCTTGAAACACCTCTCACAGACGGAGATGTGGTTGCTTTGTTTCCACCTGTCGCTGGAGGCAGGGTTTAGAGATCTATTCCAAGTTTCTCCCATAGCGTGGGAACGACGCGTCGAAGCGTTTTTTCAACCATTTCCTCTTCGACAGAAACTACCTGGTGGTTTTCTACAATCGTCTTGCCGTTCACGAAAACATGCTCTACATCATGTGCGGTGCAACCATATACAATATATCCATAAACTCCAGTGGGTAGCAATGGAGTAATTCGGGGATTGGGATGGAGTATAACTAAATCTGCCAATTTCCCAGGTTCGATGGATCCTAGCTTATCTCCTAACCCATAAATTTGTGCACCATTAATTGTAGCCATCTCAATGACTTGCTGCGGGGTTGTTACCCGTGTATCAAGATGATGAACCTTGTGTATGAGATAAGCTGTGCGAATATTTTCAATGGCATCGAAGATGAATCCATCATTGCCCAAACACACAGGAATACCCAATTCATACATTTCTTTAACAGGGGTCACGCCAACAGCGTTATTCATATTGCTCATGGGATTGTGTGCGACAGTGGCTCCACTGCCTTTAATGAGTTGCAGCTCATCATAATTGACATGAACGCAATGGGCTAATACGACATCTGATCCAAGGAGTCCCAAATCAAAAAGCCGCTCAACAGTACGTTTGTCATATCTTTCGATATTATGATACACGTCGATGAGTCCTTCACTTGTATGAATTGTGAGTGGGGCAGGTAGCTGGTCAGCCTGTTCTCGAGTCTTTTGAATAAGTTCATCACTCAACGTGAAAGAGGCGTGGAGACTATACATACCAGAAACAAGCTTATTCGGTTTTTTCTCAAGCTTTTTGAGAAAGCGGACATTCTCCTTGAGTCCTCGTTCGCCTTCTTCTTTTGAATTCCGTTCTGTTGCCTCGAACGCTAAGATTCCTCGCATTCCTGTTTCTTTGACGCCTTTTGCAACAGCGTCTAACACTCCTTCAATTGAACCTGGTCCTGAATATGTGTCGGCAAAGCATGTTGTCCCGCTTCGAATAAACTCATAACAGGAGGCTAAAGCGCTTGCATAAGCGTCCTCATTAACAAACGCAGAATCCACTTTCCACCATATACGGTCGAGGATCTGGAGAAAATCGGTTGTAGGTTTGATATCCAGTGGGGCTCCACGGAGCATGATACCATAGAGGTGTGTGTGTCCACAAATGAATCCAGGCAACAATATGCGACCAGTGCTATCAATGACCCTGTCAGCTGAGTCTTTCAGATCAGGACCAACTGCTGCGATACGTGTTCCATCGATTAGAAGGTCGGCATTAGGAATAACACGGCGTTTTGGATCCATAGTAACAATTAATGCGTTTTTTATCAGTGTACGCATAACAATACACTCCAAACAAACCGAAATGATTGAATAATGGTAATCGAGTAACCCTTTAAGGCTTCCATGTCCCTTTTTTCAAGGCGTGAATTTCTATGAACAAGTCATCGCAAAAGGTACTAGTTGTTGACCCAGAGAAATGCACGGGTTGTGGCATATGCACGCTCGTATGCTCTTTTCGGCACATCCAGGAATACAACCCTTCCCGAGCGCTCCTGACTATTATCCGAGATGAGAAGAGTGGAGTAAACATCCCAGTAATCTGCCAACATTGTGAGGTCCCTCTGTGTATGGAAAGCTGTCCTGCTGATGCGATTTATCGTGATTCCGAGACGAACGCTGTCTGTATCAATCAGGAGAATTGTATTGGTTGTCATCAATGTCTTATTGCCTGCCCATTTGGGGGTATCCATATCGATACAGCGGATGGTCGTACTGTGAAATGCGATTTGTGTGATGGATATTCGATGTGTGCTCAATTTTGTCCTCGTGAAGCGATATTGTATCTTGAACCCAATGAATTGACAGCGCGACTTAGGGAGAAGGGCGTGAAAAGAGCCGCTGATTATCTTCACATCATCACAGGAGGTTCCAAGAAATGAGTAAAGAAGACATGTATTACGGATACGCCGGTCGAATCGCGGATATTGATTTAACAAATTCTAAGGTTGAAATACTGCCCTTAGATCGGGATTTTGCAAAAAGTTATCTTGGTGGGACTGGGTTTGCTTCACGAATCCTGTGGGATCGAGTTAAACCTAGAACAGATCCACTTGATCCGAAGAATCCTCTGATATTTGGTGTTGGTCCCGTTACAGGAGCCTTCTTTTCACCTTCCGGGAGATTTATGGTGGCTTTCAAATCACCTCTAACTGGTGTATGGGGCGAAGCGCATTGTGGAGGTCATTGGGGACCTCAACTCAAATACTCTGGGTTTGATATGCTAATTATTCATGGCAAAGCGCCCAAACCTGTCTACCTCATGGTTAAGAATAGGGATGTGACGATTCAGGATGCTTCGCATCTTTGGACCCGCGACACTACCGAAACTACCGATATCATCAAAGAAGAGCACGGCGATAATGATATTGAAGTTGCATCAATTGGTATAGCTGGGGAAAATCTAGTCAAGTACGCCGCAATTATTGGTTCGTATTACCGGGCTGCTGGACGCGCAGGAGGCGGTGCCGTAATGGGTAGTAAACATCTCAAAGCGGTTGCTGCCCGAGGATTGGGGGGAGTCCAAGTTGCTCAGCATGGTAAATTCCTTGCTGCTTCTCGAAAAGCCTTCGACCAGACTACAAAAGGGAAATGGGGAGAAATGAACGAAGAATCCTTAGGAAAATACGGAACTACAAATTTAGTCACGGCAATCGGAGAAATTGGACGGCTCCCTACAAAGAACCATAATACTGGTGTTTATCCAAATGCAGATGAAATTGGTCCTGAGACTATTCGGAAACATTACCGCACAAGCAGAGAAGCCTGCTTTGGGTGCGCTTTACAATGTAAGTTCACGTCTCAGGTTAAATCAGGGCCCTACAAGGTAAAGACAGGTGGACCTGAATATGAAACACTTATGGCATTTGGCAGCAACTGCCTGAACAGTAATATCGAATCCATTCTTTTTGCAAATCAGCTCTGTAACCGGTATGGACTAGACACCATTAGCACAGGGTGTACCATAGCCTTTCTTATGGAAGCGGCAGAACACGGGTTAATTTCCTCAAAAGAAGCTGATGGTCTAGACTTGTCATGGGGAAATGACAAAACGATAATAGCTCTTATTGATAAAATTGCACACCGCGAAGGGATTGGTAATCTGCTTGCCGAGGGATCCATGCGGGCTGCCCAGAAAATCGGGAAAGGCGCAGAACGGTTTGCTATTCACGTGAAAGGCCTCGAAGCTTCAGGTCAAGATCCCCGGCCACAACAAAGTGTAGGGCTGACTTATGCCACGAATGTTCGGGGTGCAGATCACTTACGCAGCCTTAGTTGTTATGAGGAACTCGGGTTTCCTGATGTGGCCATTGAACGCTTTGGCGAAGAACACGCAGCTGAAGTTATGGACTTGCATAATACAGTGTTCAAAGGTCATCTGATCAAAGATCAAGAGGACCTGTATGTGATTGTGGACAGTGTTATACTCTGCAAATATGGAAGTATGTGGCCTCCTATCTACTACTTTGATATTATTGCCGAGATGCTTGCACCTCTCACCGGCATTAAGGAATTTGGGGATGTAAATCAACTACGTATGGTTGCTGAACGCATCAGTAATCTTCGACGTTGTTTCAATGTAAGAGAAGGGCTGACTCGTGAAAACGAGCAGCTGCACCCACGTTTTACTGAAGAACCTATTCCCGAAGGTCCTGCAAAAGGTCAAGTGTGTAACCTAGAACCAATGCTTGACGAGTATTATGAAGTGCGAAACTGGTCAAAAGATGGCCTTCCAAAACGATCAGAACTCGTCCGATTGGGGTTAACCGATGTTGCAGACGAGTTAGCAAAAATGGGTAAATTGGTGGAAGAATAATGACCGTTAGTTTGAATATTGATATTGCTGGCATCCCTCTTCGAAACCCCGTCTTAACGGCGGCAGGACCAACTAGCCGAGATGGGGAGACTCTCCTACAGGCGGCGCGAGGTGGAGTAGGCGGATTAGTTGCAAAAACAATTAGCGTCAAACCTGCTGAAGTTCCCCGTCCTAATATGCAAACCCTTGATCGTGGTAAAAGCCAATGGCTTCTTGCTACCGCCATGCAAAATCAGGTGGTTCATTTTGAACGCATTCGAGTACGCGGTGCTTATGGATTACTAAACCATGAATTATGGAGCGATAAACCCTACGAAAAATGGCTTAAACATGAATATCCTCGCGCAAAGGAAGCAGGGCTTTCTTTAATTGCTTCTGTAGGTTATACACCTGACGAATTACGGAAACTCGCTCCCCTAGTAGAAAAGGCTGGCGTTGATGGTATAGAATTTAGCACCCATTACATAGAAACTGATCCTAAAGTATTCAATGAAGTCGCTAAAACACTCAAAGAAGCTGTTGAAATCCCGGTTTTTGCAAAAATGAGTCCTCATGTGAAGGACCTAACCCTTTTCATAAAGGCTGTCGAGAAATATGTCGACGGATTTGTAGCAATCAACACACTAGGACCTTGCTTACATGTAGATATTGAGACTGGCCGTCCCCTCCTTGGAGGTCCAGGAGGTGTTGGCTGGCTTTCAGGACCTGCTATCAAACCCCTCGCAGTCCGCTGTGTTGCTGATATTGCCCGGGGAACATCCAAGCCAGTAATTGGTGTGGGTGGAGTAAGCACCGGTGCTGATGCCATCGAATTCTTCATGTGCGGAGCCACTGCTGTTCAAGTCTGTACCGCAGCAATCCTCGAAGGCAACTCTGTGTATGGACGCATCGCCACTGAAATTGCTGACTTCCTTCAAACCCATGGACACGACTCTCCTTTAGACGTTCATGGTATTGCTCTTAAACACCTTCCCGAAGAAACACTCCGAATCGAAAGTCTTCCTCCAACCGTGGATGAAGAGACTTGCTCAGGTTGTGGCCTCTGTAATAAATCCTGCACATACTCCGCAATTGCCGTCAACCCCCAAACCAACAAGGCCCAAGTGGATTCCGAACTCTGTTATGGCTGCGGTGTCTGTGTAAGCATCTGTCCTCACCGTGCACTCTCCTTCAAAACCAGCGGATAAGGTGATAGCAAACCTATGACCAAAAAGCCAATCGTCACTGTACGCATGTTCACTAGTCTGCGTGCATTAACCGGAGTCCGAGAAATCCAACTCGCAGCAGAAAAAGTCCAAGAAGTCATTGACATCCTGGGGGCAAGATTCGGAGATAAATTCAACAAAATGGTCTTAGAACCGGATGGGTCTCTCAAATCATATTTCCATGTTCTTGTTAATGGACG
>JBHLPI010000166.1:0-2689 GCA_048939595.1 Promethearchaeota archaeon | reverse complement strand
CGAGGAGATTACCGCGAGGATTAACCTTCCCGTTGTAGTTCCTTGTATACATCTGGAAAATCGGACTTCAGTTTCTCTTCAAGAGCTTCGGCAATGAACCTGGACTTCCCACCAAATCCTGCATATTGTCCCTGGCCTGATTTCGTAGCCGCTAATGATACGAAATCCAAAGCTGCTTTAATCCAAGCGGGTACACTTGCACTAATTGTTCGACGTCCCTCGTATTCACTTTCGATACGTAACCTCTTCAATCCCGAATCTCCAACCCGAGCCGACAGCTCCTCGAGCTCAATTTCCCGAGTTTCTGCTGACGGGGCTTTTTTCGGTGGTTTCTGTTTTGATTCCTTTTCCTTTTTCATCCGTTCTCTAATAAGATCTGTAGCTGACATTCACATTCACCTCAAACAAACGTGGATCCTTTAGTCCAAAGTTCAGTGGCTTGAATTTTTCCGGCTTCTGGACTGAAGATGAGACCTTGCTTTTCGAATAAGTCGAAATCTTCTAACACACTTTCCCAGGAGCGTTCCTGGCTCTGGAGCCAGGACTCAATCTCATCAAGCGAGCGAGGAACAGAGAGAAAGCCTAAGAGCCCAGTTTGAAAGTTGGTAAACTCTGCCCGTGCACGGGTTACTTCCTTTTGTACAAATTGCTGAACATATTCAGAATTGACTTGATATACAGATAAAACCTGATCCAATGTGTAGCCATCATTGATGAGAACCTCAGCACCACGAATCGCATCTTGAAGACATCTTAGGAGTAGTTCAAGCATTATCCCAGGATTTCCTCCCGAATAATTAAATATCGCTTCCAAGGCTTCTCCTGTGAATGGAGTTAGTAATCCCTTAATCTTTGGTGAATTGAAGTCAATACTTTCCGCAGGATCTTTGTTAATTTGATCTAAAGATCCTTTGAGATAGGCCAGTCTCCAGAGTAATACTTTCAAAGCACTGCTCTTTTTCATCCGTCTCATATCGTAGATCTCTACAAATCTTCGCCGTATTGCTGATTTGCTTCCGTGCCCTAAGGTTTCCCCAACCGATGAGAGCAACTCGAGAGTCCTTACTGCACTTTCTCCAACACGTGTAATGATAGCTAAAGCTAGCACTAGGTAACGCCGACCGTCCCTGGTCTTATCATTTACCATCCGCAGAAGCGTGTCAACAATCCGTACGCGGTTATCTGGTCGTTGACGCTCTAGCTGACGAAATTCATCGATTAGCAAGACATATGATGTCCCATTCTCTTCGGCATCTGTTCTCAAAGCCAATAACAGTCGAGATAGGCGTTTTGCTATTGAACCGCTTCTAACTACACGAACGCCCACTTTGTCAATTAGGAATTCACGAACAGTCTGTTCTCCGATATTAGCATGGACAAGGTCGTCAATGAGCGCGTCAGCTGAACTAACTCCCTCAAGGCGAATAGCGTTGATGTTCGGTAAGCGGTTCAATGACTCTTGAATCATCTCCAAGAAGGTAGTCTTACCAGCACCGAGGGGACCAGATACAACGACGCTTGCTGTTTGATTTCGAAGGTAATTAACAGCGCGTTTTATCGCTAAGGCTTCCTCCTCAGGAACAACGTACAAATCTGACGAGTCAATCCCAAAGAGCTCAATGCGTTCGGTTTTGAAGCCCCATTTTGATAACATCTGTTGATCAAATTTGTGCGTTTGCTCTACTAATCGATCAAGTTCACTCAGACCAAACACATCCAAGACTACTCACAAAGAAGGATTTACAACGTTAAAAGATTATTGATTGTATTGGAGATAAAAAACTAAATTATCATAATGAAATTAATGAAATCATTGAATTAGGCTAGAAATTATGGTTTTGTGAAGGCAATGACATCAATTTTAGTGATTATGCCTACAGGCCTGTCTTCATCCAAAACTAAGACTGCTTCAATTCCCGAAGCGATCCTTGAAAAAACTGAATCCACATTATCCCGAATATCAATTGTAGGAAAAGGAGGTTCCATGATTTCCACGACAGAAAGCCCGAATACCTTCTGTGACTCCATGACCATTAGCTGTTTCATAATCGTCCCCTCACTAATGGATCCGATTGATTTGTTTCGTTTTAGCACGGGTAGCTGAGAAATGCCATGACGTCGCATAAGTATCACTGCTCGTCGAACTGTGTCTTCAGGATTAACCCAGATCAATGGGTTGAGCTTTGAATGTCCTTTCCATTTCAACAAATCGCGGATAGAAGAATGCGTTTTTTTGTGTTCTTCGATAACAGTTAATATGCGTTTGAGTGTTCTGATGCTTGGATTAACCTGACCCTTTTCGATGCGTGCAACTAATGACTGACTTATCCCAACATGCTTTGCTAGCTCAGCTTGAGTTAATCCCACTTGTTTTCGTAAATCTTGTAGTTCCTTGGGTGAGGGAACCCGAAATTCTGTCATGAATAAACACGCACCAATATGATATACTATGGATAATAACTCCAAAAGAATTAATACTCTGCCTGAAGCGGTGAAGAAAGGAGATGAAGACGTTGACCAACGCCCAACAAGCTGATATTCGAGTCGTTGGCGTTGTGCAAGGAATTGGGTTCCGCCCATTTATCTATGCGCAGGCAACCAAGCGAGATCTTGTTGGGTTTGTTTTGAATACGGGAAATTCTGCAGTTCAAGTTGTTGTAGAAGGTGAAAAAAAGAAAATCATTGAATT
>JBHLPI010000084.1:0-8809 GCA_048939595.1 Promethearchaeota archaeon | reverse complement strand
TGCAAGATCATCCCAAAGGTCAGGAATTTGGTGGTATTATCAAGGATTTTCCGCGTTATCCTGTTCTAGTAGATTCTGAAGAGAAGGTTCTCAGTTTGCCCCCTGTCATTAATAGTAATGACTTGGGTCGCTTGCTAGTAACCACAAAAGACGTGTTCATTGAAGTTACAGGCACGCACAAGCAAACCACACTCCAATCTTTGAATATCATCATCACTGCTCTAGCCGAAAGAGGGGGAACTCTCGAAGAAGTGGAGGTCACCTATCCTACACACACTGAATCACTGCCTAACTTGGCTTTAACTCCGCGTGATGTCTCGATAGATCGAATCAATAAAACAATTGGTTATGACTTCGGTGGTGCGGCAATCGCTCGAGCATTAAGGCGAATGCGAATGGATGCGAAACCTGATCAAACATCGATTCATGTTGGCATTCCTGCCTACCGGGTCGATATTCTCCACGACGTTGATATCATCGAAGATGTAGCGATTGGATATGGGTATAATCGCATTGAACCCGAACTTCCTCAGACGATGACAGTTGGACAAGAACTTCCTATGACCACCATGTTACGAACTATCCGCGACCTCATGGTAGGCCTTGGGTACCAAGAAATTACCAACTATGTCCTAACTAACAACCGCCTACTCTTTGAGAAGATGAACCTGCCGAAAAAAGCAGTTGTTGAAATCGCAAATCCAAAATCAATGGAATACCATCTTGCCCGTAATAAACTGCTTCCAGGACTATTAGCCTTCCTTGGGGAAAATACTGCTCAAGAGCTCCCTCACCGAATTTTCGAATTAGGCTCAGTTGTTACGCTGAATCCACGTGCTGAAACCTGCACAAATACGGTCCCAAATCTTGCAGCAGCAATTGTTAATTCGCGCGTAGATATTACTGGTCTCAAAGCAGAACTATTCACATTATTAGCCAACCTCGGTCTAAAAGGGAAGGTCACCAAAACCTCTCATCCTTCCTTCATCAAAGGAAGAGTTGCTCGTCTTGCCATTAACGGGCAACGCCTTGGGGCACTCGGTGAAATCCATCCAGCCGTTTTACGCAATTATGGGATTGAAGCACCCTGTGTGGCCTTTGAGTTTCAAATTCTTGCGGATTGGCTTCCAAAAATGGGTCAGTGAATCTGTCGCCACTAAGATTATAATATGAGATATCTAAAGTAATTGAAGAGCTCGGTCTCAATCCCAACGCTTAACCGGAAGACTCCCTGATAAAATTCAAACCATTGTGGTGCATAACATTGGCAAAACATACCAATCTCATGTCCCGACTAATACAATTAACCGCACTCATCTTCTTCATTTATGCCGCTTATCGACTCTTCCGATACTTCACGAATTGGCTTCCTTATCCTGAATTCATGATCTATGCCATTTTCACGGCAATCGTAATCGGAACTGGTACACTCATTTTTGATGATGTGTTCAAACCAGGAAATGATTATGTTGGATGGGCCTTCCTCTTTGGTGTCGGTTTTCTTTCAATTATCTTTGGTGCTGTATTCTTAATCATTCCTCCCTTCACTGGTAACCCAGGTGGCATAATTGGTGCCATAATTGGACCTTTTTGGTCTCGTGCTATCTTTTTCATAGCTATGGGAATTATCATAATTATTGAATCACTTCTCGTCCGTCGGGAAGTTTTTGCAGGGGACCATGGGTTAAACTCAGACACCATTGGACCAGTTATTCTCAAGTTTACCGCAGTCTTTGGTCTTGCATTTGGTGGCTACCAAATGTCCTGGGTTCTCGTTTCCTTCATTCGAAATATAGACATCTTTGTCTTAATGCCATTACTTCTCTCAGCCCTCGGCCTCGTACTAGTGTGTGGTATCCTCCTCATCTACGCTGAGACCCAGAAACGCCGACCCCACTTTCGAATGCGCCGTCTCCCACTCTTACTGAGTTTCTTGCTATTACTACTGAGTTTACCAAATACCGCTATTTATCTTCAGATATTTCTCGGAACTGTTCCGATAACACCAGATGAAGCAACGATATTCTTGAACTTACTTTTCAATGCTCTAACGGCATTGGGAGTAGGCATCACGCTGCTGCTAACCTCATTCTATGTTGTCTATCATCCGACCAAAGCTCGCTAGCTTTGGTCCTTCCCATCTTTATAACCCTACACGGTTCTGAATCTCTTGATAGATCTGAGTGCGATTTTCAGGTGTCAAAGTTAGTAAGACTAAATTTGAACGGTTTTTTAATTTGGAAATAACGGGTATTTGAAGCCGCAGACCCATTGTCGCAAGAACTGGTTTTGGCGAGTTCAATGCTTTCAAAACTGTTGGAAGAAACTCAGAAACGGCCAGTTCCATTTTGCCAATTTCATCTATTACTATCAAATCTGCTTTCTCTATCGCGGTGTTAATGGCAGTTACTCCGATTTGCTGAATGGCATCAAGGTTCACTCCATATCGTCCAACCGAAACTGGGCTTCTAATTTCAACAGAGGCCATAATTTGCTGCTTCTCAGAAGCAATATCCTGAATGAAAAAACCAACACGCTTTCTTGAGGGGTTACGGAATTCTGGAGTACGGATTCCACCCACTTTGAAACCTTGTTGTTGGGCAATGGACACAAGGCGGTTAACAAGTGTGCTTTTACCGCACCCAGGAAGACCTGTAACGAGTACATTTACCTTATCTAACATACACTAGTGCTCTCCCTGATACGCCCCTACATACGGTTGAGTCTCCTGTAATAACTTGAAGAAAACGAGGTGAAGCAATCGAGCGTTCGGTTTCATAATGAATCCGTGGGGGTTGTAGACTGTGAGAAGCCCCCGAGATCTGCCTTCATATCCTGCGTCCCACACTGCTGATTCAACCGTGACGCCTGAACGTAATAATGAGGAACGGGGCCGTCCAATAGCTATCATATCACGAGGAATGCGCACTGTTTCATTATACATAACCAAATATGTGCCTGGTTTCAACTTATACTGGTCTTGTTGCAAAGGTAACTCATCATAGACGGGGATCCGCCGTTGCTTATTCGAGAAATCTACGAGCCCCGCTTCTTTGAAGGTGAAAACTTTGTGAAGAGTTAATTCCACACCATTTGGTGAAACCTGGACTTCCTGGTCACACATATTTGTTACTAATTGCTGGGTTTCTATTAAGGTCAGAAGGGTTTTACGATCAACAACCACCATTGATTTTTTTCTCCTTGCCATGGTTGAGCCCCTAAACCCTTTAAGGTGTCGGGTTTATGAAGGCTTAGCTCATTTGGACAAGCTTTCACAAAGGAAAGCCTTATCCTCTCATCACAATAAGAGGTGAAAATATGGGGGATTCTGCAAAACCCACAAAAGCCCAGAAAAAGCGCGTGATCATCGCGTGTCCTTTATGTGGAGAAAAGATTCCCGAGTCATCAAACGGACCAATTAGTCACTGTCCACGTTGTGAATTCAATCTAGAATCGATTGAATCTGATGAGGCAACACATGGAGGTTTACCGATACCTGCATATATCCCTCCGCTTGTATATTGGCTCATAAGCGGACAAATCATTGGATCAGGGATTTTTCTGGTGGTGTTTCTCCTTTTCGCATCCCCCTTATACTTTGGAGCACCACAACTAATCGCCTTAATTCACCTACTGACTATGGTGGCTGGAGGGCTTTTTGCATTCACTCTTTATCGAGGAAAAGGCATTTCGATCATACGAGTCGGACTTGCCATCCTCGGTGTGGTGTCTCTTCCAATTGGTGTGTGTAGTATTGCAGCTGCTTTAGCGATTGCACCCTTTCAACGCCGGTGTGTGATTTGTGGAAAACAGATTACATGGGCAGTTTATCTTGAATGCCCTCACTGCCAGGTCTCGATGCACCGGTGGGGTTCTTGTCGAACGAAACGATTACAAAAAATCTTGGCAACCTTAGATGATGAAACGAAGATTCCCTATCTTGAATTGGTGTGTCCCAACTGTCATGAGTACATCTCACCTAACCAAAATGGGGGGAAGATAAGTGGCTGAAAAGCAGTATCCTACCCGTTTTTGTCCTTTTTGCTCTTCACCCATTACTACTCCCACGAACTTTTGTGAAACATGTGGGGCGAAAATTACTTGGTCTATTAGTGAAGCCCAAACTCCACTTTGGCCATGGACCCCAAAATCGACATACATTATTACAATCATCACATATGGCGTTTCTCTCATCATAACCTTCGCGATCCTATTCTACTATCTGATTTTTTGGGGAATACCTCTGTTCGATTTTCCCTTCCTCTTGTTGGATCCCGGATTTCTCTTCATTCTCACTTTCAGTGAGGTTGTCTTTATCATTATTCCTTGGGCCTTTGTTCGAAGTCTAAAGGTGAAGCGAGAAAGTCTTGGTGTTTCAACTGGCGGAATTCTACTCTTGATCAAAGATTTACTTCTTGGTATTCTCATCGGTTTGGCTATGGTTCCTCTAATACTTGCTATAGATCTCTATGAGATCCTTGGTCCTGGGGCAGGTCCTCCACCTACTCCGCCAACACCAACTGATTTGTTCTGGGTCGGAATGCTGTGTCTGTCAGTCATTTTTGTTATAGCACCTTCAGAGGAGTTTCTGTTCCGCGGTTTTGTCCAAAATTCCCTTGATGCTTATTATGGGCGCATTGGCGGTTTACTAGTTGCGTCAATGATATTTGGGCTTGCCCACCTTAATCCGCTGATTGGCGTTATTCACACCATCGGGGGAGTAATTTTAGGACTTGTTTTCCTGTGGCGGGGACGACGTCTAGCAGGACCTATTGCAGCACATGCTACCTACGATTGCATTATTATCTTGTTGGATGCATTTCTTATTTGATGACGAAACGAGATTTATAAAAGACTGGGAAAAGGATTACCACATAGACTGTAATGTAACCAGCTTTGGGGTGAGGGGCCACGGGCTGCTAGTTTTCGACGTGTCTGCATTAAAGCGACTGCGACAGGGTCGCCTTCAAATAACTGCCGAACAATTGTTTGAGCAAATGCGGGTTGGACTTTCTCCGAGGGACGCCATCGCGAGAAGATGATAGATGGTATGCCAGCAGTTACAAAATGCCGGAGAAAACCAGCTTGTTCTGAACCATCCTCCATGGGCTCGGGGCGTGTACAATCGTCTAAGATTAGAATAGGCGCTCCTTTGAAGTATGTTGTGACGCCCACTTCAATCACTCTCAAGCTATCGGGTTGTGAAAGGGGAAGTTCGCCCTTCTGATGGTGGATTGTCGTTGGAGTAGAGAGATATAGTAGCGACCTTGGCTGATCAGTATTCGCGGTAAGCAGATTCCGGGTGAAATCGCGTCCAAAAAGCACAATAGGCTCGGAAACGCCTTGCCGATGGGGAACAGCTGCAAGAAACATCTTTGTTATCTCTTCGGCTGTTTCTTTGCGAGAGGGATTATCTTCTGGGTTGGCATTCACACCAAGAACAACCGATAGTGCACCTCTTTGTGAGAGCGCCTTTGTTTTTAGAGTGCTCTCGAAGAATTGAAAATCTGGTACCCATGCCATCGGGTACTTCAATCCCCAATATTCCTTCCCATCGAAAATAAGTTCAAAGGGGACATTATTTAGAAATCCGTCCGTGATGAATTGGAGAAAACCATATTTGTGGTTCTCCAGCTCTCTTTCAAGAAGACTTGGAATCAGGCTCCTATACAGAAGGGATGCAATATCTTTCAAATCTGTCATAGATGGGAGGTGTCTCTGGGTTTTGATACCCTGAAGCGATTGTATAACGGAGGGGAGTTCGGATGAAATTGGTAAGGTATGGAGATTATGCCGTCCTACATGATCAAGGGTCGAGACAATGATCCTTTGTTTTTCTAAAAGCACATCATAATTAATCAGAATCCAGCGACGGTCTGGGGGCATGAGCGCTGATAATTTTTGAAGCATTTTATAATCCTGCGGAATCATCCCCCTTCCCGGATCGGGACATGCAGCAGCTATTACGTTCCTGTTTACTTCAACTGTATCTATAATTTCTCTGAACTCGGTTCGAAGAGCTTCGTGTCGGGCCTGATATTCTTGTTCTGGCATTACTTTCGATGTTAGCTGGGATAATTGTCGCCTAATCTCACTGGCTTTTTGCAAGAGGGCCGTCTCCTCTTTTAATAACTTCATCAGCTCGCTACATCGTTCAAAGCCAAGATTATTCGTCAAAAAAGGCTGTAACCGCGCAACTTTTCGTGGAGTAGACCAATCAATAATTTGGTCAATAACGGCGCGTTCACCATGCTTATGATATATATGTGCTCCCAAAGTGATGGCTTCAGTTAGCACTTCATTGATATGTGTCCAAGGAAGGGGAAGTTGATCTGCAGTGAAATCTGTGGGGATATCCAATTCTAAACCTAATCTAATGGCTTGTTTGATTGTTTGACTTGATGAGTTGAAATCAGCCGATTCGGCACGTAAACTAGCTTGTTTGAGTAAGGTGCGAAAATATTCCTCAGGGAATTCGCCTTCACTGAAAATCTCAGCGGCTTTTTCATAATACTCGAGTGCCTTTGCTGTATCTTCTTTTTCGAGTAATGGAGCTAGCTCATAGAGCAGTTTGGCTTCGATTATCGGATTTCTTGGTAGCTGCATCGCTTCAAGGGCACCAATTAGAGCCTCCTTTTGGAGATTTGGCTTTGCTAGCTGTTTGTATGCTTCTGCAAGTTGAAGATACGCTTCATTCTTATCGAAAGTTGGCTCATCTCCAAAGTCCTTAATGGCTTGGCTTAGATATTGGGCTGCTTCAGAAAACTGATTGGTCTTCATCAACACAATGCCTAAGTTAATGGCTGCCTCAGTTCTCAGTTCAGTGGGAAGCTGTTCATCATGAATGGCTTTTTCTAATACGGTTTGAATCTGTTCAGTAGGCTGGGAATCCAGTGACAGATGAGCTAAACTAACAGTCAGTGTAGAAACGAGAAGGAGTTTCTCTTGTTCTCGTGCCCTTTGAAGTCCAGTCTGTAAAAAGGCGCGTTCCTCATCAATCTTTGCGAGTTTTTTAATCGAGTTCAGGAGTAGTCTGTATCCGCGGATTTCGAGCCTTTCTTCAGAAAGATTAGAAAGAAGGTTGAGTGCTAGTTTGCTTTGTTCGATTGCTTCTTGAAACTGAGCTAACTCTAAGAATAGTTCTCCAACTTGAATGTAGATATTGGCCTCCTGTTCAGGACGGGAGTGTTCGTGATAGTAACGAATCACTTGTGTAAATTCTTGTTCGGCTTCCTTGCGTTTTCCTATCCGTAACAAAGCTTTTCCTTTCAACACATGGGTCTGCAATTCACGGGCCTTTTCTTTCAGCTTCGCGAATATGGTTATTGCACGATCAAAGAGCCGGAAGGCTCGAACATCCTGAACTAATCTACCTAAAATCTGAGCAACAACCAAGGCACTTTCAGCGTAAGCAAGGTAGTTCTTCTGTGTTTCAAAATACTTGAGTGCCGTTTCACCATGGGGTAATGCCTCCTCCGGTTCTCCACGTTGTAGAATGAGGCGTGCGCGATGATATTCACAAAGAGCAAGCCCCGTTTTATCAGAGGAAGTTGTGAAGACAGATTGGGCTTGTTGAATGGTAGCATATGCCTTGTCTATATACCCTTGAGCCAAATATGTGCTAGCCAGTCCTAAGTAGGTATAGGCGCTTAGATGGGGCTTTCCTGCAGAATCCCATAGGCGAATCAGTTTGGTTAGAATTTCTTCTGCTTCATTATGCTCATCTAGCTGCTGTAAAATTCGGGCATAATTTGTTAGAGTATCTCCACGCAAATCAAGGTCATCGATTTTTTCCAAGAGCTGAACTGCTTGTTTATAATGAACTGCACTTTCCCGATAGTTTCCAACTCGAGCTAAGCTATTTGCAGCTTTATTCAAGAGCGTAATCTGCGATGAAATGTCCTCATCACTCGGAGGAATTTGGAGTGCCTGAATATAGGCGCGGTTAGCTTCGTCAAAATAATCTAACTCCTCCATTATTAAAGCCATAGTGGTTAAGGCGCTTCTAAGAGCTGGAGGGTCGTTAACTTCCCGAAGAATCCGTACGGCTTGGGTACAACTGACTAAAGCCTCCATCTTTTGTCCCAAGGCTAGGAGGGCTTTCCCGATTTCTGTGGTGACTATCCCACTTTCGCGTTTCTTTCCTTCTTTTTGGTATTGATTCAGAGCTGCCTTCCACGATTTCAGTGCATCTTGGAAAGCTCGATTCAAATACTGTTCTCGACCTATGTTGAAAAGCGCATTCGCGTCAGGTTCAACGGACACTGATCAACTTCCTCACAGACACTTAATTGTCTACCCACAAAAGCCTAGCCATCTAATAAACGAATCTTCGGTTTTATCCATCTAGGACTCTCCAACTTCAATGGGAACTGTCGATTTAGCCCATGATTTTCTGAAGCGTCAATTTCACTCGCTGTTTCTGACTTAGGCTGACAAACTAATAATAGTCCTTCGCTAAAATTCAGTTCGATAATTCATACGCTCGAGAATATAGGTCAGAATGACAGTAATTAATGCAATTAGGTGTTTAAGGTACAACCAGATGCTTCGTGGAAAAGCGACTAAGGGATGGTATCCTAAAAGCGCCATAGTTCTGCCAATTTTATACCCAGTTTCCTTTTGCTGCTCTCGTCCTGCTTTAGGTCGCTGCTGAATAATCTCTATTTCAGGAAGATCTCTTGTTGTCCATCCAAATTGACTAGCACGTAAATCACTACAAGTATACCAACCGTGTATTTCCTCAAGGTTTCCACCAATGTCCTCCAAGCGTTATCGGGAGTATATTCATGCAGCACCGCGAGGGGGT
>JBHLPI010000083.1:0-8856 GCA_048939595.1 Promethearchaeota archaeon | reverse complement strand
TCAATGGTTCCCGCTCCTCGGATTCCCGGGTCAGTTACAGGTCCGATAATTGGTGCTAAGACCTCGAGAAATCCAAGGCTATCTAGAACTCGCCGGCAGACTCGAGATAACTCATGTTGGATTTTAAGAATGGCTCGAGCTCGCGGTGAACGGATGGATCGGTAACGAAGCTTCACTCCGCTTTCCACGTCTGAGGCTACTCGGCTTGAGAGCAAACGATGCGGATTGGATTTTGTTACCATCATGACGCACCCATGGCATAAAGAATGGTTAGAGCATATTAGCTTTTTGCTAACGGCATAAGCATTTTACCAATTTTTGATAACAATTATAAGCAATGATTAGCATATTGCTCACTATGCTAGACTTTAAGGACAAGCAAATTCTCCAAGAACTACAAACTGATGCCAGCCAGTCTGCCCTTAAAATCGCTAGAAAACTCCATATGAAACGATCAACGGTGCAACATCGAATTGACCGCCTGAAAACCAACAAGGTCATCAAGCGAATTATTGCTATCCCTGATTACAATCAGCTTGGACTTCCTGTCACGGCATTCGTATTGGTGAATTATAATCCCGTGAATAATGTTTCTCAACAGGATGTAGCCCGGTCAATAGCAAGGTTGGAGAATGTTGTGGAGGTCCACGTCGTTGCTGGGCAATGGGACATTATTCTCAAGGCACGAGGCGCGTCATTACAAGAAATTGGAGAACTTGTGGTGAATAATTTACGGCAAATCCCTGGTGTTGGTCAAACAGTAACATCAGGTAGTTTCTTTATTATTAAAGAACACCCTTAACAAAACCAAGAGGGTCATTTCTTCAATTGTTCGAACAGCGGTCGGAGCTTGGAATACTGTTCGTTAGTTTCAAGGTCATCATAGAGCGTGTCTTCAAGGGAAAGTTCCAAGGCTTTGCTTAGTTGTTCTTTTGCTTGATCTTGTTTTCCTTGCTCAATGAGAGCCCAGGCAAGATTAAGGAATATGGTTGGTGTGGGATCTGGTAGGGTTGTAGCTTTTGTGTAACAGCGTTCGCCTTCAGTCCAGTTGCCTTGAAGAAGATGAAGGTATCCTAGGTTATTCCAATTTTGAAGGCTGTCGGGTTCAAGCTCAGTCGCCTTTATCGCAGCCTGTATCGCTTGTTCATTTTCGCCTTGTTGTTGATGGATATTTGCTAAAAGGCTCCAGCCCTCAACATTTGTTGAATCGAGGTCAAGGAGTTCTTTTATGAGTTGTTCAGCTCGCTCAAAGTCTTCATCACTGAATGCGATAACTGCTCGTTGGAACAAATCGTTTTCTGGGCCCATGAGTTAGCACCACTGTGTATTCTTTCCAGTGATTCCTCCTATTAAATGGCTCTTAATTGAAATGCATAATAATATTCTGGGTCGTCAAGCTCTTAAAGTGAAGTGAGGTATATAGTCTGTTCAACTCTTCGATAAAAATGAAGACACAGGCTCTGAGCGGGTGGCGTTCTCGTGGTTAGTCTTCCAGTCTTGTTGGCAAGTCCTCAAGGTGAAAAAGGTGAAACCTACATATTCACCGCTGATCTGATTGAGGAATTGAAACGAGCTGAGGTGCGAACGGATGTTTACATGACCCCTGCTATGCGTTTTGCTGCGTGCGGGGGCTGCCTAACTTGTGAAACGAACGGCGAGTGTATTGTTAAGGATGATATTCAATCCCTTCAGGAATCGATGCTACTTGCCCCTGGGTTTGTGCTTGCGACCCCCGTTTATTTGATGGGTCCGCCAGGTCGCCTGAAATGCTTATTGGATCGCTTTTGGCCTTGGAGTCTTCGACCCCAATTATTTGGAAAATATGCTGCCCTTGTTGTGACTGCAGGAAGCTATGGGGCTCTAGATGTTTCTGAGTACTTAACAGCGATTCTCGAATCCTGGGGGTATCAGGTGCTTAGATCAATTCCAATCTTAGTTAAGTCACGTGATGCAGCCGAACAACGGAAGAAGGGTCTCTTAGAAAGCCGTTTAATGAGTCGCCGGTTAGTTGAAACTATCGAAAAGAAAAAGAAGATTACTTTATCGTCCATAGGAAAACGATTGGTGAAAAATATCTGGGGCATGATTCAGGACAATCAACGAGAATTTGCTAATTCGTATACGTATTGGCAAGAAAATGGCATCGCTAACAAATTTGGTATCTAACACATAGCTACTGATCTTGTTCTTCTGGTTCATCAAGTCCCATCATTCGACGATACTGGATATTTCTTTCTCGGTCCATTCGATCGAAGCGTTTTTTAAATTCACGTTTCAAGAATGATTGCATCACATAGAAGGTTATCCCAACTGCGACTCCCACTCCGACACTTACCCAAATGAGAATTGTGGCAAACAATGAGAGACCGAGTGATATGGTATGAAATCCTAAGTTACCTAAGACAATACTGAGCGCAAAAAGCACTAGACACACTATTACTAATCCAATGAAAAGGATGAGGATATCCTTGGTTCGTGAGCGTTGCGTCGTTGGTTCCTCTTCGGAATCGCGACTAGGGACTCGTCGAGGTGGGCGATAATAGTGAGACATGGAAGTCATGTGATGGTTCACCAGAGAATCGCAATCCAACCGCATGGTGTACTGATAAATTTATTTGGGTAGCGGATTTTTCATTATTTTTATCCTAATTGTGCTGCGAGTCATTTTTTTCCAACACACGAAAGCCTTTTTTAACGAATCAATGCAAGAATTGTGAACCTCATAATAGGAGGCATACAAACTTTGGCTTATGAGAATTATGTCAAACTATTAAGCTTCTGGGGTGCTATAATCGCTATAATCGTTGCATTGATTTCTATCGCTTACTACGGTATCACCATCGCTATCTCCTTACCCTGGTTAGGACCATTGTGGCTTCTGGGTATCGGAGGTTCAATGGTTAGTATCGTTCTTGATGTCATTGCCCTAATCTGTGCTTTCCTAGTGTGGCGAAAATACGTTCCCATGCTTGAGACTAACTATGCCGCTACCGCAATTCCACTGATTATCCTAGGTATCCTTTCATGGGTGGCTTTTGGCGGGCTTCTGATTTTCATTGCAGGAATCTTGGTATTCCTAGACAAAGAAAATGTGAAAGCCTAAATCCAGTGGGAACACTTCGAGGATCTAGCTTGTCCCAAGCTAGATTCCTCATCTATTTTTCTTTAATAACGACCACACACTTTATGAAATGGATGCACTCATTCTCTAAAAGGGATTCATCTCATGGAACTTACTGAGGTAGCTGACCATCTCATCAAGTTTGGAGCAATTTTAGGAATTGTATTAGGGCTTGTCTCTTTTTTATTTTGGATCTATATTATTCTCCTGGGTTTGGGACCTCCCTTTTTTGCTGTTAATTTCTATGACCTTTTCATGGTATCAACCAGCCTCCTCTCAATAGTCATTGGCTATTATGTATTAACCAGATTTCCACATCGTATCAGCGAGGATCCTGCACGATCAGCAATATATCTCATCCTTTTGGGAATTGTTGTTGCATTTGGAGCGTGGGGCATTGCAGGATTATTGATTGCTATTGGCGCCGTCTTGATTCTTATTGAAGAAACGACCTGAAAATCAAATATCCAAGTGAATTAGAGTATAATCTTCTCATCCATTATTATAGCTGTAGGCCCAATACTGACAATCGCATCATTGAGAGAATGCGTGTACGCAAGATTACTTTGACTCCGGCCGCCAATGAACCGGTTATCACCAAATCCCAGAGTAATAGAGCCTGGGATTAATTCATCCAAGGCGAGTCCTAAGGGTATAGAAGCATTTGGATTGATCCCAAATGTAAGCCGCGTAAGATGATCTTTCAAACCTGTTCCCGCAAATATTGCGCGTTCCACAGTTTGTTCGCCTTTCGAAGCTCGCAAGTTAACGGCTTGTCCTTTTTTAAAATCCAATCTTAAATTCTGTACAATATCACCTAAATACGCTTTAGGCCAATTGAATGCCACTGTACCTTCGGCGCTATTTGGATCAATCGGTATTGAGATAGTTCCTGCAGGGTAATGGGCTAAGACATTTTTACTTTTCACATCTGTTTGATCAACAATACCATCATCGATTAGCGGTGTCCCTTGAGTTCGGAACCGTACATCTGTTCCTTCTCTCGAACTTAGGTGAATATCGCGGTGTTTTCGGAGTAAGGGGACAATCCGGTGTCCCAGATCAAGAATTTCTGATTGATTTGCTGTTACACAGCGGTTGCTTTCTTGTATGAGTGTTCCATAATCCAGGTTGTAGATTTTCGCTGCTTGTTCTGTAAAACTGGTGGTTCGGACAAGAAGGGTGCGTACACGATTTGAAAAAGCCGTGTCTAGCAGTTGATTGATTTGGTTCGTTAGATGAATTGCTTTTCCTTGTTCGACGGATTTGTAAACACTGGGATCTTCAGGACCATCCATTATAATAAGGGCATCCGATTTTGCGATGCCAGTGAGCCAATGAGTTGGTGGTGTAATAACAGCTTCTTGAGGGGCCTTCTTTAGTGCATGGGTGAGTAGAGACTCCGTCATCAGACTCATTGTTACTATTCCCCCATGCAGTTGTGCCTGCTGGGCCACCTCCTCTGCCAATTCAAGGCAGTGATTCCAGGTGTGTATCCAGACACGTTCTTGGTCTCGCACGCGTAATGCATCACGGATGATTGCCAGGGCTATTTTTGAGGTCACTTTTACAAACCTTCAACTACACGGATGTGTGTTCTTTGGTTCTAGAACTTAATAATCTCTTGCCTACATATTCATTTAATTCATTATGCAGAATATCGTCTAGGTAGTAAAGTCTGTTGAAGCTCACAGAACGGACATTAGCGTGCATATCAATGGCAATAATTGGTGCTGTTTTTTTTCGATGTGTTCTTTTCAACTTCATCCATTTTCTCTATACCTTAGAGTCAACTTCTCATTAATTGTTTTTTGACCAACGAATCACACTACTAAATACAGCCAATCGCTTGTTTCTCACCGAATTGATTAGAGCCTTCTTTATTTGCTTTGAAATTAAAGTATTCAAATTTTCTATTATTACCTGCACACAGCAGCCATCAAAAGCTTCCTCCACTTACTACTTATGGGATCAAGTTATTATTCAACCGGAACGTTTCGATATCTTTCGCAGAGGGCTGTAGTGACATGATGAATGCTTCACAGATTACCGAAAAAGCTATCCTCTGCCTACTCGTCTTCAAATCCGAATAAGTGAATCTGATGTAAAATCACCATATCTTGAAGAAGGACCCATTTCCTAAATTTCATGCTTTAGTTAGCTTTCACTCTCTCTTTCTATTTAGGTAAGAGCTGTGAATGAAAGTCTGAGTGACAAATCATGACCCACGACCCTCCATTAGACCCTCAACGACCGTACCTCAATCCACGAAAATGGCGGATAATCTATCTACCCGATGACGAAACCATCATCAACCTCGACGACTAAGTCTATCTCACCGAAGCTCATTACATCACCAAAGTCATGACAGAGAAGTGGGGGGAGTCAGGGGAACCGCATTAGATACCGGAACAGTTAAAAACAAACCAAATCCCGCGCCTCTCGCAGAAGTGATCCCGTATGAAGGTACCACCTCTGCGAATTAGTCTCATGCTAATCATAGCACTTACCTCGATACCCATTCTTCCCCTCTCTGCGACAGACGAACAATGGGTCCTAATCAGCGTTGAAACCCACACTTATTTTGAATCCCTCCCTGGGCATGCAACATGGACCTTTAATGCAACACGGGGGCCTAATGACCGATGGGCTATTAATTTCACAATCAGTGGGTTCGGCTTCCATCCTACAACGTTTCTTGTCTGTGATGAATCCCAATACCATCAGTGGCAACTAACTGGTTCAACTTTCTCTTGTCACTTCTATCAAGCTGTGAACTATAGTCTTCACACCACTGTTGACCTGCCCTACCAAAGTCAATGGTACTGTGTCCTTAATAACACCGGACCCGTCAGTCTTTTTTTCTCGCTTAAGCTTACTCACTACCACTGGGCTAAATCCACAATTCTGAATTCAACTAATCCATTCAGCGGAATTACCAGCCTCTTTGGATATCTCCTCATCTTTGGGATAATTGTCCTTGTTATAATCCCCTGCATCTGCCGTGTCAGCTGTTGCGGATATTATCGGCGGCGATCAAGAAAAGAGCCTAAGACCAAAGCAACTACCCAGCAACCCATTATCGTGGTTATGACTCCTGAATATCTCTCACCCTGCTCTGTTGATGAAGAAGACTAGCGAGCAATTCAAGGGAATCCAGTTTTAATACGAAGGAAGTAAAACGCAAGAACCACCAATCGAGTTAAAAGCCAACATAGAAAATAAATACTCACGGCACCACTGACCTCATACGAGGAGAAACTGCTTATGAGCATGCCAACTAAACCCAGTTTCATTTTTAAAGTACCCGTCGCCGGAGATGGGGCTGTTGGAAAAACTAGTCTTATTGTCCGGTACACCCAAGGCACTTTCACCGACACCTACAAGATGACCATTGGCACATCCTTCGCAGTTAAAACGGTGGATTTAGCGAAAGTTGTTGTTAAGCTTCAGATTTGGGATTTAGCGGGGCAACCCCATTTTGGTGGAGTACGTCCACTATTTTATCAGGGATCGACGGGTGTTATTTACGTTTTTAGCGTGACTGATCGGGCCTCCTTTGATCATTTAGCGGGATGGATTGAAGAGGCGCGAAAGAATTCGGGGAATATTCCTGGAATTCTAATCGGTAATAAGACAGATCTGCTTGACCAGCGGGTTGTGTCTCGGGAAGAAGCAGAGGCTTTCGCGGCACAAGCAGAATTACAGTATATTGAGACGAGTGCAAAGATGGATGAAAATGTAGGTGATGCATTTCGCCAAGTGGCAATCACAATTATGCAGACTAAACCCGAGTATGGTGTAGGCGAAGAACTGCCTGAACCAGCTGCACCAGTTGCCCCCGAGCCTGAAATAACGCCTTCACCTCCTGAAGAGCCTGTGTTTACACTCAATGATGAAAAGACCTTAACTGCAGCGAGTGATACGGCTGCGGAGGTATTCGAACCAGAGGATGAGCCTGAGCCGATTCCATTAGTTGGTGACCATCCTGAACCACTAGTCGAAACTCCACCGAGTCCAGAGATGGAACCAGCTCTTGAACCAGACATTGTCGTACCTATTGAACCACCTCCAGTCAGTGAACCCGAACCAGTGCCGATTCCCCCACCTGATCAACCCGAACTAGCTCACGAGGATATTGCCATCGCGCCAAAAGTCGAATCGAGGTTAGTTGAATTTATCGGAACAGACCCTCATGGTTTGTCAGCCGAGGATTTTGAAAAGCGCTCAATACATGCTATGCAACGGTTAGGAGTCAGCGAAGTCGGTGTATTAGGAACTTTCCTACGAAGTTTAATTCGGCAGGGTCAACGTGATGTAGTGTTGGAGAGTTTAGAGAGCCTCCAGGAAGAACGCTAGATAGGCCATAACTGATTTGTTTGAGCTATAAAGTAGTTATTCAACGTTGTTCCAGTGCGTTTACCGTCCTTGCTGGCGGGCTGCCATCCATGCGATAATGAGTAACTGGGCAACTATAATCATGATTGGGTACGTTATGGGATCCCAGTATCCGACATCAGCTGTGACAAGGATCAGGCCGACCTCGTCGACTGCTAATCCAAGGCCGAGTCCTAGGAAAACGGCCCCAACGACTTTCGCAAGACGGCTTTCCCAATAAAGGGCAATAAAGCCACCTAATGTCATGAGAATGAGACCCCAAAGGATGTGGTGGTAGTGATAAATCCCCGTTTCAATCCCGATGCCTGGGGCGACGACGACTGTGATAAGCCGAGAGCCAAGTATTGCTAAACAATACCACATAAGGACAATTCCTGTAATTTGAGCAATAGACGCAGTTTCTATTCGTTCACGAACCTTCTTACCAGAACTCATTATTGAACTCCCTTATGTTTAGATTGGCATTAGTGTTGCTTGCATCTTTGATATAAGCCTAGCTTCTAGAAACTTTTTAGCATAGTTAGTCAGGCTGAGGGCATAGCTATTTAGGGAAGCACTAGAGTATCCTAGCCCTAACAGTATGGGATGATAATCAATGATGTTCCTTACACCCGACCAAATTAATGCTATTCTCACTTTTCTGATTAGTTTGATTGTCGCGACACTTGCATTCTACGCGGCTGGGCGCCTTCTCTCAGGAGTCAATGCTAAATTTACTGATGCAATTTTTGTTGCACTACTCGGACTCCTGCTAAAATTCGGAATTGATTTTACCATCAGCTTCTTTTTGGTGCCAGGTTTGAATGAGATTGTGGTATTCGCATGGAGTGTTGTCAGTCTCTTAGCAACCTTTATCGTTTGGATGATCTTGGTTCAGCATTTCTTTGACACTCTCTTTCTTCGAGGGCTCACAATTGTAATCATTGCCTTTATCTTAATTTTCATCATTGATTTTGTAATGAACTTCGTATTCCTGATTTTCTTTCCCTAAGGATTTAAACGCGGGGTTCATCGTTTGAGTTTATAGGCCTGCGAGGAGACATCCTCTTGTGTATATCGACCTGAACAGAAAGACGCAATGATGAACACACAAAGGAGAATAAGGAAACCGATTGCAAAGGGAAAGATGACCGGATTGATGAGAACAAGAATCCAAGTGATGATAAGGGCCACCAGTATCAAAAGAAGGGGACACAGAATATCGATTTTTCGCAACGTTATCAGGATACCTAATTTCTTTCTTCTTAAAAGAGTTCAGACTTGCCCCAATCTTTCTAGTGTAGACTGGAACGTATAATTAAAAGGCGTAATCTGCATAGAAGAACCAATTCTCAAAG
>JBHLPI010000082.1:0-8889 GCA_048939595.1 Promethearchaeota archaeon | reverse complement strand
AATACGGGGACGAAGTTTGCGGGGCGGTTGGCGAGTCATGCGGATGTGCAGGTGATTGTGGAGAATTTGGTGATGCAGGAAGAACCGTTGCCGGAGTTTCGGTTTCGGAAACTGTTGCCGGGGCAGATGTTTGCGCAATTGACCTATGCGCCGGAATCCTCGAGGGAGTGGGGACCAGGGTATCAGCTTGTGCAAATTCCCTATGTCACCTATCAGAAATGTCAACGAGAGATGTGGAGCGTAGAGAGCAGAAGCTGGATTCAGCAGAAGTTGAGAAAAGCGGTACTGACAACTTATGGTTCCCTACAAGACCAGAGAAGACCTGTTCCGGTGTTGTTGCCAGCAGAAATCGAAAGATTACTGCACAAGTATATCCAGAAAAACAAAATTTTACACTCATGTTTCTTAGAAGTTTAGATGTAAAAAATTGTTGATGAATTAGCAAATACTTCACTTCACACGTACACAAATCTCTCCCTAGATTTACTATTAAAGAGTTGGAAAAAATTTTATAGAATACATATAGAGAATTAGAACCACTTTTTTTCAAAAGAAATAGCTTGATATTATACAATTTTACACCTTATACGTCTAAGTTGTGTTGCAGATGCTTGTGTAACGATTAGGTTAGGAGGATTTTTTTACTTAAAATTTTGAAACACTATTATGGAGGGTTATAGAGTGGAGCCGCGTAAGAAAATGAAGAAGATTGGAGTTAACAACAACCAGGTCCGTTCCCGATTTGATAAATTTTTACCTGTATTCAAGACTCTTCTAGGGGAGGGCTATTTCCTAGTTGACCAAGATTTTAGAGATAAATGTACGTTTATTTTTCATGCCAATTATTTTGGGGCTCATTATTCTTTAGGATTAGTTTTTTTATCATGGCCCAAGAATAATCCTTCAGAATTTGGTCAGACAGTTTTTAAGAAGTTTAATCAGGTTCGAGAGTCGCAGCTCTATGGGGAAGGGTTACTTGTAAAAATTTTAGTTCTAATAACTGCTTCGTCTAGAACATCTGAAGAAGGTGAAATCCTTGTTAGAAAAATTTCTAAAAACACGGGATTAAATATTGATTTATTATTCATTCTTAATCCAGTTGCTAAATCTTCTCATCTGGATCCCATTTTCATCACGATGAATGGAGAAGAATTCTGGCAGGATATACGAGTGAAACATATGCAACTTAGTCTTCAAGTATTTTCAAGTCCTCTGCCAACAAAATCGCAACCCTATTCTGAAAGAGCTGTTGCACATGAAGTCTTAGTGAGAGATTTATTAGAAGCAAAACAAGAAGGTCAAAAAATCGAATATAAGTCAAGATTATTGTTAGAAACTCCGAGATCAAAGAAGGAACTTGCTAAGGATATTGCAGCATTTGCAAATAGCAGTGGCGGATTCATTGTTGTTGGAGTTGAAGATGAAACTTGGCACCCAATTGGTATTAAGAAAGGAGACTGGGATATTGATAAAATACAGCAAATCGTAACTAGCCGAATTAATCCCCCTGTCCCTATACAAATCCGGCTAATTTCTTTAGATAATCGTTATTTTGGATTGATCCGAGTGAGCCCAACACGACGAGTACATAAAGTTGATGAGAAATATCCTATTCGTCGAGGAAGTATTGTTGGGTATATGGCATGTGGAGAAATCAAGGATTTGGAAAAAGAACGAGGTATAATATAATTAAAGCAGAATCCACAGCCTCCTTGGTGTCATACTGTTACACACACTGCCCAGACTGGAGTGTATCTCTGGATATTAATCTACTGAGGAACACGTGAACGCTTATCGTTCTATTTTGCGCGAGTCATTCTTCTAGATTGAACGATTTCAAAATCCACGCAGTCTCTTCAATTGTAGTTCTAAGTGAAAGGTTTATCACCAATTCAGAATTTCTACACTAAGTTGGCGACGCATGCCTGCTTTGAAATATGTTGCTTAATAGGTGCTAACGCTTGGTCTATGACCTTTTCCAGCTTTTTGATTGTTAATGTGGCGTCTTGTTCCAATCTCAGAATTAGCATATAGCTTGGCTGTTCGGGTGCGTCCTCAACGTCTTCATGTACTTCTTCAGCAAAGAACTCGATATCGAACTCTTGTCCATTGCGTTCCTCACTTAAATCCGTAATATACCCCTCGACCTTGGCAGGATCCACATACTGGGTGTCCCACTGGTGAATTTCCGCATCCAATATTGGTGGCGGGCGGTTACGATAATAGTCCCAAATCGCCTTCATTCTATTCGCTTGCTGCTCAAAGAGCGCTATCGTCTCCTCAATGTCTTCTGGGAGCGTATCAATTGTAATCACAACTGGCACTAGAAGCTCAAGCTCAACACTACTTACAACCGTTGGATGGCTTGTAGCTACCTTCCTGACCTGATCCCTTTCAAACCATTCGTTGATGTCGATATACTCGTCTTCGTCTATTTTTCCTCTTATACCCACTAGCGTGTCGCTGTCGACATCACCTTTGACGTACTCGATAAACTTGGCTGCGTCAAAGTGGAAGTTCACGAAGAGTATGCACCCGTAATTGCTTGGGATACTTCCACATTTTTGGCGCTCCTCTAAATCCTCTTGGTCCACACCGAACCCATAATAAAAAATTTTCCAATCCACTGCCTGAAATTGGTAGATGAATGTATAAAGACTCCGGATGCGTTTGCCCTTTAGACTCTTAGGAATAAAAATCTCATAAGTCATAACCAAATCTCAAAATACAGGTTGATGTATTGTATAATAAAAATTGTGTATCAGAAATAATGGAACGTACGGTGGTCTGGGTGCTTGGGAGAAGTGTGCTGTGGAGTGGTTGTGGTGGACGACCACATTCTTTTTCAGAGATATTTAAACCCGTTTGCATTCCCGTTCGACTGAAAATAGTTCTTATTGTTTGGTTCGCTGGATTTGGTTGAGAACCTTCTCGATTTTTCGAAGAATGACGTTTGCTTTGTTAAAGTTCATTGAGTTAATTGATCTAAATACGCTGTTCTCATATTCTGAAATTAGCTTTTTGAGGGGTCGCAGTTCTTGAAATGATACGGTGGTTTCTGGAGCGAAAAGTCGACCTGGGCGAGGGGACAAACCAGCTTTGTATGCTGCGTTGATAATTTCAATATAAGGAGCCCAGAGTTCCGCTTCCTGGACCTTTGCATTCTTGTCTAGGTACCATGCTGCCAGTTTAACGTAGTATTTTCCTATTGCGCCTGAAATCCGTTTTCCGTCTCGGACGTAATCTAGTGGATTTCGACGTTCGGCTTCCCAGATTGCGACGATTATCTCGATTTCTTCATTTCGTAAATTTTCTTGGTCTGTTTGGCTTGGTTCTGGCATGTATTTTACCCCTCGATATTCTGGGTGGCTATGAAAATCTCCGAGAGGCCAGTACGTTGTGAGGTTATCCCACATCTGATGGACTCGTTTTGTTCGTCTGGCATTGAAGTGAACTTCGGTAGGTTTTCTCTTAGCAGTTTGTAGGGGTATTACCTGCTCTACAAGAATCTTGTTCACTGTCCGAAACCAGTCGCCAAATAACAATCCACCAACTTCTAGTTTAAAGCCTTCAACTACAGAGGTGACGATGTTGATGAAACTATTAGCATTCAGAAATACATGAAGATCATTCATTCGATTCACTTCCTAGAAAATCCTTCCTTCTTCTCTCCTTCAAAGGAATCTAGATGATATACATCAAAACTATTTAAAGAAAGCTCCTAAGTCCGTTGGTTGCTTCTAGGATTCTGGTATTGGAGATGAGCCATTGCGGTGGACGCCCATTTTTCTTTTTCATGCAACAGTGTTAGCGATTTCTTTGGATGGTTGGGCTAGTTCCGAATACTTTTAGGTGGGGATTGGTTTTCTAGGTTTGGAGGGTTGTAGCTGAGATTGTTGGAATGTCTGAATTGTGGTAAGAAGGTGGAGTTTGGTGCTGATGGTGTGTGTCCTGAGTGTGGTGCGCGCCTTGAGCGGTTTGAATTTTTTGTGACGGTTGTTGAGGAGGGAAAGCAGGTATTTTCACATCCGGATCCAATTAAGCGGAAGGAGGCGGAGATGTCCGCGTTATTTCAGTCTTGGTCAGTTAGAAGCGAGGAGGTGGAAGATTCTGAGTCTGAAGCCGTACCAGTGGAGCACCCGCCGTTAGCGGATATTGGGGAATGGGATCGGATTCAACTTGAGCTGCCTCCATTACGTGAAGGCGCGTATTTTACACCGGATGTGTTTTCCCTTGATATTCGAGAAAGGGCAGAATTACAGATGGGGTTTCTGGTCAGTGAGCCGGTGAAGAAGTTTGGGGCGCGGGTAGTGCAGGCAGGCAAGATTCTGATTGAACAGCATGACAATGTGAAGTATGTGGGCAGCCCGGTTGGGCGAGGAGCCATAGTGCTAATGGCGAATCCATGGGAAGAAGATAAGGTGCTGCGGGAGAATGTCGCGAAAACAGCTAACGCGTTACGTTTGGTCATCGACCAGGAGATGACGTTTGAGGACTTTCAGGATATGTTAACAGAAGTATTTGAGTTACCCATCCGACCAACTCTGGAAGCGTTTCCGGAAGAGCTGCGTGAACCACCAGTGGGCGTGGTAACCAGTGTGTTCATTATTGATGCACGTGACGAAATCGTTGTGGAAAAACACTTTTGGAAAATGAAAGTCAACGTAAAAGAAGTCCAAAATTTTGCTTATCGCATTAAGGAAGCCCAAGATACGCTTATCGAAGTAATTGGACCCATCAAATACATGGGAACCCCACTTGGACGCGGTGTTGTGGTGCTTGTTGCCGACGTGGGGTTTGATGACTATACACTGCGAGAAAAATTGGATCGCGTGACTTACGAGTTTCGACGTGTAATTAGCTATGAAGCAGAATACGAAGACTTCATGGCAAAACTCGAAGACTACATCGTTTCTCCCTTCAAAGTCATCATCCTTGGGTATGATGGCGTTGGAAAAACCACTCTGAAACGTCTTTTATCCGGATTGTCGCCTACGCATACCCCTATCCGACCAGTTAGTTTTCCTGGTTTAGGTGGTGGACCATATTATCCGGAGGGAACGAAACGAGCTGATACTGATTTTGCAATCAGATCATCAGGTCCTTATGAA
The DNA here is from genome assembly GCA_048939595.1 of Promethearchaeota archaeon. Lineage (GTDB taxonomy): Archaea > Asgardarchaeota > Hermodarchaeia > Hermodarchaeales > Hermodarchaeaceae > Hermodarchaeum. The sequence goes on along the minus strand of JBHLPI010000082.1, from coordinate 3,778 downwards.
ATTACTGTTTGGGATTGGAGTGGTCAAGATCGTTTTCGTAGGCTTTGGGAACTTTTCCTTCGAGGAAGCCACATCATGTTATTGGTCACTGATTCGACCCTGCAAAACGTGCTTAACAGTAAAAATATCATTGACTTGATTCGTCGCAAGGATATTAAACCCCAACTTCTGGCAATTGCGAACAAACAAGATCTACCAGGAGCGCTTTCTCCACAACTTGTTGAACGCATTCTGGGCATCAAAACTTATGGCATGGTTGCGATCGATCCTGATAACCGAGAAAAAGGTCTTGATATTATCAAAGAGGTCCTGAAGCGAGGTCGGAGGAAGGATGATGGAGATGATGAGGGATTAGGTGGTATTACCCCTCGATTTCCTCCTCCCCCTTCGCCTGCGCCCTAGTTTGTGATACCTACAGAATACCTCTGGTCTCTCTTGGGAGACTTTGTGCGGTATGGAGCGGGTGTATGTTGCCGGGAACACTGGTGTTGTACGATTGGTTGTGGTGGATGCCCATTTTTCTTTTAAATTCTTTAATTCCAAATTATTTTTGAGTATATTTGATGATTTTTGAGTGGTTTCGGTATTGGAGGTTGTTAATGTATTCGAAGATTGAATTCGAATGGCTTTTTTAAAATCTGATTCGTGATTATCGAATGGTTGGTCTTTGTAGTGATGTTCACTACTGGATGAAAATGAATAGAGATATTGAGGAATGTATGTGAATGGTGAACCACGAATAAAGAAACCAAAATTCTCACTTGCACGCTACAGAAAAGACGAGAGAATTGTAGGGCTTGTGAAGACAACGGACCATAAAATATTGGCCGTCTGGGCTATGGATTGTGCTGAGCGGGTGTTGCCATATTTTGAAGAAAAATTTCCAGAAGACGAACGGCCTCGAAAAGCGATTGAAACGCTTAAGGACTGGATAAAGTCAGGGGTGTTTAAGATGGCAGTTATACGTAAGGCTTCGCTTGATTCCCATGCCGCCGCCCGTGCAGTAGGCAGAGATATTGCAGCCCGCTCGGCTGCCCGTGCCGCAGGTCAAGCAGTGGCCACCGCACATGTTCCAACTCATTCTATCGGTTCTGCCATTTATGCCTTACAAGCAATCCATAGAGCCACAACCGCATCTAATGCCCACGCAGCTGTAGCTAAAGAACGAGAGTGGCAATACCAACACTTACTCAGACTGAGAAAAGAATTCGCTGGATAATTGCGAGTGTCGGCACTCTTTGTGAGGAAGTTAACCGTGGAGAAGCCGGGAATTGGCGAAATGCGGTAGGTATTTAGTTATCCTAAATATAGAGTTAGGAAGTCCTAAGGATTAGGCGCTTTCCGCCTAAGGAGACTGGCATCATGAAACACGAAGCGATAGAGCCGGCATCCTTATCACGCGCGTTGAAATCCCAGTACGCCATCTCCAACCTTGAAGTAACGGATAATCTCGTATCACTTATCACAGATCCAGAAACGTATGCGGATCTTGCCCCTGATCTCTGCGAACGTGGATTCGCTCGCTGTCTTACAGTGGCAATAATCGACTGGATAGAGCAAAACGAATTCGAGGCGTATTACGTAGTTCACCATCTTGAAGCAAATCTATACGTGAAGGTGGCTACACGGATTCCCCGAACCAACCCAACGATCCAGAGCCTCTCTGCCATCTGGCAGTCTGCAGCGATGCATGAACGCGAGATGTGGGAGCTTTTTGGGATCAACTATGTCGGAAATATGATGTTGAAACCACTGTTCCTCGAAGAGTGGAAAGGAAAACCACCATTACGTAAAGATTTCAATTGGCGTGATTACGTCAACGAAGAATACTATCAGGTGAGAGGGAAATAGAAAATGTCGCGATTTCTGAAAGCCGTAAAGAGTGTTCTAGGGCTGGCAGTATCAAAACCTATGACCTTCACTTTTCCTCCTGATATGCCACTCACTGACTTATACCGAGGCCGACAACTCTACAAACCGGATTTATGTAAAGGCTGTAAAATCTGTTCGCTAGTCTGTCCCAACAATGCAATAGAGATGGTCGAACGCGAAAAGAATAAGGAAAACAAAACTGGTCTTCAACCACAAATCGATTTCCGGAAATGCTGTTTCTGTGGTTTATGCGTTGACAACTGCCCAACAGGCGCCCTCACTTTCACGAATTTTCCCATCCTACTCACCATGAAGCCTGAGACCCTCAACTATACACCCGAAATGCTCTCCGTCCCCCCAGTATTAGAACATCCAGAACCCCCGAAAATACAAAGCACGATCTCGTGGGCACGCTCCCGCAGTATTTGGATCGTCAATTACATGACGGGATGTTGTTTCATTGAAGCGGTTCCGTGGGTAGCGAGCTCCTTCGACATGGAGCGTTTCGGACTCTTAGCCGTTGGTTCTCCCCGACATGCAGATGCACTGATAGTTGGCGGTTATGTCACACCAAAGACCCTGAAACGAATTATCCGGATCTACTCCCTCATGCCCCAACCCAAGTGGGTTATTGCTCTCGGGAATTGCCCCATGACCGGCGGAACCTACTGGGACAGCTACAACACAATCAAAGATATCAGCAAATACATCCCCGTCGACATCTGGATCGCTGGCTGTCCACCGCGCCCCGAGCCAATCGGTGTAGCTGTAGTTCATGCCATCCAAGCAATTCAAGGCGGCTACACCGGAAAAGAGGAAATGATAAACACAGACGCTGGTCAAATGGAAGTGGCCCCCTATCCTCTAAAAGGAGCAGATGCCTCTAAGGCCGAATTCGACGTCGTCTTTGGATCCCAACATCCTGCCTCCGGTAACTTCAATATGGACCTTAGATTGGATGGCGAAATTGTCGTTGATGCTACTCCCTACCCTGGCTATCTACATCGCGGCTTCGAGAAACTCATGGAATACCGCACATGGCTACAAAACATCATGCTTGTCCCCCGCATTTGTGTCCTCGATGGCGCCTCCTATGAACTTGCCTATACCGGCGTTACAGAAAAAATGGTAGACATCAGTGTTCCTATTCGCGGACAATACTTACGGGTAATTCAAGCTGAACTCTCACGCATTCAAAGCCACCAAATGAACCTGGGATTTGGCGGAGCCGCATCAGGGTTTGACACCATCGAACGCCTCATCTGGGGTGACCGCGACCAAGTCCTTCTCCTTCTCGAAGAACTTACCGGCGCACGGATCTACCATATATTCAACACCATTGGTGGTGTTCGCCGCGACATCCAACCCGATTTTCAAGACAAAGCCCAACAACTCATCAGGTATCTCCGCAAGCGCCTTCACATCTACGATGACCTCTTATTCCATAACAAAACCTTCATCGATCGGACACAAAATCTTGCGCCCCTCACCTCTACCACCGCAATTCAAAACGATGTCACCGGTCCCAATCTCCGAGCAACCGGCATCGACTTCGATGTTCGAACAGCAACCCCCTATGAAGCCTACCAAGACATCGGAATAAAGGTCATCACCGGAACAAACGGTGACGCCTATAATCGATTTCTCTGCCGTCGACAAGAAATCGAAGAAAGCCTCAACATCATTGAACGCGCTTTAGACAAGCTACCCAGTGGTCCCGTCCGTGAAACACAAACCCCCGAAGGCAAAAAGATCACCTGGCGACTGAAAATACCCCCTGGTCAGGCTTTCCATTTCATAGAAGCTGGTCGTGGAGAACTTTGTTTCCACGCGGTCAGCAACGGTGAAAACACCCCATACCGCGTGAAAGTGCGAGGGCCCACGTTCGGAACCATCCTCGTCATGT